>NZ_RCOC01000081.1:0-45025 GCF_004307515.1 Pseudomonas sp. Sample_14 | reverse complement strand
GGTTTACCGTGCTCTTGTTCTTGCCATTGAGGCGTCGGTCGATCACATAGCTCATAAGGCCCCTCCGGGGAGCTTCAAGTTTTGAGCTGCAAGCTGCAAGTAAAAGCGAATGCCCGTGTTTTCGGGTTCACGCGCTTTGTTCTTGCAGCTTGTGGCTTATAGCTTGCAGCTGCCTCACTGCGACTTGCGGACCCGCAGGTACCATTCGGACAGCAGGCGTACCTGTTTATCGGTGTAGCCACGTTCAACCATTCGCGTAACGAAGTCGTTGTGTTTCTGCTGATCCTCCTTGCTGGCCTTGGCGTTGAAGCTGATGACGGGCAGCAGGTCTTCGGTGTTGGAGAACATTTTCTTCTCGATGACCACCCGCAGTTTTTCGTAGCTGAGCCAGGTCGGGTTCTTGCCGTTGTTGTTGGCCCGGGCGCGCAGGACGAAGTTGACGATTTCGTTGCGGAAATCCTTCGGATTGCTGATCCCGGCCGGTTTCTCGATTTTCTCCAGTTCTTCGTTCAGCGCCACGCGGTTGAGAATCTCGCCGGTTTCCGGGTCGCGATACTCCTGATCCTGAATCCAGAAGTCCGCATACAGCACGTAGCGGTCGAAGATGTTCTGACCGTATTCGCTGTAGGACTCCAGATAAGCGGTCTGGATTTCCTTGCCGATGAACTCGATGTAGCGCGGCGCCAGGTATTCCTTCAGATAGCGCAGGTAGCGTTCGCGGGTTTCGGCCTGGAACTGTTCCTGTTCGATCTGCTGCTCCAGCACATAGAGCAGGTGCACTGGGTTGGCGGCGATTTCATGCGGATCGAAGTTGAACACCTTGGAGAGGATCTTGAAGGCGAAGCGGGTCGACAGACCGTTCATGCCTTCGTCGACACCGGCCGAATCGCGATACTCCTGAATCGACTTGGCCTTCGGATCGGTGTCCTTGAGGTTTTCACCGTCGTAGACGCGCATCTTCGAGTAGATGTTGGAGTTTTCCGGCTCCTTGAGGCGTGACAGCACGGTGAATTGCGCAAGCATTTTCAAGGTGTCCGGTGCGCAGTGCGCCTTGGACAAGGAACTGTTGAACAGGAGTTTGTCGTAGATCTTCACTTCATCGCTGACGCGCAGGCAGTACGGCACTTTGACGATGTAGATCCGGTCGATGAACGCCTCGTTGTTCTTGTTGTTGCGGAAGGTGTGCCACTCCGACTCGTTGGAGTGAGCCAGCAGGATGCCGGTGAAGGGAATCGCGCCGAGGCCTTCGGTACTGTTGTAGTTGCCCTCCTGAGTAGCGGTCAGCAATGGGTGCAGCACCTTGATCGGCGCCTTGAACATTTCGACGAATTCCATCAAGCCCTGGTTGGCTCGGCACAGCGCACCGGAGTAGCTGTAGGCGTCAGCGTCGTTCTGCGGGAATTCTTCGAGTTTGCGGATATCGACCTTGCCGACCAGCGCCGAGATGTCCTGGTTGTTCTCGTCACCGGGTTCGGTCTTGGCCACCGCAATCTGATTGAGGATCGACGGGTACAGCTTGACCACGCGGAACTGGCTGATGTCGCCGCCGAATTCGGCCAGGCGCTTGGTCGCCCAGGGCGACATGATGGTGTTCAGATAGCGTCGTGGGATACCGAAGTCTTCCTCGAGGATCGCGCCATCTTCAGTGGCGTTGAACAGACCCAGAGGTGATTCGAAGACCGGCGAGCCCTTGATGGCGTAGAAAGGCACTTTCTCCATCAGCTGTTTCAGCTTCTCGGCCAGGGACGATTTACCGCCACCGACGGGGCCGAGCAGATAAAGAATCTGTTTCTTCTCTTCCAGGCCTTGGGCGGCGTGGCGGAAATACGAGACGATCTGGTCGATGCATTCTTCCATCCCGTGGAAGTCTTCAAAGGCCGGATAGCGGCGGATCACCTTGTTGGAGAAGATGCGCGACAGCCTCGAATTGGTCGAAGTGTCGAGCAGTTCCGGTTCGCCGATCGCCATCAATAGACGCTCGGCGGCGGAAACGTAGGCGCTGCGATCGTTTTTGCACAGCTCCAGGTACTCCTGCAGAGAGAGTTCTTCCTGGCGTGTGGATTCGAAGCGTTGTTGGAAGTGGCTAAAGATACTCATGACGTCACCTCGCTCGATACGTGGAGCCGACGCCGGATCACTCAGTCGATGCTGGCAGCAGTCGCTGTGGCAGCTGCTGTTTACCCCCCAGAATTCTCCCACGGTCGACAAACCGCGAAAGCTACTCCCGATGATCCGCGCGCCGGTGTACCGGCTCTCCCCTGATTTGGATGGCCTGCGCTTAAGGATAGTTGGGAATTCGAGAGGTAAAGGCGAGATACGTAATTAGTTGTGGCAGACCGTTCGTCTGCCGCGCGCAGGACCACGGCAGCCGGGGCCTGCGCTGCGCAAAAAAATTATTCGGCGGTGCCTTGCGCGGTTTCCGACGGATAAGTCGTACGCCACAGCTCAAAGCCGCCGTCCATGCTGTAAACATCGGAGAAACCTTGGCTGACCAGATAGGCGGCTGCGCCCTGACTGGAGTTGCCGTGATAGCAGACCACGACGGTCGGTGCATCAAGATCGGCGCCTTGAATGAAAGCGTGCAGCGAATGGTTGTCGAGATGCTTCGAACCGCTGATATGCAGCGCGGCAAAGGTCGCCGGGTCGCGCACGTCGACCACAACGGCGCCTTGTTCACGCAGGGCCTGCGCCTGTTCCGGGGGGATTCGTTTGAATTCGCTCATGGCGGGTTCCTGTAGCTCAACTGAAAGTGCAGTCTAACGCGGCGCGTCGACTGGCGAAGATTCGGGGATAAGTGGCGCAACCGTGTGTGCAAGCCCGCCGTGCTCGTCGCATTTGCATGACAGGCGTTCGCCGCTGTCGACGTTCATCAGCGTCAGGCTGCCGCCCCATACGCATCCGGTGTCCAGCGCGGAAATGCCCGGCTCGTGGATATTGCCCTCAAGCGCGGCCCAGTGACCGAAGATGATGCGCAGGCCTTTGGTCTTGCGCTCCTTGTGCTGAAACCACGGCCTGTAGCCGGGTGGGGCGCTGTCGAGGCCTTCCTTGCTTTTGAGGTCGAGCTTGCCCTCGGCGGTGCAAAAGCGCATGCGTGTGAAATAATTAGTGATCACCCGCAGGCGATCAATGCCTTTGAGGTCGTTGTCCCATCTCGCCGGTTCGTTGCCGTACATGCCGTCAAGGTAGGCGGGGAACACGTTGTCGTCACGCAGGGCGGTCTCGACTTCGGCGGCGCACTTCAACGCACGGCGCAGCGACCATTGCGGCGGGATGCCAGCATGGACCATCGCAACATCGCGTGTTTCGTCGTAATGCATCAGCTTCTGCTGGCGCAGCCATTCCATCAATTGCGGGCCGTCGGGGGCCTCGATGATTTCGCGCAAGGTGTCGCTTTTCTTCAAGCGCTCGATCTTTTTCGCGGCGGCCAGCAGATGCAAATCGTGATTGCCGAGGACACAGACCAGCGACTCGCGCATCTCGTAGAGAAAGCGCAGGGTTTCCAGCGACTGCGGGCCGCGGTTGACCAGATCGCCGACCAGCCATAGCCGATCCAGCACCGGGTCGAAGGCAACTTGCTTGAGCAGGCACTTGAGCGGTTCGAGGCAGCCTTGCAGGTCACCGACGGCGTAAGTCGTCATCAGTGCAGGGCTCCGGGTACGGCGAGGCGAAACGGTTTGATGGTCGCATCGAAACGTTTGCCGTCGTCGGCGAGCATCTGATAGGAGCCTTGCATGGTGCCGACCTTGGTGGTCATCACCGTGCCGCTGGTATACGTGTGGCTCTTGCCTGCATCGATCAACGGTTGCTGGCCGACGACGCCTTCACCGCGCACGTGTTCGACATGGCCGTCACCGTCGGTAATCACCCAGTGCCGGGACAGAAGCTTGGCCGCAATCTCGCCGTTGTTCTGTACGGTGATGGTGTAGGCGAAGGCGAAACGGTCGTGTTCGGGTTGCGATTGGTCTGCCAGATAATGGGTGACGACGCTGACATCGACCTGGTAACGGGAATCGGACATGCAAGAGGGCCTTAACGAAGCGGAACGCGGGGCGTAGCTGATGGGGAATCAGTCTAGGCAAGTATCGGGCAGTAAACCAGAGTGGTGTGCTGCCCGATAGCGTTCATCGCGGGTCAGTCGGCGGCGGGAGCTGCCGGGACCTGTATCGCGAGCTGGTCGGCCAGGCGCACGAATGCGGCCAGATCCAGTTGCTCGGGACGCAGGCTGCCATCAACGCCCGCGGCTTCGATCTCGGCGTTGCTGAGCAATTGCTTGAGGGTATTGCGCAAGGTTTTGCGGCGCTGATTGAAGGCTTCGCGTACCACGCGCTCCAGCAACTTGTGATCCTTGGCCGGGTGCGGCAGAACCGCGTGGGGCACGAGACGAACGATTGCCGAGTCGACTTTCGGCGGTGGATTGAATGCGCCTGGGCCGACGTTGAACAGATGTTCCACGCGGCAATGGTACTGAACCATGATCGACAGACGACCCCAGTCACCGCCACCCGGGCCTGCGGCCAGGCGCTCGACCACTTCTTTCTGCAACATGAAGTGCATGTCACGAATGATGCCGGCGTTGTTCAGCAGGTGAAAAATCAGCGGCGTGGAGATGTTGTACGGCAGATTGCCAACCACCCGCAGGCTGTTCGGCGCGGCATTCAGCGTATTGAAGTCGAACTTCAGCGCATCGCCCTGATGCAGGTTGAAATTGCTCATGCCGGCAAACTGCTGGTTGAGGATCGGGATCAGATCCTTGTCCAGCTCCACTACGTCGAGTTGCGCGCCGGAGCCCAGCAAACCTTGGGTCAGCGCACCCTGACCGGGGCCGATTTCCAGCAGGCGGTCGTCAGGCTTGGCGTGGATGGAGCGCAGAATGCGGTCGATAACGCCGGCATCGTGGAGGAAGTTCTGACCAAAGCGTTTGCGCGCCTTGTGTTGGTATTGCTCGTTCATAAACGGGTCTCGGCCATCTGGTAGGCGGTTTCCAGGGCGACTTGCAGGCTGCCGGTGTCGATCCTGCCGCTGCCGGCCAGATCCAGGGCGGTGCCATGGTCGACCGAGGTGCGGATGATCGGCAGGCCCAGCGTCACGTTGACGGCAGCGCCGAAGCCTTTGTACTTGAGCACGGGCAAGCCCTGGTCGTGGTACATCGCCAGCACTGCGTCACAGTGCTCCAGATATTTGGGGGTAAACAGAGTGTCGGCAGGCAGCGGGCCACGAAGGTCCATGCCCTCGCCGCGCAGGCGCTTTAATGTCGGTTCGATGATGTCGATTTCTTCATGGCCCAGGTGGCCGCCTTCACCGGCGTGCGGGTTGAGGCCGCAGACCAGGATGCGGGGCCGGGCGATGCCGAATTTGTCTTGCAGGTCGGTGTGCAGGATTCGCGTCACGCGCTCCAGCCGCTCCGGGATGATCGCGTCGGCAATCTCGCGCAGAGGCAGATGCGTGGTGACCAGCGCCACGCGCAAACCGCGAGTGGCCAGCATCATCACTACTTGCGCGGTGTGCGTCAGGTCGGCGAGAAACTCAGTGTGTCCAGAGAACGCGATGCCCGACTCGTTGATTACACCTTTGTGCACCGGCGCGGTGATCATCCCGGCGAAGTCGCCGTTCAGGCAGCCGTTGCCGGCGCGGGTCAAGGTTTCGAGGACGAATGCCGCGTTGGCCTTGTTCAGTTGCCCGGCGATTACCGGTGCGCTGAGCGGGGTGTCCCAGACGTACAGACTATTGGCCGGTGCTGGAACATCTGGCCACTGCCCCGGCGCGACATCCAGCAGGTTGACGGCCAGCCCCAGTTGCGCGGCCCGCTCAAGGAGCAGGTCGCGGCTGGTGATGGCAATCAGGGGATGTGGCTGGGCTTGCGAAGCGAGCAGCAGGCACAGGTCGGGACCGATGCCGGCTGGTTCGCCGGGTGTCAGCGCGAAACGCTTGGGTTTCACTGCGCTGCCTGGTCTGCACCAGGGAGTTTGATCTCTACATATGCTTCGTCACGGATCTGACGCAGCCAGGTCTGCAGCTCTTCGTCGTATTTGCGGTTACGCAGTACGGACATCGCTTGCTGCTCACGGGCCTGTTCCGTGCCGTCAGTGGCGCGACGGCCAAGGACTTCCAGCACGTGCCAGCCGTATTGGGTCTGGAATGGCTTGGACAGCTGACCTTGCGGGGTCGAAGCCATCACTTCGCGGAATTCCGGTACCAGCACGTTCGGGTCGATCCAGTTCAGGTCGCCACCGTTAAGGGCGGAACCCGGATCTTCCGAATAGTTTTTCGCCAGTTCGGCAAAGTCTTCGCCGGCGGTGATGCGGTCATACAACGATTGCACCAGTGCCTTGGTCTTGGCTTCGTCGCGGATCGGGCTCGGCTTGACCAGAATGTGACGCACATGCACTTCGTCGCGCATCTGCGCTTCGCCGCCACGTTTGCCCAGCAGCTTCAGAATGATGAAGCCGCCCGGTGTACGCGCAGGCTGAGTAATGTCGCCAACGGCCATGCTGCTCAATTCACGATCGAACGGCGGCGGCAGTTGCGCGGCTTTACGCCAGCCCATGTCGCCGCCTTCCAGCGCGTTGTCGCTGCCGGATTTGGCCACGGCCATCTGACCGAAGTCAGCGCCTTGCTTGAGCTGTTGGTAAACATCCATGGCCTGACGATAAGCGCTCTGAATCGCTTCAGAGTTGGCGCTTTCCGGGGTCGGAATCAGGATGTTGGCCAGGTGCAGTTCTTCGGACAGCTGCATCTTGCCGAGGTCAGAGGCGAGGAAGTTCTTCACTTCCTGCTCGGAAACCTGAATGCGCTCGGCCACACGACGCTGACGCACACGGCTGATGATCATTTCGCGTTTGATCTGATCACGGGCGTCGTCATAGTTCAGGCCATCGCGAGCCAGCGCAGCACGGAACTGATCAACAGTCATGTTGTTGCGCTGGGCGATGGTGCCGACAGCCTGGTTCAACTCTTCGTCAGTGATGCGGATGCCCGAGCGTTCGCCGATCTGCAGTTGCAGGTTTTCGACGATCAGGCGCTCGAGCACTTGCTGATCGAGCACGCCCGGAGGCGGCAGGCCGCCACCGCGCTTGGCGATGGTCTGCTGAACTTCGTGAACGCGCTGGTCCAGTTGGCTCTGCATGACCACGTCGTTATCGACGATCGCCACCACTTTATCGATGGACTGTACGGCGGCGTTGGCCGCCGTACCCAGGAACAACGCGCCCAGCAGCACCGGGCGCAGACAATCAGAAAGCTTGGTCTTCACGTTCACGATAACCTTGAATGCCTTTGTCGAGGAAGCTCTCTACCTTGGCGCCAGTCAGGCCGCCGAGTCCCTTCAGAACAATTTGGAGGAAGACGCCATGGTCGCCTTTTTCGTTTTGCGGAGCTTCCTGGCTGAACTCGTCATAGGAAACCCAGTAACGGTTGATCAGGCGCAGTTTCCAGCAGCAGTTGTCGTATTCGAAACCACCGAAAGCTTCCAGCGTGCGATTGCGGTTGTAGTCGTACTGCCAGCGGCTGATAGCGTTCCACTGCGGAACGATCGGCCAGATGACCGAGAAGTCATGCTGCTGGATCTTGTAGTAGTCCTTCACGTAGCCAGGTTGGCCCGGGGTGCCATAGTCGCCACCGCCCACAGTCCAGCGACCGGTGTTCTGGTCGTAACGAACCTGGTCGTTACGATAGCGGTAACCGACGTTGACGACCTTGTTCGGGTTGTCTTCCGGCTGGTAGTGGAACATCGCGCTGCCAGAGCGCGGGCTGCGGCTGTCCGGGTCCCAGTTATAGTCGGCAGTAGTGCGCCAGTCGCGGTTCCAGCGGTATTCGTATTCCAGCGCGTATGGCGAAACGTCGGATTTCGCGTCGTCACGATCGTTGAAAGCGATACCCGGCAGTTGGACCTTGCGATCCTTGAAGTACAGAGCCTGGCCGACGCTGATGCGCTGACGCTCGAAACCGTTGTCTTCGATCCAGCGACTGGTCACGCCCAGAGACAGCTTGTTCTCGTCACCGACACGGTCGGAGCCGGTAAAGCGGTTGTCACGGAAGAGCGACGAGTAGTTGAACGTCGTTTCGCTGGTGTCGAATACTGGAATGTCTTCCTGATCAACCTCAGGGACATAGAGGTAGAACAGGCGCGGTTCCAGGGTCTGACGGTAGTTTTTGCCGAAGTACGACGTGTTGCGGTCGAAGTACAGGCCGCTGTCGATGCTGGCGATCGGAACACCGCGGTTCTGATTGCTATCGAATTCGCCGTTGAGCTTCTTCTGTTCTGCGGTCATCGCATCGATCTGCGATTTACCGGTACTGTCCAGATCAAGCTGATACTGCGTGTACTGATACTTCAACGATGGTTTGAGGAAACCATACGTCCAGTTCATCGGCAGGCTGACGCCCGGCTTCAGATTCAGGCGATCACCGTTAGCGCGAGCCAGACCGGTGATGTTTGTGTCCAGACGACGTTCGGCAATGCCATCTTCATTGATGAAGTCACCATCACGTAGATCGCGATCGAAACGAACCAGCTCGGTCTCGTAATCGAAATTCAGACCTTCCGGATGGTACGGCAGCTGACCATTGAAGGTGATCTGCGGCAGACGACCGTACGGTGTGATGTTGGAAACGGTAGCCAGCTGATATTGCTGAGCATTCAGTCGCGCAATGTAGCTGTCGCCACGATACGTCACTGCGCCTTGTTGGTTGACGTAATCATCGCTCTTCACACCAATCTGATCAGTCTGCAGATCCTGGAAGTAATACGGATCGCTGATCTTGGTGTAATCAACTTCTGTGAGCACGCGGGAATCGAGACCGCCCTTGTGCTGCCAGTTGTACATATAGCGAGTGTCTTTGTAGTCAGACTGAAGCTTGCGATCGTCGTTCTCATCGTTGAGATACGCCGCACCGAACTGACCTTCACTCGACTTGGTCAGGTAGCGGAACTCGCCCTCCACCAGCATGCCGCGCTTGCTCATGTAGCGCGGGTACAACGTGGCGTCGTAGTTCGGCGCCAGGTTGAAGTAGTAAGGAGTGACCAGCATGAAGCCGGTGTCGCTGCCCGAACCGATGGTCGGCGGCAGGAAACCTGACTGGCGACGGTCGTCGATCGGGAAGTAGATGTACGGGGTGTACAGAATCGGGATGTCTTTGACGCGCAACGTCACGTTGGTCGCGGTGCCGAAACCGGTCGCCGGGTTCAAGGTGATGTTGTTGCCCTTGAGCTGCCAGGCGTTGCTGTTCGGTTCGCACGTGGTGTACGTGCCGTCCTTCAAGCGGATGATCGCGTTTTCGGCACGCTTGGCATACAGCGCGTTACCGCGGATGCGCGATTTGTGCATCACGTATTCGGCGTTGTCGACCTTGGCTTCGCCGGTGTCGAGTTGCACATCGGCGTGGTCGCCGACGATCAGCGCGCCGTTGTCACGGATGCGCACGTTGCCGGCCAGTTCGCCACGGCTCTCGGCCTGATACAGGTTGGCCTCGTCGGCTTCGACCTGCATGCTGCCCTGACGCATGACCACGTCACCGGCGAGGCTGGCGACTTGTGTGTCCTGCTCGTAACGCGACGCTTTGGCACCGATGAAGGTCGGCGCGTCACTTTTATTCGTCTTGTCATTCATGCCAGGACGAATCGGTTCGATATAGGAACCAGAGCAGTAAGGACCGGTCTCGGCCAATTGCGCGGCGGTGAGCTTCTCGCGCGGAACCCAGTCGAGGTGACTGTAGTCTTCGCTACGGGATTTCAGACCGCGGCCCTTGGACTCAGTGACCAGTGCGGTTTTTGCACCGGTCTCTGCGCCGGAGCCGTTGTCGGCCGGGGCCTCGCCAGCAGAGCTGACGGCACTGCCGTCATGCACCGGGCGCGGCGGCAATGCCGCGGCGGGCGACTTGGGCGCACAGTCCCAGCCACCCGTAGCCGAGACGGAGCAGTCATACTGCTCGGCGGCAACAACGAATTGACTGGCCAGAGGTTGCATAGCCAGCAGACTGCCGGTTACCAACAACGGAAATTTTTTACGAAACGCGGGGGATTTCAATGCCATCTTATTAGTCCGGGCTTCCTGCGTGCCATCTGCCCGCGGTGTGGGCCGCACGCCTCTCGATGGTCTGAAAAAGATGCTGGATAATAAAGCATGACCCGCTTGACGGCTAGCGCCGTCGGAGACCCTTGCAATGCCTGACCAAGATGTACGCTTGCAACACCTGAAAGTTTGGCTCGATGAGCAGTTGGCAAAGCTGTTTGCCGAGCAGGGCTGGGGCACCGTGCCCCCGGCCACGTTGACCGCGGCCAGCAGCGACGCGAGTTTCCGCCGCTACTTCCGCTGGGAGGGCGATGGTCGCAGCTTCGTCGTGATGGACGCGCCGCCCCCCCAGGAAAACTGCAAACCGTTCGTGGATATCGCTTTTTTGCTGGCGAAATCCGGAATTAATGTGCCGAAAATTTACGCCGAAGACCTCGATCGCGGTTTTCTTTTGCTCAATGACCTGGGCAACAAGACCTATCTCGACGTCATCGATGGCGAAAATGCCGACGCGTTATTCCACGATGCCCTGCAAGCGCTGTTGGCTTTTCAACAGTTGCCGATGGTTGCGCCGTTGCCCAGTTACGACGTCGCCTTGTTGCGTCGCGAGCTTGAATTGTTCCCCGAGTGGTACGTCAAGCGCGAGCTGGGCGTCGAGTTCGATGCGGCCCAGCAGCAACAATGGCAGCACATCAGCGAGTTGCTGATTGACAGCGCGCTGGCGCAGCCGAAAGTGCTGGTGCACCGCGACTACATGCCGCGCAACCTGATGCTCAGCGAGCCCAACCCTGGCGTGCTGGATTTCCAGGACGCGGTGTACGGCCCGGTGACCTACGACGTCACCTGCCTATTCAAAGATGCCTTCCTCAGCTGGCCTGAAGAGCGTGTGCGCGGCTGGCTGGAAAGTTATTGGCAGCAAGCCTCGGCGCTGGATATTCCGGTGCAGGCGGACTTCGAAGACTTCCTGCGCGCCAGCGACCTGATGGGCGTGCAGCGTCACCTGAAAGTCATCGGCATCTTCGCGCGTATCTGCCATCGCGATGGCAAGCCGCGTTATCTGGCCGATGTGCCGCGCTTCTTCTCTTATATAGAAGCAGTGATCGCCCGCCGTCCTGAACTGGCGGAACTGCAAGCACTGTTCAGCAGCTTGCGTGCTGGAGCGACGGCATGAAGGCAATGATTCTGGCGGCGGGCAAAGGCGAGCGCATGCGCCCGCTGACCCTGACCACGCCGAAACCGCTGGTGCGTGCCGCTGGCGTGCCGCTGATCGAGTATCACCTGCGCGCCCTCGCGGCCGCAGGCTTCAACGAAATCGTCATCAACCACGCCTGGCTTGGTCAGCAGATCGAGGATCATCTGGGCGACGGTTCGCGTTTCGGCCTGAGCATCCAGTACTCGCCGGAAGGCGAGCCGCTGGAAACCGGTGGCGGGATTTTCCGTGCGCTGTCGTTACTTGGTGACGATGCGTTTCTGGTGGTCAACGGCGACATCTGGACCGATTACGACTTCAGCGTGCTGCACCAGCCGATCAATGGCCTGGCGCATCTGGTGCTGGCCGACAATCCGCCGCATCACCCGAAAGGCGACTTCACTCTCATCGACGGCAAAGTGCGGGACGGTGAGCCTGATGCGCAGACGCTGACTTACAGCGGCATCGCCGTGCTGCATCCGCAGTTGTTCGATGGTTGCAGCGCTGGCGCATTCAAGCTCGCGCCGCTGCTACGCAACGCCATGGCCAAAGGTGAAGTGACGGGCGAGCGGTTGAAGGGGCATTGGGTAGATGTTGGTACCTACGAGCGTCTGGCCGAAGCCGAAGCCTTGATAGAAGCGAGTCGCTGAGATGCTGTGGCCAGGGACTCTGATTGGAGCCGGAGTGGGATACGCGATTGCCAGCATTCCGGGGGCCATGCTTGGGGCGTTGTTGGGGCAGGCGCTGGATCGGCGCCTGCACTTGCAGAGCTGGGGACACTTGCGCGAAAAGCTCGGCGGCCGGCCGATGCTGCGCAACGATGAATTGCTGTTCGTGTTGCTCGGGCGTCTGGCCAAGAGCGACGGGCGCGTCACTGACGGGCATATCCAGCAGGCGCGCAATGAAATGCGCGCGCTGGAAATGAGCGAGCCGGCGACACGGCGGGCCATTGCTGCATTCAATCGCGGCAAGTCCGGCAGCGACAATCTGCGCGGCTATCTGCGTCGTTTGAGTGCGCAACCGCATGCGGCTGAAGGCGTGTTGCGCGCCTGTTGGCGAATGGTCTGGGCCGATGGTCGCGCCGGGGTCAGCGAACGCGAGTTGCTGGCGCAGTGGGGCAAATGGCTCGGCTGGACGGCGCAGCAGGTGCAGGCATTGGCCAGCGATTACGAGCCGGGCAAGCGGCCGATCGTCAGTGCGGCAGTGAGCTATCAGGAGGCGATGAAGCTGCTTGGTGTGTCAGCGAGCAGCGAGCCGGCGCAGATCAAGCGCGCTTACCGACGGTTGCTCAGTCGCCATCACCCGGACAAGATCGCCGGCAGCGGCGCGACCCCGGCGCAGGTACGTGAGGCGACCGAGCGGACGCGGGAATTGCATAACGCCTATACGTTGATTCGGGAGCGGCGGGATTTTCGCTAGGCGTTAGAGAGGTGTCGTATGTGCGGGCCTCTTCGCGAGCAGGCTCGCTCCCACATTGAATTTTGCATAGATCCAATGTGGGAGCGAGCCTGCTCGCGAATTAAGGGCGACTCGGTGGAACAGTCAGTCAACAGCCTGAGGATTCAACCAGCCCCGCACCCGCCGAAACAATTGTTCCTGCTCAGCCTTCTTGTCCGGCAATACCTTCAGCGCCACCTGGCTGAACGCCGAGGTCTTCAGACGCTTGCTCGCCTGCATGCGCTCCAGCGCCGCGTTGCGATCCAGCGCTTTGTCCATGTAGAAAATATCCACCGTCGGCAGCTTCAGCGTCGGCGTCAGTTCGGCGAGTGGCGGCAGGGCTTTGGCCGGTGCTTGCGCGTCAACCATCACCAGTTTCTCCACCTGCGGCGTCTGCCGCTCGCTGAGAAAACGCGCCGCCCAATAAGCGCCGGTGCCGTGGCCGAGCACGACAATGCTGCGCGCGCTCTGCTGTTCGGCGTAGGCAATCGCTGCGTCGATGCGTCCGAAAATGCGCTCGGCGTCGGCCTTGGCCTGTTCTTCGCTGGTTTCGGCGACCACCTGTTCGGCGACCTCCGCTTCACCGCCAGCGGCCTGTTCGATCGGTTGTGCGGTGGCGGCATCCTTGCTTGTGGTTTCCGGGGCTTTCGGCGCCGCGGCCGGTTCGATCACGCGCGGAGCAATGGCGTCGCCTTGCAGATCCGGCAGGGTGATACTCAGGCTGCTCCACTCGACATCCGGCAATTTGCGTCGCAACGGGCCGATTGCCTGCGGCCAGTCAGCGGTTTCGCCGGCACCGGGAACGATGATCACCGCGCCTTTGGGCTCGGCGCTGTTGGCCGGTTTCCACAGGGCGAGGAAAGTGTCGCTGCCAGCCTGCAGTTGTTGCTGCTCTTGCGCCGGCAGTTTACGTTGCAGTGCGGCGGCCTCTTCCTGACTACGCTCAAGCATTGGCTGGCGCTCGGCCGGTTTTTCTTCGGCGGGTTTATCCGTGGCGGCAGGCGCCGGGTTGGCGGCTTCGACGGAAAACGCACAAGGCAGGATCAGCGACAGGCACAATGCTGGCAGTGCCAGGCGGTAGACAGAGGGCATCGGTTATTCCAGGCCAGAAAAGTATCCCGGCAGCCTAATGGGTTGGTCAGAATTTGTCAGTGTATGAGACTTCAATGAAGCGATTTTGCTGCCTGTGGGTTATCGGCTGTTTGTGGATTCCCTTGATGGGCTGGGCGGCGCCTGCGCCACCGGATCATGCCGCGCAATTGTCGCCAGAGCAGCAGCAATGGCTGGCGCAGCACAACGAATTGCGCGTCGGCCTGGTGTTGCAGGCGCCCTACGCGACCTACGATCGGCGCCTGCAGCGATTGTCCGGGGCCAATGTCGAGTTGATGAAACTGCTGGCCAAAACCCTCGGCGTGGAACTGAGCTGGCGCAACTTTCAGGATCTGGGAGCATTGGAAAACGCTTTGCGCGAGGGCGAGATCGACATCGCCCCGGGCCTCAGCCAGACCCCGAGCGCGCTGCGCCTCTGGCAGTTTTCCGACCCCTACATGCGCGTGCCGCAACTGGTGGTCAGCGACCAGAAAAGCAGCGGCGCGGTCGATCTGGAAAAGCTCGACAGCCAGACCCGCGTCGCCGTGCGCATGCCGAGCAGCACCGCCGATTACCTGCGCAGCAACTATCCGCACTTGAATCTGCAAGGCGTGCCGCTGGAACGGCAAGCGTTGCAACTGCTGTTGAGTCAGCAAGCCTCCTACGCGGTGGTCGACGAAGCACAGTTGGGCCGGCTGTCGGTGGAGCCGGAGTTTGCCGAACTGGTGGTGGTTGGCGATATCGGCCTGCCGCAACTGCTGCGTGTGGCCTCGCGGCGCGATTGGCCGGAGCTGGCCGGCATCGTCCAGAGCGCCTTGCGCGCGATCCCGGCCAAGGATCTGGAACAACTGCACAACCAATGGCTGCAGCCGAAATACCCACGGCTGACCGAGTCGCCGGGGTTTTGGCAGAACCTCAGCCTGTTGTTCGCGGTGATGCTGCTCAGTTGCGCGGCAATCGTGGCGTGGCAGCGGCGCCAACAGCACAGCCTCGAACAACGCCTGCTCAGCGCCCGCGAAGACATTGCGTTGCGCGCGGCCAGTGAAGAGGCGCTGCGGCTGACACAGTTTTCCATCGACCAAAGCACCGTCGGCATTCTCTGGGTCAATTGGGACAGCCATGTGCGCTACGCCAACCGCGCGGCGGAAAACATGCTCGGCTATCCCTCGGGCGGGCTGATCGAGCGGCCGCTGATCGATTTCGAGCCCGGCCTGCACATGGATCGCTGGCTCAATCTGTGGAAGCGTGCACGGGCCAGTGAAGAAGGGCCCTTGAGCTTCGAAACCAGTTGCCTGCGCGCCGATGGCAGTGTGCTGCCGGCGGACGTTTCCCTGAGCTTCCTGCGTTTTCGCGACAGTGAATATCTGGTGGTCTACCTCACCGACGTCACCGATCGCCGCCGCGCGCTCGCCGCTTTGCAGGAAAGCGAGGCGCGCCTGCAAGGCATCGCCGCCAACGTTCCGGGTCTGGTGTTCAGGCTGGAGCGGGCACCGGTCACCGGGCAGATCGACTTTGCCTACATCAGCGAGGGCAGCGAAAGTCTGGTCGGTTATGCGCCGGCAGCCATCGCTCATCGCGACATGGGCTTGCGCAGCCTCGTGCACCCCGACGACAAGGCCAGTTATCACCGCACCCAGGATCAGGCGCTGGACACTGACAGCGACTGGTCGTGGCAGGGCCGCATCGTCACGCGCCAGGGGGAGCAGCGCTGGGCCGAGATCAAGGCGATCACCCGCCAGCTGGAGGACGGCGCCTATGTGTGGGACGGCATCGTCTGGGACATCAGCGAAAGCAAACGCATCGAGCTGGAACTGGCGGCCTCGCGCGAGCAACTGCGTGAACTGTCGGCGCACCTGGAAAGCGTGCGTGAAGAAGAGAAGGCGCGCATTGCCCGGGAAGTTCATGATGAGTTGGGGCAGATGCTCACCGTGCTGAAACTGGAGACATCGATGTGCGAATTGGCCTACGCGCAGCTTGATCCGGGACTCAACGAGCGGCTCAACAGCATGAAACGCCTGATCGCGCAGTTGTTTCAGCTGGTACGCGATGTGGCGACGGCGTTGCGCCCGCCGATCCTTGATGCCGGGATTGCCTCGGCCATCGAGTGGCAGGCTCGGCGTTTCGAGGCGCGCACACAGATACCGTGTCTAGTGCAGGTGCCGGACAACCTGCCGGCACTCAGCGATGCCAAAGCGGTGGGGCTGTTCCGGATTTTGCAGGAGGCGCTGACCAACGTGATGCGCCATGCTCAGGCGCACACGGTGGAGCTGACGCTGGAGCTTGCGGGCGATGAATTGTGTCTGACCGTCAGCGATGATGGCGTAGGATTTGTCGCGGCCGAGGGTAGGCCGACGTCGTTTGGCCTGGTCGGCATGCGTGAGCGGGTGCTGATCATGGGCGGGCGGCTGGAGCTGGTGAGTGAGCCGGGGGAGGGCACCAGTCTGGTGGTGCGAGTGCCGGTGAGTGAGGTTTGACATGTTGCGGTGTCTGGACTGGCGCCTTCGCGAGCAAGCTCGCTCCCACAGGGATTGGTGTGTACCTGAAATCTGGAGAAGAACGTGATCCGTGTACTGGTAGCCGAAGACCACACCATCGTCCGCGAGGGCATCAAGCAATTGATCGGCCTGGCCAAGGATCTGCAAGTCGTGGGGGAGGCGAGCAATGGTGAGCAACTGCTCGAAACCCTGCGCAGCGTGCCGTGCGAGGTGGTGCTGCTGGACATCTCCATGCCCGGCGTCAACGGCCTGGAAGCGATCCCGCGCATTCGGGCGCTGAACAATCCGCCGGCGATTCTGGTGCTGTCGATGCACGACGAAGCGCAAATGGCCGCGCGCGCCTTGAAGGTCGGCGCGGCCGGGTATGCGACCAAGGACAGCGATCCGGCGCTGCTGCTCACGGCGATTCGCAAAGTCGCGGCGGGTGGGCGTTACATCGACCCGGAACTGGCCGACCGCATGGTTTTCGAAGTCGGCCTGACCGATACCCGGCCGCTGCATTCGCTGTTGTCAGAACGCGAATTCTCGGTGTTCGAACGCCTGGCCCAGGGCGCCAACGTCAACGACATCGCCCAGCAACTGGCCTTGAGCAGCAAGACCATCAGCACGCACAAGGCGCGGCTGATGCAGAAGCTCAACATCACCTCCCTGGCCGAACTGGTGAAATATGCGATGGAGCACAAACTCCTCTGACCGTCACCGCCCTCATGTGGGAGCGAGCCTGCTCGCGAAAGCGGCGTAACAGTCAGCCATTCAGTTTGATGACCCACCGCATTCGCGAGCAGGCTCGCTCCCACAGGTTCGGAGTCGGCATATCCATTAGCGACAAGCGCTTTTGCCTGTTCTTGCCGCTTGCAGCTTGCCCCTTGCCGCTGCGTTTGCCCAAACGCGCCATCCTTGTAGGGCAATCCCTACCCCCAACCTTCCATTGCACTTAAGCGATTCTCTCCTGCGCCCCGATTTGCGTGGCCGCCGCCAGCCACTAGGCTTGATGAACAAGCAGTCATCAACAACAAAGGTGTGGGTATGAGCCAGGTCGATACAAGCGCAGGGACCAGTGATGTGCTGGTCAGCTTTCGTGGTGTGCAGAAGAGCTACGACGGCGAGAACCTGATCGTCAAAGACCTCAACCTGGACATTCGCAAGGGCGAATTCCTCACCCTGCTCGGGCCGTCCGGTTCCGGCAAGACCACCAGCCTGATGATGCTCGCCGGGTTCGAAACGCCGACCGCCGGTGAAATCCTCCTGTCCGGGCGTTCGATCAACAACGTGCCGCCGCACAAGCGCGATATCGGCATGGTGTTCCAGAACTACGCACTGTTCCCGCACATGACTGTCGCGGAGAACCTTGCTTTCCCGTTGACCGTGCGCGGCTTGAACAAAAGCGATGTCAGCGAGCGGGTGAAGAAAGTCCTCAGCATGGTTCAGCTCGATGCCTTCGCTTCGCGCTATCCGGCGCAGTTGTCCGGTGGTCAGCAGCAACGTGTGGCACTGGCCCGCGCGCTGGTGTTCGAGCCGCAACTGGTGCTGATGGACGAGCCGCTGGGCGCCCTCGACAAGCAACTGCGTGAACACATGCAGATGGAGATCAAACACCTGCACCAGCGCCTCGGCGTGACCGTGGTCTACGTGACCCACGATCAGGGTGAAGCGCTGACCATGTCCGACCGCGTTGCCGTGTTCCATCAAGGCGAGATTCAGCAGATCGCGCCACCGCGCACGCTTTACGAAGAACCGAAAAACACCTTCGTCGCCAACTTCATTGGCGAGAACAACCGCCTCAACGGCCGCCTGCTCAGCCAGAGCGGCGAGCGCTGCGTGGTCGAGTTGGGGCGCGGTGAAAAGGTCGAGGCGCTGGCCGTCAACGTTGGCCAGACTGGCGAACCGGTGACTCTGTCGATCCGTCCGGAACGCGTCAGCCTCAACGGTTCGAGCGATCAATGCGTCAACCGCTTCTCAGGGAGGGTGGCGGAATTCATCTATCTGGGCGACCACGTCCGGGTGCGCCTGGAAGTCTGCGGCAAGACCGACTTCTTCGTGAAACAACCGATTGCCGAGCTCGATCCTGCGCTCAGCGTCGGCGACGTGGTACCGCTTGGCTGGCAGGTCGAGCACGTTCGTGCGCTCGATCCGCTTTTAGAGGCGCACTAAGCGCCCCGGCAATACCAACACCAACCCTGCACGTGGAGAGAACAATAAATGTTGAGATCCCTGAAGTTCACCGCCCTGACTCTGGGCCTGATGGGTGCGACCGGCGCGATGGCTGCCGGCCCGGACTTGACCGTGGTGTCGTTTGGCGGGGCGAACAAGGCGGCGCAAGTCAAAGCCTTCTATGCACCGTGGGAAGCGGCGGGCAACGGCAAGATCGTTGCCGGCGAATACAACGGTGAAATGGCCAAGGTCAAAGCCATGGTCGACACCAAGAGCGTGTCGTGGGATCTGGTCGAAGTTGAATCGCCAGAGCTGTCCCGGGGTTGCGACGAAGACATGTTCGAGCAACTCGACCCGGCCCTGTTCGGCAAGACCGAAGACTACGTCAAAGGCGCCATTCAGCCGTGCGGCGTAGGTTTCTTCGTTTGGTCGACCGTACTGGCGTACAACGCAGACAAGCTGAAAACCGCACCGACCAGCTGGGCGGATTTCTGGGACACGAAGAAATTCCCGGGCAAGCGCGGCCTGCGCAAAGGCGCCAAGTACACCCTCGAATTCGCGCTGATGGCCGACGGTGTAGCTCCGAAAGACGTCTACAAAGAGCTGGCGAGCAAGGGCGGCCAGGATCGCGCGTTCAAGAAACTCGATGAGCTCAAGCCAAGCATTCAGTGGTGGGAAGCCGGCGCACAACCGCCGCAATACCTCGCTTCCGGTGATGTGGTGATGAGCTCGGCGTACAACGGTCGCATTGCGGCGGTGCAGAAAGAATCCAACCTGAAAGTGGTATGGAACGGCGGCATCTACGACTTCGACGCCTGGGCAATCCCGAAAGGTCTGGACGCCAAGCGCGCCGAAGCGGCGAAGAAATTCATCGCCTTCTCGGTGCAGCCGCAGCAGCAGAAGACCTACTCGGAAAACATCGCCTACGGCCCGGCCAACACCCAAGCCGTGCCGCTGCTGGCCAAGGATGTCCTGAAAGACATGCCGACCACCCCGGAAAACATCGCCAACCAGGTGCAGATCGACGTCAGCTTCTGGGCTGACAACGGCGAGCAACTGGAACAGCGTTTCAACTCTTGGGCTGCCAAATAAGCCAAGCATGCGGACCGATGGCTTTCCGGATGATCGTTCCCACGCTCTGCGTGGGAATGCCGCCCGGGACGCTCCGCGTCCCTGTGTGACGCAGAGCGTCACTGGATTCATTCCCACGCAGAGCGTGGGAACGATCACTGGCAAAAGTTCGAGGTGGTTCGCCACCTCTGTAACGATCAAAGATTTGCGGAGTACGTCATGGCCATCGCCGTTCCCCTGAACGAGGGCGCCAGCCCCACCTTGAAGCAGAAGCTCAAGCACGCCGAGCGGGTCAACCGCTGGAAAGCCCAGGCGCTGATTGCGCCGCTGGTGCTGTTTCTGCTGCTGGTGTTTCTGGTGCCGATTGTGGCGCTGCTCTATAAAAGCGTCGGCAACCCGGAAGTGGTTGGCGGCATGCCGCGCACTGTCACTGCCATCGCCAGTTGGGACGGCCGTGGTCTGCCCGCCGAGCCGGTGTACAAGGCGGCCAGCGAAGACCTCGCCGAAGCCCGCAAAAACCAGACGCTGGGCGATCTGTCCAAGCGCTTGAACATGGAGTTGGCCGGCTACCGCAGCCTGCTGACCAA
This sequence comes from Pseudomonas sp. Sample_14, assembly GCF_004307515.1. Classification (NCBI taxonomy): domain Bacteria; kingdom Pseudomonadati; phylum Pseudomonadota; class Gammaproteobacteria; order Pseudomonadales; family Pseudomonadaceae; genus Pseudomonas; species Pseudomonas sp. Sample_14. The sequence goes on along the minus strand of NZ_RCOC01000081.1, from coordinate 24,999 downwards.
AACCGCCCGGGCGCTGCCGTTCGCCAGCGAACCGGCTTCTTATAAAGAAGCGCTGGAAGCGCTCGACGAACGCTGGGGCGACCCGGCCTACTGGCAAGCGGTGAAACGCAACACCAGCAGCATCACTCCGTATTACCTGCTGGCGGCGGTCGATCACCGCATCGATGACCTCGGCGAAATCGCCCCGGCCACTCCGGATCAGGCGATCTACCTCGACATCTTCGCTCGCACGTTCTGGATGGGCCTGGTCATCACCGTGATCTGCTTGCTGCTCGCCTATCCATTGGCCTACCTGCTGGCGAACCTGCCTTCGCGGCAGAGCAATCTGCTGATGATTCTGGTGCTGCTGCCGTTCTGGACTTCGATTCTGGTGCGGGTCGCAGCGTGGATCGTGCTGCTGCAATCCGGCGGCCTGATCAACAGTGCGCTGCTGGCCATGGGCATCATCGATAAACCGCTGGAACTGGTGTTCAACCGCACCGGCGTGTACATCTCGATGGTGCACATTCTGCTGCCGTTCATGATTCTGCCGATCTACAGCGTGATGAAAGGCATCTCGCCGACCTACATGCGTGCGGCGATTTCCTTGGGCTGTCATCCGTTCGCCAGCTTTTGGCGGGTGTACTTCCCGCAGACCTACGCGGGTGTCGGCGCCGGCTGCCTCTTGGTGTTCATCCTCGCGATTGGCTACTACATCACCCCGGCGCTGCTCGGCAGCCCGAACGACCAAATGGTCAGCTACTTCGTCGCTTTCTACACCAACACCAGCATCAACTGGGGCATGGCCACTGCGCTCGGCGGCTTGCTGTTGCTGGCGACCGTGGTGCTTTATCTGATCTACAGCTGGCTGGTCGGCGCCAGTCGCCTGCGCCTGAGCTAAGGGGAATTTGCGATGCTGAGTCCTTACATGTCGCCCATTGAACGGGTGTGGTTCTACAGCCTGCGGATTCTCTGCGGCCTGATTCTGTTGTTCCTGATCCTGCCGGTGCTGGTGATCGTGCCGCTGTCGTTCAACTCGGGGAGTTTCCTGGTCTATCCGCTGCAGGGTTTCTCGCTGCAGTGGTACCACGACTTCTTCGCCTCGGCGGAATGGATGCGCGCGCTGAAGAACAGCATCATCGTCGCCCCGGCGGCGACGGTGCTGGCGATGATCTTCGGCACGCTGGCGGCGATCGGCCTGACCCGTGGCGACTTCCCCGGCAAATCGCTGGTGATGGCGCTGGTGATTTCGCCGATGGTGGTGCCGGTGGTGATCATCGGCGTGGCGAGTTATCTGTTCTTCGCGCCACTGGGGCTGGGTAACAGCTTCTTCTCGCTGATCGTCGTGCATGCGGTATTGGGTGTGCCGTTTGTGATCATCACCGTGTCGGCGACGTTGCAGGGGTTTAATCACAACCTGGTGCGTGCTGCTGCGAGTCTCGGTGCATCGCCGCTGACTGCATTCCGCCGGGTGACCTTGCCGCTGATTGCGCCGGGAGTGATTTCCGGGGCGCTGTTTGCCTTTGCCACTTCTTTCGATGAAGTGGTGGTGACGCTGTTCCTTGCCGGACCCGAGCAGGCGACATTGCCTCGGCAGATGTTCAGCGGGATTCGCGAGAACCTGAGCCCGACGATTGCAGCGGCAGCGACGTTGCTGATTGCCTTCTCGGTGATCTTGCTGCTGACGCTGGAATGGCTGCGCGGGCGCAGCGAGAAACTGCGTACTGCGCAGGTCTGAGATCAAGGTCAAAAGCCACCCCTCACCCCAGCCCTCTCCCCAAGAGGGCGAGGGGGAAGGGAGCAGATCTCCGTGGCTTTCGCGGCCGGAGTTCGACTCGGTAATTCAGGTCGATGTATTTCGAGAGTACAACCCGGTCAGTCCCCTCTCCCTCCGGGAGAGGGTTAGGGTGAGGGGCTCTTGATCTTCCTATCCGATCAACCATTCACACCCTGAATAGCAGACAACCCCAAATCCCCAGCTAATCTTGTGCCCAGCTCCCACATCTATAAGAGGCTGCGCACCATGAGTCTGTCCCAGTTCAAAATCGCTCACAAACTGATCACCGGCGCCGCAGCCATCGAGCAACTGGCCGCCGAACTCACCCGCCTCGACATCGACAACCCGCTGATCGTCACCGACGCCGCGCTGGTCAAGTCCGGTACTGTCGAGCTGGCGCTGGTGCAACTCGGCGGGCGCGAATACGAGATTTTCGACCGTGTGCTGCCCGACCCGGAAATCGCCATCGTCGAGGACTGCATGCGCGCCTATCGCGAAGGCGGGCATGACGGTTTGATCGGCCTCGGGGGCGGTAGCGCCATCGATATTGCCAAAAGTGTCGCCGCCTACGCCGGATATCACGGCGCGCTGGAAGATTTGTTCGGTGTCGATCAGGTGCCGCGCAAAGGCCCGCCGCTGATCGCCATTCCGACCACTGCTGGCACTGGCTCTGAAGTCACCAACGTGGCGATCCTCTCGGACAAGGTCGCGCAGTTGAAGAAAGGCATCGTCAGCGACTATCTGCTGCCGGACGTGGCGCTGGTCAGCCCGCAAATGACCCTGACCTGCCCGCGCAGTGTCACCGCCGCCAGTGGTGTCGATGCACTGGTGCACGCCATCGAATCCTATCTGTCGGTGAACGCCTCGCCGATCACCGACTCCCTCGCCATCGGCGCGATCAAGTTGATCGCCAGCGCCTTGCCCAAGGCCTACGCCAACGGCGCCAATCTGCAAGCGCGCGAAGACATGGCCACCGCCAGCCTCATGGCCGGCATGGCGTTCGGTAACGCCGGGGTCGGCGCGGTGCATGCGCTGGCGTATCCGCTGGGTGGGCGCTTCAACATTGCCCACGGCGTCAGCAACGCCTTGCTGCTGCCCTATGTGATGACCTGGAACAAAATGGCCTGTGTCGAACGCATGCAGGATATTGCCGAAGCCATGGGCGTGAAGACCGCGCATCTGAGCGCCAGCGAAGCCGCGGACAAAGCCGTGCAGGCCATGACCGACCTGTGCGCGGCGGTGGAAATCCCTGCCGGGCTGCGCAGTTTCGGCGTGCCGGAGGAAGCGATCCCGGCGATGGCCGTGGAGGCCGCTGGCATCGAGCGCTTGATGCGCAACAACCCGCGCAAACTCAGCGCCGGCGATATCGAGAAGATCTACCGCGCGGCTTACTGAGGCGCGATCGCTGAGGGCTCATGGCACAACCCAATCATCGCGGTCCCGGTGCGCGCGTGGAAACTTGAGGTATACAATGCGCGCCATCGTGATTTAGCTCAGCACAGGTGCGTCATGCAGCCCTTCGTAATTGCTCCGTCGATCCTCTCCGCCGACTTCGCCCGCCTCGGCGAGGAAGTGGACAACGTTCTCGCCGCCGGCGCCGACTTCGTCCACTTCGATGTCATGGACAACCACTACGTACCGAACCTGACGATCGGCCCGATGGTCTGCGCGGCGCTGCGCAAGTACGGCGTCACCGCGCCGATCGACGCGCACCTGATGGTCAGCCCGGTGGACCGCATCGTCGGCGACTTCATCGAAGCCGGCGCGACCTACATCACCTTCCACCCGGAAGCCACTTTGCACGTCGATCGCTCGCTGCAATTGATCCGCGAAGGTGGTTGCAAATCCGGTCTGGTGTTCAACCCGGCGACTCCGCTGGACGTGCTCAAGTACGTGATCGACAAGGTCGACATGGTCCTGCTGATGAGCGTCAACCCGGGATTCGGCGGGCAGAAGTTCATTCCCGGCACCCTCGACAAGTTGCGTGAAGCGCGGGCGATCATCGACGCTTCCGGTCGCGACATCCGTCTGGAAATCGACGGCGGCGTCAACGTCAACAACATCCGCGAAATTGCCGCTGCTGGCGCTGACACCTTTGTCGCCGGCTCGGCCATTTTCAACGCGCCGAACTATCAGGAAGTCATCGACAAGATGCGTTCCGAACTGGCACTGGCGCGCCCATGAGCGGTTTTGAGCAGTTGTTCCCGGGGCAGTTGCCACGGTTGGTGATGTTCGATCTGGATGGCACGCTGATCGATTCGGTTCCCGACCTGGCGGCGGCGGTGGACACCATGCTGCTCTCCCTCGGCCGTCCGCCGGCGGGTATCGAAGCGGTGCGCGAATGGGTCGGCAATGGCGCGCCGGTGCTGGTGCGTCGGGCCTTGGCGGGTGGCATCGATCACTCGGCAGTGGACGACGCTGAAGCCGAGCGCGCACTGGAGATTTTCATGGAGGCGTACGGCGCCAGCCATGAACTGACCGTGGTCTATCCCGGTGTGCGCGACACGCTCAAGTGGCTGCACAAGCAAGGCGTGGCCATGGCGTTGATCACCAACAAGCCCGAGCGCTTCGTCGCGCCGTTGCTCGATCAGATGAAGATCGGGCGCTACTTCAAGTGGATCATCGGCGGCGATACCCTGCCACAGAAGAAGCCTGACCCGGCGGCGCTGTTTTTCGTGATGAAGATGGCCAACATTCCGGCCTCGCAATCGTTGTTCGTCGGCGACTCGCGCAGTGATGTGCAGGCGGCGAAAGCGGCGGGGGTCAAGTGTGTGGCGCTGAGTTATGGCTACAACCATGGCCGGCCGATTGCCGAGGAATCGCCGGCACTGGTGATCGACGATTTGCGCAAACTAATTCCCGGTTGCCTGGATCTGGCCGGTGGGATAACGTTGCCCGACGCTGTTCAACCCCCTTCTGGAAACGCCATCGTGGTGGTTACCCGCAAACTCTGGATGAAAGTCATCAAGGCCCTGGCCCGCTGGCGTTGGCGCGCCTGACTGATTCTGGCCGGCCCTGCCGGCGCGTTTGCATACCTGACTGATTGCACCTCACACCACGAGGCACCTTATGAATCGCGAAGAATTCCTGCGTCTGGCCGCTGACGGCTACAACCGCATCCCGTTGGCTTGCGAAACCCTGGCCGACTTCGACACGCCGCTGTCGATCTACCTGAAACTGGCCGATCAGCCCAACTCCTACCTGCTCGAATCGGTGCAGGGCGGCGAGAAATGGGGCCGTTATTCGATCATCGGCTTGCCGTGCCGCACCGTGCTGCGGGTTCATGATCATCACGTCAGCATCACCGTCGATGGCGTCGAGACCGAAAGCCATGACGTCGAAGACCCGCTGGCCTTCGTTGAAACCTTCAAGGCGCGCTACAACGTGCCGACCATCGCCGGCCTGCCGCGCTTCAACGGTGGTCTGGTCGGTTACTTCGGTTACGACTGTGTGCGCTATGTCGAGAAGCGTCTGGGCAAATGCCCGAACCCGGATCCGCTGGGCGTGCCGGACATTCTGCTGATGGTTTCCGACGCCGTTGTGGTGTTCGACAACCTGGCCGGCAAGATGCACGCGATCGTCCTCGCCGACCCTGCGCAGACCGATGCCTTCGAGCAAGGTCAGGCGCGTTTGCAGGAACTGCTCGAGCAACTGCGTCAGCCGATCACCCCGCGTCGTGGCCTGGATTTCAGCAAACAGCAATCGGCCGATCCGGTGTTCCGTTCCAGTTTCACTCAGGACGATTACGAAAAAGCCGTCGACACCATCAAGGAATACATCCTCGCCGGCGACTGCATGCAGGTGGTGCCGTCGCAGCGTATGTCGATCGACTTCAAAGCTGCGCCGATCGATCTGTACCGTGCCCTGCGGTGCTTCAACCCGACGCCGTACATGTACTTCTTCAACTTCGGCGATTTCCACGTCGTCGGCAGTTCGCCGGAAGTGCTGGTGCGCGTCGAAGACAATCTGATCACCGTGCGCCCGATCGCCGGCACGCGCCCACGCGGTGCCACCGAAGAAGCCGATGTGGCGCTGGAGCAGGATCTGCTCTCGGATGACAAGGAGATCGCCGAGCACTTGATGCTGATCGATCTGGGCCGCAACGATACCGGGCGCGTTTCGGAAATCGGCTCGGTGAAGCTCACCGAGAAAATGGTCATCGAGCGTTATTCCAATGTGATGCACATCGTCTCCAACGTCACCGGCCAGTTGAAGTCGGGCCTGACCGCGATGGACGCACTGCGGGCGATTCTGCCGGCGGGTACGTTGTCGGGCGCACCGAAGATTCGCGCGATGGAAATCATCGACGAGCTGGAGCCGGTCAAGCGCGGTGTGTACGGCGGCGCGGTCGGTTACTTCGCCTGGAACGGCAACATGGACACCGCCATTGCCATTCGCACGGCGGTGATCAAGAACGGTGAATTGCACGTACAGGCCGGCGGCGGCATCGTCGCCGACTCGGTGCCGGCGCTGGAATGGGAAGAAACCCTGAACAAACGCCGCGCGATGTTCCGCGCCGTGGCCCTGGCCGAGCAGACCCCGGACGCCTGATCCACGCAATTTCCCATGTGGGAGCGAGCCTGCTCGCGAAGAGGATGTGTCAGTCACCGTTGATATTGACTGACCCGGCGCTTTCGCGAGCAGGCTCGCTCCCACATTGGGTTTTGTGTTGAGGCATAAAAAAGCGGCGCCCTGACAGGCGCCGCTTTTTTGCATCTACGACTCAGAAATCCAGCACAACCCCGACATTCACTCCCTGCTGCTTGAAGTCATCATCCTTGCGGAACGTATACCCCCCACGCAGCGCCAGATCCGCCGTCAGCTTGTGACTGACACCCAGGCTCAAGCGGTTCAGGTGACTAGCCGGCGTGTAGCCTTCAAGGGTGAAGTCATTGGCCGGCAGGGTATTGAGGGCGATGTTGACCTTCTGCACGTCATCTTCGTACTCACGCTCGTGGGCGTATTCGCCGTACACCTGAGTTTGCGCGGTGAAGTTGTACTTGCCCTGGATGCCCAGGCCGAGTCGTTTCGAATCGCGGCTCTGGTCATCGAAGGTCAGCGCCGTGGCGCGGTTGCTCTTTTCCGAGTAACCGTCGACATCGACACTGGCGTAATCGGCGCTGACGAACGGCGACAGGTGCCATTGGCTGCCCGGTTGCGCAATGTCATAGCCCAAGCGCGTGCTGAACGCCCACAGGCTGCCGTCGGTATCGCCTTTCTCCGCGCCCTCGCTGGCGCCGAGGTCGAACTTGCGCTTGAGGTTGTCGTAGTCGAGTTTGCCGCCGGTCAGCGCCGCGTCGGCCCACCAGCGGTTCTGCTGGAACTGGGCGAACGCGGTGGCCATGTAGCTGTTGAGTTTGTAGTCGGAATCGTTGTGCCCGGCCTCGAGATTCTGTCGGTACAAACCGGCCGCCACGCCCACGCGCCAGGCTTCGTTCAGGCGATAGCTGCCGCCGACGTTGAGGTTGTAACCGCTGCCATCGGCGCTGGCGCCGCTGCTTTGGCTGTCGACATCCAGATGCTGTCCGCCGGCCGAGACAATCGCGCGCCATTGGCCGACCGCTTGCCAGTTCTCCCAGTCTGCCTGCCATTGGTTGCGCAATTCATCCTGATGCGCGCGCACGGTGCCGTGGGCCATTTCAGGTAGCAGGCTCAATTCCCACGGCGCAGCCAGCAACGAATAGGCGTAATCGGCGATCAGTTTTTGCCCGGATTCGGTCGGGTGTACGCCATCGTTGTAGATCAGCTTGGTCGGATCCGGCGTGGCGCTGTTGATCCCGTAACGGGCGTTTTCCGTGCAGCTATTGCCACTGAAGCAGGTCGCGGTGAGGTTCTGGTCGGTAGCCAGACCAAAGCGCCCCGGGTCGGCGAAGACTTCCGAGAGCAGCACCGGAATGTTCAGCGGAATGACTTCGGCGTTGATGCCTTGCAGGCGCGTCACCAACTGACTGTTGAACTGGTTGGCGAGGGTGCTGCTGAACGCTTGCAGCGGCGTGCCGTTCAGAGCAGGTGTCAGGCCCACGTCGGGCAGCAGCCAGACCATCACGTATTTGGCGCCGGCGGTCTGCAGGGTTTGCACGCTATCGGCCAGCCGATTGGCTGCGGCGTTGGCCTGGGGCAGGCTGAGAATGCGGCCCTGGAGGAAGTCATTGCCGCCACCGGAAATGTAATACAGCGCGTTCGGGTCGGCGCGGAAGCCGTTCGACGGCAGGTATCCGGCGCGGGTGCGTTCGCCGGTGGCCGATTGGGTGGTGATCGAGTCGAGAATCTGGTCGGTGCGATAACCACCGACCGCCCAGTTGTTGCCGTCGGGCTGGTCGTTTTCCGCGCGCACTGCGGAGCTGGAAGAGGCTGTCTGGTCGGGCGAAAAGCCTAGGCGGCCGCCGAGCAACTGGGTGGAATTCAATGAAAAAACTTCGCCGCTGCCACCCTGATACACCGGCCCGGTACGGTTGGTGTAACGCTCGGTGGAGCCCGCCGGGCCGCCGGTGTCGGCGAAGGTGCCGGCATCGTTGAGGCTGTCGCCGAACACAATGAAACTGGAATAAGGATTGGGCGCTGCATTGGCCTGGGCGCAGGCGAGTGCGAGCAAGCAGCTGGCCAGCGGTACAAACAACGTCTGTCTGATCATGAGCAAGTCCGTTTATTTATTGTTGTAGGTGAACGAAACGACAGTACCAAAAACGTTCGGCGTTTTGCCATCGGTCGTGAATCCCTCTGCCGTTTTATAACCCGCAGGCCCCGCCATATTGCACGCTCCGCCCAGCTAAGTTACTGTGCCGGAACGTATGAACGAGACCTTCCCCGTGTTGATCACCAGCAAACTTCTGGATCAAGTCATCAAGGCACACGCCCGCTGGCGTTGGCGCGCCTGAATCTTCTCTGCCGGCTCCGCCGGATCTGTATCGCTTTGCCTTCCTTGTCTGTTTGAAATGCCGCTGTGCTGGCGCCCTGTGCGCGTCCGACATCGCGCAGCGCCCTGCGGGCAAGTCATCTGAAGGCTGTCATCAAGTCAGAATTCAAGAGGTTCGAAACGCCATGTTGCTGATGATCGACAACTACGACTCCTTTACCTACAACGTTGTGCAATACCTCGGCGAGCTGGGTGCCGAGGTCAAAGTGGTGCGCAACGACGAACTGACCATCGCCGAAATCGAAGCGCTGAATCCCGAGCGCATCGTGGTTTCCCCCGGGCCGTGCACGCCCACCGAGGCGGGCGTTTCCATCGACACGATCAAGCACTTCGCCGGCAAACTGCCGATCCTCGGCGTCTGCCTCGGCCACCAGTCCATCGGTCAGGCCTTCGGCGGTGATGTGGTGCGTGCCCGCCAGGTCATGCACGGTAAGACTAGCCCGGTATTCCACGAGGACAAGGGCGTGTTTGCCGGCCTCAATCATCCGCTCACCGTTACCCGTTACCACTCGCTGATCGTCAAGCATGACAGCCTGCCCGATTGCCTCGAGCTGACCGCATGGACCCAGCACGATGACGGCTCGGTCGACGAGATCATGGGCCTGCGTCACAAGACCCTGAACATCGAGGGTGTGCAGTTCCACCCCGAATCGATCCTCACCGAGCAGGGTCATGAATTGTTTGCCAACTTCCTCAAACAAACCGGCGGCACGCGCTAAGGACTTCCCATGAATATCAAGACAGCCCTCAGCCGTATCGTCGAACACCTCGACCTGAGCACCGATGAAATGCGCGATGTGATGCGCGAGATCATGACCGGCCAGTGCACCGAAGCGCAGATCGGCGCGTTCATGATGGCCATGCGCATGAAGAGCGAAAGCATTGACGAAATCGTCGGCGCGGTGTCGGTGATGCGCGAGCTGGCCGATCAGGTCGAGCTGAAAACCCTCGACGGCGTGGTCGATGTGGTCGGCACCGGCGGTGACGGTGCGAACATCTTCAACGTATCGACCGCGTCTTCCTTCGTTGTCGCAGCGGCCGGTTGCACCGTGGCCAAGCACGGCAACCGCGCAGTGTCCGGCAAGAGCGGCAGCGCCGATCTGCTGGAAGCTGCCGGCATTTATCTGAACCTGACCCCGGTGCAGGTCGCGCGCTGCATCGACAACGTCGGCATCGGTTTCATGTTCGCCCAGACCCACCACAAAGCGATGAAGTACGCCGCCGGCCCGCGCCGCGAACTCGGCCTGCGCACGCTGTTCAACATGCTCGGCCCGCTTACGAATCCGGCCGGTGTGAAACATCAGGTTGTCGGCGTATTCACCCAGGCGCTGTGCCGGCCATTGGCCGAAGTCTTGCAACGGCTGGGCAGCAAACACGTGCTGGTCGTGCATTCGAAGGACGGTCTGGATGAGTTCAGCCTCGCCGCGCCGACCTTTGTTGCCGAGCTGAAGAACAACGAAATCACTGAGTATTGGGTCGAACCGGAAGACCTCGGCATGAAGAGCCAGAGCCTGCACGGTCTGTCGGTCGAAGGCCCGGAAGCATCGCTGGCGCTGATCCGCGATGCCCTCGGCAAGCGCAAGACCGAAAACGGTCAGAAAGCTGCCGAGATGATTGTGCTCAATGCCGGTGCGGCGCTTTACGCCGCCGACCTGGCAAGCAGTCTGAAACAAGGTGTGGAGCTGGCGCACGACGCGCTGCACACCGGCCTCGCTCGGGAAAAGCTCGAGGAGCTGGGTGCCTTTACCGCGGTATTCAAAGTGGAGAATGAAGGATGAGTGTACCGACGGTTCTGGAAAACATTCTGGCGCGCAAGGTTGAGGAAGTCGCCGAGCGCAGCGCTCGGGTCAGCCTGAGCGAGCTGGAAAGTCTGGCCAAGGCGGCCGATGCACCCCGTGGTTTTGCCCAGGCGTTGCTGGCGCAAGCGAAGAAGAAACAACCGGCGGTGATTGCCGAAATCAAAAAGGCTTCGCCGAGCAAAGGCGTGATCCGCGAAGACTTTGTGCCGGCCGACATCGCCAAGAGCTACGAAAAGGGCGGGGCGACCTGTCTGTCGGTGCTGACCGACATCGATTACTTCCAGGGCGCCGATGCCTACCTGCAACAGGCGCGCGCCGCCTGCAAATTGCCGGTGATCCGCAAGGACTTCATGATCGATCCGTACCAGATCGTTGAAGCCCGCGCGCTGGGCGCCGATTGCGTGCTGTTGATCGTCTCCGCACTGGACGACGTGAAGATGGCCGAGCTGGCCGCCGTGGCCAAAGGCGTCGGCCTCGACGTCCTGGTGGAAGTGCACGATGGTGACGAACTTGAGCGCGCGTTGAAAACCCTCGACACGCCGCTGGTCGGGGTCAACAACCGCAACCTGCACACCTTTGACGTCAGCCTGGAAACCACCCTCGACCTGTTGCCGCGCATCCCGCGTGATCGCCTGGTGATCACCGAAAGCGGCATCCTCAATCGGGCCGACGTTGAGCTGATGGAAATCAGCGATGTGTACTCGTTCCTGGTCGGCGAAGCGTTCATGCGCGCGGAAAATCCGGGCATTGAACTGCAGCGCCTGTTCTTTCCGGAGCGTGGTGTGCCGATCAGCGGTTCGACCCTCGACTGACCGAGTCGACCTCATTCGCAAGCAGGCTCGCTCCCACAGGGAAATGCATTCCAGTGTGGGAGCGAGCCTGCTCGCGAAGAGGCGCTAAATTCCGCTAAAGAGATTCAATCTGCCGGAGCTCACCATGTCGTTGCCAACCCCGCTGACCATCGAATCCGGCCTGCAAGCCGAACAGGACTTGCTGGCCTCGGTCTGCGCTGGCGACGCCGAATTCGGCCTGCTGTTCTGGCAACCCACCGACCGCGCGCTGGTCATGCCGCGCCGCCTCAACCGTCTCCCGCAATTCGACCATGCCTGCGAAGTCTCCGCTAACGCTGGCTGGCCGGTGCTGTTGCGTGAAACGGGCGGTGAGCCCGTCCCGCAATCCGCTGCGACCATCAACATTGCCTTGGTGTATGCCCCGCCTGGCAGTGAAGGCGACCTGAACCGCATCGAAACCGGCTACCGCCGTCTGTGCGATCCGATCTGTCAGTTGCTGGATGAGTTGGGTGGCACGTCGTCAGTCGGGGAAATCGACGGCGCATTCTGCGACGGCCGTTTCAACGTCAATCTCGACGGTCGCAAGATGGTCGGCACCGCCCAGCGCTGGCGCCAGAGCCAGGGCGGCCAGCGTCCGGTGGGGCTGGTGCACGGTGCAATGCTGATGGATGACGGGCGTGAAGCGATGGTCGCCGCGGTCAACCGCTTCAATGAAACCTGCGGCCTGGAGCAGCGGGTGAGGGCGCAAAGCCACATCGCCCTGCATGAGAAATTCAACGCGCCACATGCGTTGGCGCGTCTCGATGAATTGTTTCGTTTGATGCTGGCGCAGATTTACGTCTAGCGCGTGCCGAAGACCACCATCGTCTTGCCTTTCACATCGACCAGGTTGCGTTCTTCCAGATCCTTGAGCACGCGGCCGACCATCTCCCGTGAACAACCGACAATCCGGCCGATTTCCTGACGGGTGACTTTGATCTGCATGCCGTCGGGATGGGTCATGGCGTCCGGCTGTTTGCACAGCTCCAGCAGGCAGCGGGCGACGCGGCCGGTGACGTCGAAAAACGCCAGGTCGCCGACTTTGCGCGTGGTGTTGCGCAGGCGTTGTGCGATTTGTCCGCTGAGGGCGTAAAGAATGTCTGGATCCTGCTGCGATAACTCGCGGAACTTGGCGTAACTGATTTCTGCGGTTTCACATTCAACCTTGGCACGCACCCAGGCGCTGCGTTCCTGCTCCTGACCTGCCTGCTCGAACAGACCCAGTTCGCCGAAGAAATCCCCGGCGTTGAGGTAGGCGATGATCATCTCGCGGCCATCGTCATCTTCGATGAGGATGGTGACCGAACCCTTGATGATGAAGTACAGCGTGTCCGAGCGATCGCCGGCGCAGATGATGTTGCTCTTGGCCGCATGACGCCGGCGCTGGCAATGCATCAACAGCTTGTCGATGTTCTTGATTTTGGGTGTGGGGGTAATAGCAACCATGGTTGTATCCCGAAAAGACTGCACGGTGATGTTTGAGTTGTTATGAGGCGCTGAAGGCGGTCGCTACAGAGCTGACGAATTGGCGCCAGCGAATTGGCGCCAGCTTACCAGACACTTCGTCGTAAATTCGAGAAATTACCTACAGCCAGAAAGCATCCGTCCTAGGACGTCGTTCCTGCCGGGACAAAGCGCTGTGCTAAGCTGGCGACCCTTTTTTTACTGTGGAGTCTGGGCGATGAAGGCACGCATCCAATGGGCTGGCGAAGCCATGTTCCTCGGCGAATCCGGCAGCGGTCATGTCGTGGTGATGGACGGCCCGCCGGACGCCGGCGGCCGTAACCTCGGGGTTCGCCCGATGGAAATGCTCTTGCTGGGTGTCGGCGGTTGCAGCAATTTCGATGTGGTCAGCATCCTGAAGAAGTCGCGCCAGGCCGTTGAAAGCTGTGAAGCCTTCCTCGACGCCGAGCGTGCGACTGAAGATCCGAAGGTGTTTACCAAGATCCACATGCACTTCGTGGTCAAGGGCCGGGGCTTGAAAGAAGCTCAGGTCAAGCGCGCCATCGAACTGTCGGCCGAGAAATATTGCTCGGCGTCGATCATGCTCGGCGCGGCTGGCGTGGCAATCACCCACGATTATGAAATCGTCGAACTCGGCTGAACCGACATTCAACTATCATAAAAGCAGTGCAGACTCTGGCGATCCCCCGCTGACGTCTGCATAATGCGCCACTTTTTTCAGGGCAGTGATCGGTCAGCCGACGGGTCATCCGCCTGAACAGATAACCAAAATCGCCATCGCGAAGAGGTGTTAACCGTCCTACGCAGGTGCGTTGTTCGCACTTGACGGGCATGCTTGATCACGCGGCCGCGCCGCATACATAGAGAGTTTTTAACGGTGAAAAGCAAACTCAAGCTCCACGGGTTCAATAACCTGACAAAGACCTTGAGCTTCAACATCTATGACATCTGCTACGCGGAAACCCCGCAAGACCAGCAGGCTTACGTTGAGTACATCAATCAAGAGTACAACGCGAAACGCCTGACGCAGATTCTCACAGAAGTTGTCGAGATCATTGGTGCCAACATCCTGAACATCGCCAGTCAGGACTATGAACCCCAGGGCGCCAGCGTCACGATTCTGATTTCGGAAGAGCCGGTAACCCCGACTGACAGCCAGATCGAAGAATCGCCGGGCCCTTTGCCCGAAATTATTCTGGCCCACCTCGACAAGAGCCACATCACGGTGCACACCTATCCGGAAATCCATCCGGACGATGGTATTGCGACCTTCCGTGTGGATATCGACGTGTCGACCTGTGGTGTCATTTCACCGCTCAAAGCACTCAACTTCCTCATTCACCAGTTCGATTCGGACATCGTGACCGTGGATTACCGTGTGCGCGGCTTCACCCGTGACGTTGAAGGCAACAAACACTTCATCGACCACGAGATCAACTCGATCCAGAACTACCTCTCCGAAGACACCCGCGACGCGTACCAGATGACCGACGTGAACGTGTACCAGGAAAACCTGTTCCACACCAAAATGCTGCTGAAGAACTTCGAACTGGATAACTACCTGTTCGGCGATGCCACCAGCAACCTCTCGCCCGAGCAGCGTGCCCAGGTGACCGACCGTGTGAAACACGAAATGCTGGAAATCTTCTACGCGCGCAATATGCCGACCTAAGATTACCGGACAAAAAAAGGCGACCTCGTGGTCGCCTTTTTCATGCCTCATACAAAACCTCTGTGGGAGCGAGCCAGCTCGCGAAGAGGTCATCAGCACCGACACAGATCTCAGATCCGATAAGTACTCTTGGTCATCACCTTGGCCAACAAGCTCATCCCGAACTTGACCGGCGCCGGAAAACGAAACCCGCCCGCATCCAAAGCACTTTCCGCATGGTGTTCTTCATCGATGCGCATCTGCTCAAGAATCGCCCGGGATTTTTCGTCCTCGGCCGGCAATTGCTCCAGATGTTCGTTCAAGTGTTTGCAGACCTGATGCTCGGTCGCCGCAACGAAACCAAGGCTGACCTTGTCGCTGATCAGGCCGGCCACCGCGCCGATACCGAACGACATGCCGTAAAACAGTGGATTCAGCACGCTGGTGTGGCTGCCCAGCTGATGGATGCGCTGTTCACACCAGACCAGATGATCGATCTCTTCTTCAGCCGCGTGCTCCATGGCTGCGCGTACCTGCGGCAACTTGGCGGTCAGCGCCTGTCCCTGATACAGCGCCTGGGCGCAGACTTCGCCGGTATGGTTGATGCGCATCAGACCGGCGACATGGCGGGTGTCTTCATCGCTCATTTGCGTATCCGGCTGCAGAATCGCTGGCGACGGGCGGTACGGCTGGCCACTGAAGGGCAACAGGGTGCGCATCGCGGCATCGGCTTGCAGTAGCAGACGGTCTATGGGCGAGTAGTGACGTTGGGTAGTCATGCTGACCTCCGGGAAGAATCTCGGCGGCCAGTTTAACCGAATCGGCCGGCGAGGGTTTGCGCTGGGTCACTTGCTGGGCGGTCAGGCTTTTTTGTGGGAGCGAGCCTGCTCGCGAAAGCGGATTATCGGCTACTGAAGTGTTGGATGTATCGGCGCCTTCGCGAGCAGGCTCGCTCCCACGGTTGGTTGTCGCCAATCAGCCCGGCGGCCAGTTCATCTGACGCTGCCCCAGCACGTGCATATGGATGTGATAGACAGTCTGCCCGCCAAGTTCATTGCAGTTCATCACCACGCGGAAGCCTTCTTCGCAACCCAGTTCCAGCGCCAGACGCTGCGCGGTGAACAGGATGTGCCCGGCCAGTGCCTTGTCGTCTTCGGTCAGGTCGTTGAGCGTGCGCACCGGTTTTTTCGGGATCACCAGAAAGTGCACCGGAGCCTGTGGGGCGATGTCGTGGAAGGCCAGAACCTGGTCGTCCTCGTAGATGATATTGGCCGGGATTTCCCGGTTGATGATCTTGGTGAACAGAGTATCCACTGCTGTTTCTCCGTTGAGTTGGGCTGAATCGAGTGTACCGCTTCGAAGTCGTGTTCCTAGCGGGGGCAGTAAGCTTTATTGACCATGCCGACAATCGTCCGGTTAAGCCAGCGCGAACCCAGTCGCGGCAGGAACGCCAGCCAGCGGTTGCGCCGTCCCGGAATAATGATGGCGCGGTTTTTATCCAGTGCGCGTACGGCATGCAGTGCCACTTCTTCCGGACTCATCAGCGAGTGGCTGCTTTCGATCTTTTCGCTACTCATCTGTGCGGTTCGGAAGAACGGTGTGCGCGTCGGGCCGGGGCAAAGCACGGAGACTTTCACGCCGCTTTGTTTGAGCTCCACGCGCAGGGCTTCGGAAAAATGCAGCACATAGGCTTTGCTGGCGTAGTAGGTGCTCATCCATGGGCCGGGGCTGTACGCAGCCACCGACGCGACATTGAGGATCTGCCCGCCACCCAGCAGCGCCATGCTGTTACCCACCGCATGGCAGAGGCGGGTGAGGGCGAGGATATTGACCTCGATGAGGTCCTGCTCGGTCATCCAGTCTTGCGCCAGGAATGGCCCGCAGGTGCCGATGCCTGCGCAATTTACCAGCAGATCGATTTGCCGGTCGCCTTCTTCCAGCTCCAGCAAAAAGCCCGACAGGCGCAACGGTTCGCCGAGATCGCAGGCACGAAACAATACTTCGACATCGAAACGCTGGGTCAGCTCGATGGCGATACTTTCCAGCTGATCACGCTGTCGTGCCACCAGAATCAGGCTGCGGCCGCGCCGGGCCAGTGCTTCGGCCATGGCCAGGCCGATGCCGCTGGAAGCACCGGTGATCAGAGCGTAACGGGTCATGCAGTTCTCCATCGCAACAGCTCCGCGCCGGCGACGCAGTTGTCGCGGCAGGGAGCGCTGTTCATTCTTGCGCAGAGTCTACAGGGGCCTGCGCCGGTTCGGCTGCCTCGTCGGCGGAAATCGCTGGCGGCTCGACAACTTCAACTTCGTCGGTGGTCACCGCGCCGCTGTCATAGCTGCTCTCCAGACTGCTTTCATATTCTTCCTGCACAGCCGAGAAGCCGCCAAGCAGGCCGCCGGCAAAAATCAGTGCGAAGAATACGATCCACAACGAGCACAGCACTTTGACCGCCGTGCTGTTCGGTGGCGGCGGCGGGCCATAGCGGTTGGCGCCGGCATTGCCGGGTACGACCATCATTACCAGCGGGAAAAAACTGCCCACGAACGGCACCAGATTCAACAACCACAGCCAGCCCGACCAGCCGATATCGTGCAGGCGCTGAACGCTGAACAGAATGCTGACGATCATGAAGCCAATGAACAGGAAGACCGCCAGAATGCCGCCGAGGATCAGCCCGGTAGTCGAGTCGCCGCTGACCAGGCCCAACGCAATCAAAGCAAACACGCCGACGATGGGCAGGGTCACCAGGCTCAAGACCATGGTCCAGGCCAGAAAACGCAGGCGACCGATCCGGCCTTCGACGCTCAATGGCTTGAGCGTGGCGAATGGCGGCAGAGCTTCACCGACATTGGCGCGCGGTGGGGCGTAAGGCGAGTCCGGTTCCACCACCGCTGCAGGGTTATCGTGGACGTCCGCGAGATTCAGCTCGATGGCGGTTTCCGCTTCGATCCGCGCATCGATCCCGGTTTTGTTCAACGCCTGCAGATACGTCTGCGCATCGCTGTGAGACAACTCACGTTTGAGAGCGACGGTGCGGCCATTGAACAGGCGCTCGATGGCGGCCACATCGCTTTTGAACAGATCCGCCAGATTCAGTTTGGCGGTGGTGAGGTCGACGCCGGGCTGCAGCGCGCCGTCGAAGACGATCTTGTAACGGGTGTCGCTCATGGCCGAGGCATCCTTGTCGCGATTCATTGGGCAGCCAGTCTGATCAGGACTGGCCAGATATGTTTTTCAGCGCGGCCAGCGTTGTGGCAGCTGTGCAGCGCGCGTTTGGGCTTGACGATATTCAGCGTCGAGCCGCGCGATCAACTGATCCACGCTTGGCAGATCACCAATCTGGCCAACACCCTGACCCGCCGACCACACGGTCTTCCAGGCTTTGGCTTCATCGTTGATCGGCTTGAGCTTGTCGCCGAAATTGACCTCGCCCTTGCCTTGCAGGGCCGCCATGTCGAAACCGGCCGCCTCCAGGCTCTGGCGCATGAAACTGGCCGGCACTCCCGACACCGCTGGAGTATGAATGATGTCGGCAGCCTTGGCTGTCAGCAGCATTTCTTTATAAGCGTCAGGCGCGTGACTTTCGGTGGTGCCGATAAATCGCGTACCGAAGTAGGCCAAATCCGCGCCGAGCAGCTGCGCGGCGAGAATCTCATGGCCGTGGTTCAAACATCCTGCAAGCAACAGCGTCTTGTCGAAAAACTCACGGATCTCGGCAATCAGCGCAAACGGACTCCAGGTGCCGGCATGCCCGCCGGCGCCGGCCGCGACGGCAATCAGCCCGTCGACACCGGCTTCAGCGGCTTTCTCGGCATGGCGCCGCGTGGTCACGTCGTGAAACACCAGACCGCCGTAGCTGTGCACCGCGTCGACCAGTTCCTTCACCGCGCCGAGGCTGGTGATAACGATCGGCACCTTGTGCTCGACGCAAATGTCCAGATCCGCCTGCAGACGCGGGTTGCTGTGGTGAACAATCAGGTTCACCGCATAAGGGGCCGGATTATCCAGCGTCGCCAGGCCCGCTTCGATCTGTTCCAGCCAGGCCTTGAACCCACTGCTTTCGCGTTGGTTCAGCGCCGGAAAGCTGCCGACCACGCCGTTGCGGCAGCAGGCGAGCACCAGTTCCGGATTGGAGATCAGGAACATCGGCGCTGCTACTACGGGCAGACGCAGACGTTGTTCGAGCAGAGCGGGCAGCGACATTGAGAACACCCCGAGGATCTGTATTGGTTGAAGTTAGAACGGCTTGACCACGACCAGAATTACGATAGCCAGCAATATCAGAACCGGCACTTCATTGAACCAGCGATAAAAGACATGGCTGCGGGTGTTTTCGCCACGGGCGAAGCGTTTTACCTGCGCGCCGCACATATGGTGGTAACCGATCAGCAGAACGACCAGAGTCAGTTTTGCGTGAATCCAGCCGCCCTGGCTGAAAAGGCTCGGGTTGAGGTAGATCAGCCAGCCACCGAAGATCAGCGTGGCGATCATCGCCGGGCCCATGATGCCGCGATACAGCTTGCGCTCCATGACGCTGAAGCGTTCCTGGCTGATCGTGTCGGTGCTTTGCGCGTGGTAAACGAACAGGCGCGGCAAGTAGAACAGCCCGGCAAACCAGCAGACGACGCTGACAATGTGAAACGCTTTGAGCCATAGATAGAGCATTTTTGGTTATTCCCTCATTCACGGTAGCCAGATAGTAGAGGCTTGAGCGTCCGCGCGTCACCTTGGCGGTTGTCGCAGGCGCGCGCGGCCCCTATTATCGACGGCTTTCCAGTGGGTTCGTTGAGGGCAGGTTTATGGTCAAGGTCGGTATCGTCGGCGGCACGGGTTACACCGGTGTCGAACTGCTGCGTCTGTTGGCACAGCATCCGCAGGCAGAAGTGGTCGTCATCACTTCCCGATCCGAGGCCGGACTGGCCGTGGCTGACATGTACCCGAACCTGCGCGGTCACTATGACGGGCTGGCGTTCAGCGTGCCGGACGTGATAACCCTTGGCGCCTGCGACGTGGTTTTCTTCGCCACGCCACACGGTGTGGCTCACGCCTTGGCAGGCGAGCTGCTGGCGGCGGGCACCAAGGTCATCGACCTGTCCGCCGACTTCCGTCTGCAAGATGCTGATGAATGGGCCAAGTGGTACGGCCAGCCACACGGCGCACCGCAATTGCTGGACGAAGCGGTCTATGGTCTGCCGGAAGTCAATCGCGAGCAGATCAAGAAAGCGCGCCTGATCGCGGTGCCGGGTTGCTATCCGACCGCAACGCAATTGGGTTTCCTGCCATTGCTGGAAGCAGGTCTGGCCGACGCATCGCGTTTGATCGCCGACTGCAAATCTGGTGTCAGTGGTGCCGGGCGTGGTGCCGCTGTAGGTTCTTTGTACTCCGAGACGTCGGAAAGCATGAAGGCCTATGCGGTAAAAGGTCATCGTCATCTGCCGGAAATTCGCCAGGGCCTGCGTCGCGCGGCGGGCAAGGACGTCGGCCTGACCTTCGTCCCGCACCTGACGCCGATGATTCGCGGTATTCACTCCACGCTCTACGCGACAGTAGCGGATCGCTCGGTTGATCTGCAGGCACTGTTCGAAAAGCGCTATGCCAACGAACCCTTCGTCGATGTCATGCCAGCCGGCAGCCACCCGGAAACCCGTAGCGTGCGTGGCGCCAACGTCTGCCGCATCGCCGTGCATCGTCCACAGGATGGCGATCTGGTGGTCGTGCTCTCGGTGATCGACAATCTGGTCAAGGGCGCCTCGGGCCAGGCGGTGCAGAACATGAACATTCTGTTCGGACTGGACGAGCGCTTCGGCCTGTCACACGCCGGCATGCTGCCTTAAAAGCAGCTACGAGCTTCAAGCCACAAGCTACAAGAGATCAGAGGCAGGCTTGAAGCTCACCGCTTGAAGCTTGCCGCTGCTCCTCTAATAGTTGACCAATTTTCTAGGACAAGCGGATAATGCGCGTCATCACGCATTATGGCGGCGTAACGCCGGGAGATAGTCAGCATGAGCGTCGAATCCTTCACCCCCACGGCTTTGCAATTCACTCAAGGTGCTGCGCACAAGGTGAAGAGCCTGGTCGATGAAGAGGGGAATGATCGCTTGAAGCTGCGCGTATTTGTTACGGGCGGCGGTTGTTCAGGGTTTCAATACGGTTTCACCTTCGATGAGGACGTGGCCGATGACGACACCATCGTCGAGCGCGAAGGCGTGAGCCTGGTGGTCGATCCGATGAGCTTCCAGTACTTGGCCGGTGCCGAGGTGGATTATCAGGAAGGTCTGGAAGGTTCGCGCTTCGTGATCAAGAACCCGAATGCCACAACGACTTGTGGTTGCGGTTCGTCGTTCTCGATCTGATCGCGCTTCAGCGCACACAACAAAACGCCGCAGAGCCTTTCGGTTCTGCGGCGTTTTTGTATCTGAAGTTTATGCCG
This sequence comes from Pseudomonas sp. Sample_14, assembly GCF_004307515.1. NCBI lineage: Bacteria > Pseudomonadati > Pseudomonadota > Gammaproteobacteria > Pseudomonadales > Pseudomonadaceae > Pseudomonas > Pseudomonas sp. Sample_14. The sequence goes on along the minus strand of NZ_RCOC01000081.1, from coordinate 4,156 downwards.
GGTAGATGGCGCCGAGTACGCGCAGCCCGCGAGCGCCGGTGACGCTTGGCCGATTGGCGGCGATGCCTTCGAGGCAGCAATGAGCCAGCCAGGCGAAGGCCATGGCTTCTACCCAGTCAGGGTCAACGCCGTGAGTTGCGGTGCTGGCGACTTGGGTATTTGGCAGCAGATCCGCCAGACGTCTCATCAGCGTCGCGTTGTGCGCGCCGCCGCCACAAACCAGCAATTCCTGAGTGTCCGATTGAGCGCTTTGTAGCGACTCGACGATGGTCAGCGCCGTCAGTTCGAGCAGCGTGGCCTGAACGTCTTCGGCTGCGAAGGTTGGCAGGTTCGAAAGATGCTGTTCCAGCCATGGCAGATTGAAGACTTCCCGGCCGGTACTCTTCGGGCCTTTGGTGACGAAGAACGGGTCGCTGAGCAGTGCCGTGAGCAGGGCTGGTTCAACCTTGCCGATCGCAGCCCATTTGCCGTCCCGGTCATAGTTCTCGCCCCGTTGCCGGTGAATCCAGGCGTCCATCAGAACATTCCCCGGTCCGCAGTCGAAACCGGCTACAGGTTTGTTCGGCTCAATCAGGCTGAGATTGCTGAATCCGCCGACATTCAAGACTGCCTGGTTACCAGTACGCTCTTCAAACAACGCTTCGTGAAAGGCTGGCACCAGAGGCGCACCTTGGCCACCCGCTGCGACATCGCGACTGCGGAAATCGCTGACGACGGTAATACCGGTCAACTCAGTCAGCAGGGCTGGATTACCGATCTGCACGGTAAACCCGCGCGCCGGCTCATGGCGAATGGTCTGACCGTGGCTGCCGATGGCGCGGATGGCTTCGGGCTTGAGTTGTTGTTGCGCGAGGAGGGTGTGAATGCCCGACGCGGCAAGTTCGACCCAGTGTTGCTGGGCAATCGCCGAGCGGGCGATCTCGTCGAGGCCGCTGGCGCACAAGCCAAGCAGCTCGGCGCGCAGGGAGTCAGGCATTGGCAGGTAGTGGGTGGCGATCAGTTTGATCGCCGAGGTCTGCTCGATCAGGGCGATGTCCAGCCCGTCGAGACTGGTTCCGGACATCACACCGATATACAGGGCCATGGCTTAGCGCTTGCTCGAAGCCAACATGGTGGCCTTCTCTTGATCCATGCGCGCCATCAACGGCTGGCTCTGCGCGAGGAAGCGCGCGCGTTCGGACTTGGCGATCGGATCGGCCATCGGCAGCTTCTGGCCCAGCGGATCGACGTGAACGCCGTTGACCTGGAACTCATAGTGCAAATGCGGGCCGGTGGAAAGGCCGGTTGTACCGATATAGCCAATGACTTGACCTTGCTTGACGCTGCCACCGGTTTTCACGCCTTTGGCAAAGCCCTGCATATGGCCATAGAGCGTACGGTAAGTGTTGCCGTGCTGAATGATCACAGTGTTGCCGTAACCACCACGACGACCGGCCAGCAACACTTTGCCGTCACCGGCAGCCTTGATCGGCGTGCCTCGCGGCGCTGCATAGTCGACACCTTTGTGCGCGCGGATCTTGTTGAGGATCGGGTGTTTGCGGCCCATGGAGAACTTCGAGCTGATGCGGGCGAAGTCAACCGGCGTACGGATGAAGGCCTTGCGCATGCTGTTGCCATCGGCAGTGTAATAGCTGCTGTTGCCTTGTTTGTTGGTGTAGCGAACAGCGGTGTAAGTCTTCCCGCGGTTGGTGAAGCGCGCCGACAGGATCGGGCCGGTGCCGACAGCCTTGCCGTTGATGACTTTCTGCTCGTAGATCACATCGAATTCATCACCCTGACGAATGTCCTGCGCGAAATCGATGTCGTAGCCAAAGACGCTGGCCATGTCCATGGTCATGCTGTGAGAAAGGCCGGCGCGGGCTGCGGACTGCGACAGTGAGCTGTTGATGACACCGTGGACGTAGGCAGTGCGAACGGTTGGCTTGGCAGTCACTCGGTTGAACGAATAACCCTTGTCATTCTTGGTCAGGGTGATGGTTTCAACGTCGCTGACCTTGCTGTGCAGGCTAGTCAACTGGCCTTCCGGGCTGAGTTCGAATTCGAGTTTCTGACCGCGCTTGAGTTGGCTGAACTGCTTGGCTTGCTTGTCGCTTGCCAGTATTTCGTGCACGGAGGCTGCCGGTAGGCCGACTTTTTCAAACAGGGTAGACAGCGTATCGCCTTTGGAAACCACGACCTCGCGGTGCCCAGGCTCTTTTGGTTTCTCAGCAGGGGCTACAGGTGCTGGCGCGGTTTCAGCGGTTTGCGCGGCATTTTCGTCGCTGTTTTCGATTTGTGCGAACGGCGAAGCTACCGGCTCGTTTGTGGCTTGAGCCGCATCAGCAGCGTCTTGATCTTGTGTCAGTTGTTCAGCAGGACTTTCCAGTTCAAGACTCAGAGTCGTCTTTTTGGCTTCAACATCGCTGGAGGGAAATACCAGCAGCGCCAGGCTGAGAAGGGCGGCGATTCCACTTGCGGCGAGCAGGTGGGTCTTCGGGTAAAGCGGGGGCGCTTTAGACGGTTCTGTGGTCATAGGTAATTTTTGACTTTGAAATAGATGAATTGGAAAAGATGAATGACATGATGAAGATGAAATAACTGTATAAAATATAACCAAATCATCGCTGAAGCAAGTCTACAGACCTCGGGTCTGTGGATTGGTGTCCGTGCGCCGGGCAAAACTTGTAATTGGTGCGCGTTCTTGTATGGTTGGTTCCCTTTGAATCTGAGCCTTGCGGGTCTGTTATGAAGTCGGTTGAAGAGCAGCTAGCGCTGATTAAACGTGGTGCGGAAGAACTATTGGTCGAGTCCGAGCTGGTCGAGAAGCTCAAGCGCGGCCAACCGCTGCGTATCAAGGCTGGTTTCGACCCTACCGCTCCGGATCTGCATCTTGGGCATACCGTGCTTATTAATAAGCTGCGTCAGTTCCAGGAACTGGGGCACCAGGTGATCTTCCTTATAGGTGACTTCACCGGGATGATCGGCGATCCGAGCGGCAAGAGCGCCACGCGTCCGCCACTGACGCGTGAGCAGGTTCTGGAGAATGCCGAGACCTACAAGACTCAGGTTTTCAAAATCCTTGATCCGGCGAAAACCGAAGTTGCCTTCAACTCCACTTGGATGGACAAGATGGGGCCGGCGGATTTCATTCGCCTGACTTCGCAATACACCGTCGCTCGCATGCTCGAGCGCGATGACTTCGACAAGCGCTACACCACCAACCAGCCGATCGCTATTCACGAGTTCCTCTATCCGCTGGTTCAGGGTTATGACTCGGTCGCGCTACGCGCCGATGTTGAGCTGGGCGGTACCGATCAGAAATTCAACCTGCTGATGGGTCGCGAGTTGCAGCGTGGTTATGGCCAGGAAGCCCAGTGCATTCTGACCATGCCATTGCTGGAAGGTCTGGATGGCGTGAAGAAGATGTCCAAGTCGCTGGGCAACTATGTCGGTATCCAGGAAGCGCCAGGCGTCATGTACAGCAAGCTGGTTTCCATCCCGGATGCGCTGATGTGGCGTTACTTCGAGTTGCTCAGCTTCCGTTCGATGGATGAAATCAACGCATTCCGGGCTGACGTCGAAGCTGGAGCGAATCCGCGTGACATCAAAATCAAACTCGCTGAAGAGATCGTTGCGCGTTTCCATGGTGAAGAGGCTGCGGCGAACGCTCACCGAGGCGCTGGCAACCGCATGAAGGATGGCGAGCTTCCAGATGACTTGCCTGAGATCGAACTGTCTTCGGTTGAGGATATGCCAATCGCTGCCGTCCTTAATAAGGCTGGCTTGGTGAAGAACTCAGCGGCGGCGCGAGATCTGTTGGCGGCTGGCGGGGTGCGTGTCGATGGTGAGGTGGTTGATCGCTCCTTTATATATGTACTGGGCACGACTCACGTTTGCCAAGCCGGCAAGAAAGCTTTTGCACGTATTACGCTGAAATCTGAATAAAGTTGAAATTGGGGGTTGACGGCGAATTCTAGAAGTCTATAATTCGCCCCACTTCCGGCGCAGTCGAAACGGAAAACTCCTTGAGATTCAAAGAGTTACGCAGTTTTCGACAGCGACTTGCTTCAGATCATCGAAGCCTGGAAGGAGTTGAAAGAGCAGTGATGTGTAGCTCTTTTAACGGTTCGATCTTCTCGGTCGAAAGCGGAGAAAAAGAGGTGTTGACAGCAGCGAT
>NZ_RCOC01000018.1:0-47397 GCF_004307515.1 Pseudomonas sp. Sample_14 | reverse complement strand
CGCATCGCCTACAACCTGTTCACCCAGAAGCCGAAAGAAGAGCTGACCGATTTCCAGAACTGGACCGGCAGCGTCAAGTTGCATCAGGGCGACGACTACCTGCGCCACAACGGCGCCGGCGAAATGCTGGTGTTCTCCGCCGCCGACTTCGAAGACTTCCTCGAACCGCGCCCGGACCTGCCGCAGACCATGGAGCAGGAACTGGAACCGGTGGTGCGCCACCTCGTTGAGCAGCGCTGGCCGTTCCGTCTGCACGCCACGTACAACGAATCGATCAGCCGTATGCTCGATGTGTTCGAGAAGGTCAACCGCGACATTCCGTTCAACGGTCTACCGTGGTTCTTCGACCACGCTGAAACCATCACCCCGCAAAACATCGAGCGCGTGAAAGCGCTGGGCGGCGGCATCGCGATTCAGGATCGCATGGCGTTCCAGGGTGAATACTTCGTCGATCGCTACGGCAAACAAGCTGCCGAAGCCACGCCACCGATCAAGCGCATGCTCGCCGAAGGCGTGCCGGTCGGCGCCGGCACCGACGCCACGCGCGTGTCCAGCTACAACCCGTGGACCTCGCTGTACTGGATGGTCAGTGGCCGTACCGTTGGCGGTCTGGCGCTTTACGAAGAAGGTCTGCCACGCAGCACTGCACTGGAGCTGTTCACCCATGGCAGCGCCTGGTTCTCCTCGGAGCAGGGCAAGAAGGGCCAGATCCGCGTCGGCCAACTGGCAGACCTGGCGGCACTGAGCGCGGACTTCTTCAACGTTGAAGAGGAAGCGATCAAGTGGATCGAGTCGGTGATGACCGTGGTCGGCGGCAAGATCGTCTACGCCGCCGGCGACTTCGAAGACCTCGGCCCGCGTTCGATTCCGGTGCTGCCGGACTGGTCGCCAGTGGTCAAAGTACCGGGCCACTGGCGCCCGAACTCGCCACTGCAGGCGCAGGTGCACCAGTGCAGCGGGCCGTGCGCCGTGCACACCCACAGCCATGAAAAAGCGCGGATGTCGAATGCGCCGGTCAGCGATTTCGCCGGTTTCTGGGGCGCATTCGGCTGTTCCTGCTTCGCGTTCTGAGTTTGAAAAAAGCGCCGGTCATCGGGGCCGGCGCTTCCCGCAACAACCATCCATCCAGGAGTTTTGCCATGAGCGTTCCTTACAAGCGTCTGAACAAAGATGATGCCGTCGTCCTGCTGGTCGACCACCAGACCGGTCTGATCTCGCTGGTGCAGGATTTCTCGCCGAACGAGTTCAAGAACAACGTGCTGGCACTGGGCGACATCGCCAAGTTCTTCAAGCTGCCGACCATTCTGACCACCAGCTTCGACGCAGGTCCAAACGGCCCGATCGTGCCCGAGCTGCTCGAGCAATTCCCTGACGCGCCGTTCATCCAGCGTCCAGGCCAGATCAACGCCTGGGACAACGAAGACTTCGTCAAAGCGATCAAGGCCACCGGCCGCAAGCAACTGATCATCGCCGGTGTCGTGACCGACGTTTGCGTAGCTTTCCCGACCCTGTCGGCGATCGCTGAAGGCTTCGAAGTGTTCGTCGTCACCGACTCGTCGGGTACCTTCAACACCACCGTGCAACAAGCAGCGTGGGCGCGGATGTCCGCCGCCGGTGCACATCTGATGAACTGGTTCGCTGTGGCCTGCGAGCTGCAGGGCGACTGGCGCAACGACATGGAAGGTCTGGCGCATCTGCTGTCCGAGCGTCTGCCCAACTATCGCAACCTGATCAACAGCTACACCAAGTTCACTGCCAAGTAATCTGGTCGAAAGTCAAAAGCCCCTCACCCTAGCCCTCTCCCGGAGGGAGAGGGGACTGACAGCGTTGTTTGCTAGAGTTGCATCGACCTGCAATACCGAGCCGAGCTCCGCTCTTGAAACGCATGGAGATCGGCTCCCTTTCACCCTCGCCCCCTTAGGGGGAGAGGGCTGGGGTGAGGGGGTGAGCTTTTGATCTTCAAAGTTTCAGATCAGCGTTTTTGCAACCAACCCAAGAAACCACCTTTTTTCACCGCCACCGGTTTGGCCATCAACGCGAGGCGACTGTTCTGCTGACGCACCGCCTGCAACTTGTTCAAGGCCCGGCCGACTTCGCTGCGCTTGTCCATGCACTCACGGGTCAACTGTTTGTCGAGACGATAGATGATGCTCGACGTCAGCGCTGTGAACGTCGCCTGCGACGGAGTATCGGCAAGAATGCTCTGTTCGCCCATGACTTCGCTCGGCCCCATGCGCCCGGCCTCGGTCTGGCCATTGCCGTCCGGCACCGTCGCGCTGACCACGCCCGTGGCGATCACGAACAGACTGTCCGGCACCTCGTCCAGATCCAGCACCACCTGACCGGCCGTGTACTGCTGCGCGACCATCGACTCAGCGAGGCGATCACGTTCCTCGCTGCTCAGCGAGCGGAAAATCTTCACCTCATCCAGCAATGCACGAGCACGGCTCGACGGTTCGATCACGCCGTCGGGATGCCGGGAAATACCCGCCGCTTCGAGATGGCGGTGGGCGAGGTCGAACAGTTGATTGCGCACTTCGCTCTTCTTGCCCAGCTCAGCGATGAAACCGCTGGCAACGTATTCCGACATGGTTTCGCCGGCCTCTTTGAGCACGGCTTTCGGCGCCGGGCTGAGCAGCAGCGAACTGCTGCCCTGCAAGGTACGATCAAGGGCATCCAATACCCGCCGCGGGCGAATGTGGTTCGGCACCTTGATACTGATCGAGACGCCGTGCATGTTGTTCGGCCGGCTGAGATTGACGATCTTTGCCTTGGCCGCCACCGAGTTCGGTACGACGGCCATGGTGCCGGCGCTGGTCAGCAGGTGCGTGGCGCGCCAGTCGATATCGAAGACCTTGCCTTCTACGCCGTCGATCATCACCAGATCGTCCACTTGATACGGCTTGGTGGTGTTGAGGACGATGCCGGAAAACACGTCGGCGAGGGTGCTTTGCAGCGCCAGACCGACCACGATGGCGACTACCCCGGAAGTGGCCAGCAGACCTTTGACCGGCAGCTCCAGCACGTAACCGGCTGCCGCAACAATGGCGACCAGAAACACCAGCGCGCCGATGACATCCTGCAACAAGCGTCCGCTGTGACCGATGCGGCGCATCAGCGCCAGGCCGATCACTTCGGTCAGCACCCGTGCTGCGTACAACCACCAGAGAATCCCCAGCGCCGTCGCCCCCAGTTGTGCCACGCGATCATCAGCGAACAGCGGAGCCTGCAACGGGCTGACACCGGCATTGATCACCAGCGCGCTGAACGCCAGAAACAGTGCCAGACGCACGCCGACTCGCGGCGCGCGGTGGCTGAAGGGCGAGAAGTGCCAGAGTGCGGCGTCGAGCAGGAGCAGGACGGCGCTCCAGGACAGCAGGTGGGCGTAGAAAAGAGTCATGACCGGTACTCCGCGACGCTGGTGAGAAAAAAGATCGCAGCCTGCGGCAGTTCCTACAGGGAATCGTATTCCAGGGTAGGCGCTGCCGCAGGTTGCGATCTTTTGCTTTTATGGATTCAGATGAGTCTTCAGTTCAGCCGCCGCCTGACGCACCGCGGCTTTGACTTCCGGAATCTGGCTCAGCGGATTGAGCAGACCAAAGTCATGAATCATCCCGTTGTAACGCACCGAGGTCACCGGCACGCCGGCCGCATCCAGATGCCGCGCATAACCTTCGCCTTCATCACGCAGCACGTCGAACTCGGCGGTCTGCACCAGGGCAGCGGGCAGGCCCTTGAGCTGTTCGGCGCTGGCTTTGAGCGGCGAGGCATGGATCTGCGCACGCTCGGCCGGGTTGGTGGTGTAGTTGTCCCAGAACCACTGCATCATGCCTTTGGTGAGGAAGTGGCCCTCGGCAAATTGCTGGTACGACCCGTCGTCGAACTGCGCATTGGTCACCGGCCACATCAACAGCTGGAAGCGCAGGGCAGGGGTTTTCTGCTCTTTGGCCATCAACGCTACGACCGCTGCCATGTTGCCGCCGACGCTGTTGCCGGCCACCGCCAGACGCTTGCCATCGACACCGATGTCCTTGCCGTGCTCGGCCACCCATTTCGTCGCGGCGTACGCCTGGTTGATCGCGGTCGGGTACTGCGCTTCCGGCGATGGCGTGTAATCGACATACACCGCAACAGCGCCCGAGCCGACCACCAGATCACGAATCAGGCGCTGGTGCGTCGGGAAATCGCCCAGCACCCAGCCGCCCCCGTGGAAGAACATGAACACCGGCAACTCGCCTTTGACCTTGGCCGGGCGCACCACTTTCAGGTTGAGGGTCTGGCCATCGACCTTGATCGCCTTGTCGCTGACTTCCACACCGGACAGATCAACCTTCACCGAAGCCTGCGCACCGGTCAGCACCGCACGGGCGTCTTTCGGGCTCAGTTGCTCCAGCGGACGACCACCGCCAGCGGCGAGGGCATCGAGGAACGCTTGGGTGTTGTGTTCGACGCCAGGGCTGCCAGCGGCGAAAGCGCTGCTGACGGAGAGGGCGAGGAGGGACGCGGCGAGGGTTTTCTTGATGCTCATGTTCAATTCCATTTTTGAATGTGTGATGTAGGAGCTGGCGAAGGCTGCGATCTGATCGTTCCCACGCTCTGCGTGGGAATGCAGCCGGGGACGTGTTCAGGGTTGTTTTCAAACCGTGAGCAAAGATTAATGGGCTGCTGAAAAGCGAAAAAGCGGCTATAAAGCGTTTAACTGTCCACCAGAGAGTGACAATGAACCCGTTCGAAGACATGCGTATTTTTTGCCAGGTCATGGACTCCGGCAGCTTCACCGCTGCGGCCGATCAGTTGGGCCTGTCCAAGCAATTCGTCAGCCGCCGTTTGATGCAACTGGAAGAGCGACTTGGTGTGCGCTTGTTGAATCGCTCGACCCGCCGCCTCGACGTCACGCCGCTGGGGCAGAGCTATTACGAATCGGCGCTACGTTTGCTCGGCGAGGTAGAGCAGGTCGAGCAGGGCATCGCCGGCGAAACCGCCGAGCCGCGCGGCACGATTCGTCTGAGCGCGCCGCTGTCGTTTGCCGTGGCGCATCTGGGTTGTCTGTTGCCGTTATTCTTGCAGCGTTATCGCGAAGTCACCGTCGAGGTCGATTTAAGCGATCGCCCGGTCGACCTGCTCGGCGAGGGTTACGATCTGGCCCTGCGCATCGGCGTACTGGAAGACTCGACTCTGATCGCCCGACGTATCGCCAGCATCGAACGGGTCTACTGCGCCAGCCCGGCCTACCTCGCCGAACGCGGCACACCACTCAAACCCGAAGACCTGCACAGCCACGATTGCCTGCCTTACGGCCACGGTCGCTCGGTGCAATGGCGCTTCAACGAAGCTCCGGGCAAACCGCTGCTGATCAACGTCACCGGGCGCATGCGCGTCAACAACGGCGAACTGCTGCGAGATGCAGCTGTGCAGGGGATGGGAATTACTTATCTGCCGACCTTCATCGTCGGCGCGGCGCTGAAGGACGGGCGGCTGGTGCCAGTGCTGGATGACCTGCGCCCGGAGCCACTGACCCTGTCGGCGGTTTATCCGCAGCATCGCCAGGCTTCGCGGCCGGTGCAGGCGCTGGTGGAGTTTTTGCGTGAGCGGCTTAACCAGAGTCATGTGAATCTTTGATAGTGGTGCCTACTGGGCAAACGGCGTGTTATCGATCGGGCGAACGTCACACCGTTTTTTCCTGCTATGTCTTTATGGATATTCCTGTCGGGTATGCAAAACGCTAAGTATCTCGATTCGATCCGTCACCTCATAAATCACTACGTAGTTAGGATGTATAACGATTTCCCGGGTGCCGGGAGATCGACCTTTACGGTAGAGATGGGGATGAACGGAGAGTGAGGTTGTGGATTCTTCGATGGATTTCGAGAGACTCACTGCGGCTGCAAAGTTTCTCTAGCCAATGTATCTGAGGATGTTCGAAAGATCGGCCTTGGCTTCGGGCCGCCACTCAATCTGCATCGGCCTTTTTTCGCATGGATTCGATCAAGGCATGCATGTCCGCCATCACGTCCTCATGGGGGAGACTCGGATGGGGATCATCTCTGGACGCCTGCACCTTGGCTCGCAACCAGCGATCATGACTGGCAGCCTGCTCGTCGTTTTCAAACCCTGAATCGTCGGGAAAGATTTTGCCGTCCATAGTGCCTCCGGGATCAATGCCTGGCAGTCTATTCGGTGCAGGGATTGCTGTCGTCGTTGTCTGGATGAACTGCATCTGGGTCGAGCTCCATGAGTACTTGTAGTTCGACAAATCCTAGACTGAGCGCTTCCGACGGCCAACCGACGGAAGATGTAGGAAAACGGTTGGGGTATCCCGAGTTCCTTCCTTTTTCTGTAGGACTCGCTGAAGAGGACTGCGCAGTGTGATTACAACATTGGAACAACCGCCACCCCGGGTCTGTTCTAGACTCACGCAGCTCAATCACGAGCCTCACCCGGAGTAGCGCCATGGAAGTGCCCACCCCCAAAACCGCCATCGAAAGCAATCGACAGGCGTGGAACGATTCTGCCCGTCATCATCAGGATTCGCCGGACTGGCAGGCATTGCTCAACGATGTCGCGCAGGCAGAGTTTTGCTGCCTTGATGACACTTTGCGCGGCTTGCTGGACGTCGACGGCAAAGACGTGATTCAACTGGGCTGCAATAACGGTCGGGAGAGCCTGTCGCTGTTTGCGCTGGGTGCGCGCAGTGTCGTCGGCGTCGATCAATCGGCAGCGTTTCTTGAGCAGGCCCGCGAGCTCAACAGCCGCTCACCGCATACTGCCGAATTCGTCGAGAGCGACATCCACCATCTGCCCGCATCGCTGCATAACCGCTTCGACGTAGCCCTGATTACCATTGGTGTACTCAACTGGATGCCTGACATCGGCGAATTCTTCCATCATGTCGCGCAGGTGCTGAAGCCGGGCGGCAAACTGGTGATCTACGAAACCCATCCTTTTCTGGAAATGGTTGATCCGCAGGCTGAAGATCCCTACCGCCTCGCCAGCTCGTATTTCCGTGTCGAGCCGTTTGTGCAGGAAGAACCGATTGTGTATGTCGGCAAGGTCGAGCAGCCGGCGGCGAAGTCGTACTGGTACGTGCATACGCTGGGCGCGATCTTCAGCGGCGCCATTGGAGCGGGGCTGAGCATCGTTGATTTTCAGGAATATGCGCATTCGAACCGGGAAGAGGTGTATGACTGCTACCTGAACCAGCAGGCGCAGTTGCCGATGTGCTTTAGCCTGGTGGCGAGCAAGGCCTGAGAACCTTTTTTGCGACGGCTTGCCTCTTCGCGAGCAGGCTCGCTCCCACAGGGAAACGCATTCCAGTGTGGGAGCGAGCCTGCTCGCGATGGCGGCCTTGTGACCGCCAGAAAATTCAGGGAACGGCGTGATTGAGTACGTGCCCCGGCTGCGCATAAAGATCAATGCCCAACGCATGAATCACCTTCAACACTGTGTCAAAGCGCGGCTTCGCTCCGGGAGCAAAAGCTTTGTACAAACTTTCACGACCCATGCCTGAATCCTTGGCGATCTGCGTCATTCCTCGCGCCTTTAACACGTAGCCGATTGCGCGAAGGAATTCTTCGCTGTCTCCGTCTGCAAGCACCTGTGACAGGTACTCACTGATGGCTTCATCACTGTCGAGCAGGGCGACCATGTCGAAATTCGTCAAAGTCTGGCTCATGGTTAAACCTCCTTTGCCATTTTTTGTGCGCGTCGGATGTCTGCGCTTTGTGAGGATTTGTCGCGCCCGATATCGTGCTTGACTCTATCCAAGCGGATACAGATAAACAGTCGGCCAAGTCTTTTCCGAGTGTTGGAAGTGTCGTCACAGTTTGTAGGCAACCAGCCAATCGCTTGTGAGAGCTGCGGGTGCAGCTACTGGCCTCTTCGCGAGCAGGCTCGCTCCCACAGGGAAACGCATTCCAATGTGGGAGCGAGCCTGCTCGCGATGGCGGCGTTGCGACCGCCACATTTCACAAGACCGGATCAAGCCTGCGCTGCGGCACTTACCACCGGCCGGCCCGGTTTGCGCAGCGGATCCAGGCGTGAGCCTTCATAGCGGGTTTCGCGGAAGAATTTCCAGCGGCCGAACAGGCAGTAGACGTGGGTCACCCGGCCCTGTTCCTGATAACCCATGCGGATATGCAGTTTCAGCGCCGGGATGTTATGGGTTTCACAGACGTCGACGACCTTGGTGCAACCCTGCGCCGCCATCGCTTGCCACAGCGCAACCTGCACGTCCACCGACAGGCTGCTGCCGAAGTAGGCGCGGATCATTTCGCCGCCGAATTCGAAGAACTCGCCGGGTTTGACCGGGAAAGTGCAGCCGTAATAGTGGCGGTCGTGGTAGTCGCGAATGCTGCCCCAGATAAAGCCCACGGCGTGGCCCTCGGCGTCCAGGTACATGTGTCCGGTGTGGCCTTCGGCAGCCAGTTCCGCCATGGTACCGACACGGTCACCGAAGTGTTTGCTGAACGCCACGGCATTCTGCGCGGTGATGTCGACTTTGCGCAGGCCTTCATACGGGCGCAGTTTGTGCGGCGGCACCGGGCTGACCAGGTCGCGCTCCATCCACAGCAGTTCCCAGTGGAAGAACACGTAGCGTTTCCACAACGTCCCGACGGTGCGGCTCAGGCCTTTGTGTCTGATGCGATCTTGCACTTTGGTGATGATGCTCATGATGCCCCTCCAGGGTCTTGGCCCGGATGTTGTGGTGAATGTCGTTACAGCGGTGATTCATTCGAGCGCCGTGGCACCCTGTGTTTCTTCTCGGTTGAGGTCGGCATACGAGACTCGCGCGACGCCCCTCAAACCCTGTTCGAGTACCTCGCTCAACGACTCGCCGGAGTCGAGATAGGCATCACCGAAATCGACGCCGAGGCGGGTCGGGTGGGCGACGATTTCCAGCACGCCGTCGCTGGGGACGCTGGCATTGCGCAGGTCCACCGGGGTGCAGACGTAGTCGGCGGTGACCCGCGCCAGGCTCTGCAAACGGCCATTGAGCAAACCCTTGAATAGGCGCTTGGGCAGCGTGAGGTTGAGCCCGAGGTTGCGCGCCAGCCGGATCGGTACGCCTTGCTCGGCGGCAAACTTCGCGACGATTTCGCCGATCGGCCAGATGTTGTGTACGTGCTGGTGCGAGTCGATATGGCTCGGGCGCATGTCGTGATCGACGCAGCGTTGCCATTGCGCCTGCAACTCGGCGCGCACCGCGTCACGGTCTGCGCGACCCAGCCACAGGCTGTGGCGGGGCAGGTTGAGGTCGAACACGCCGTTGCCATCGCAGAAGGTCCGCCGCCCCAGGATCGCCTGGCTCAGCGGGCGCCCGTAGGTCAGGTTGAAGTGCAGACCGATCCGCCCTTGCAGCGTCGGATGGCGGGCCATGGTGCAGGCAGCTTCAAACGCCGGCATGTTGGCCATGGCCGTGGCCGAGCTGATCAGGCCGGCCTGGAAGGCAGCGAAGATCACTGCGTTTTCGTTGGCGCTGAGACCGAAGTCATCAGCGTTGACTATGACTTGGCGAGGCATGGCCGCCCTCCGGAGTGATTGCGACAGGTTGCACCAGCGCTGCAGGTTTTTTGTTTGCACGGCGGGCCCGCCACTGCTGCACGGCGGGCTTGCAGCGATACCAGATGCGCAGCGCCAGACCCAATGCCAGCCCACTTGGGCGCCACGAATAGAAACTCCAGCGCCAGTGTTCCAGCTGCCCGGTCATGCGTTCGTGCAGTTGATGGCTGGAGTTTTCCAGGCTGACCCGCGAGGCATCGATCCAGTGCCAGTGCTCATCCAGGCCCCAGCGAATCCATTCCTCCAGCAACACCCGGCCACTGCCCAAGTCGGCGTACTGCGGCAGGAAGGCGAGGTTGTAATCGTAGAGCCGGCCCTGTTCGAGCAGGCCGAGGCGATAGCTGATGCAGCGGCCGTTCAGCTCGAGCATCACCACGCGTACCAGGCCTTGGCCGGCGAGGGCGGTGAAGGCGCGTTCGATCCATTGGCGGCTGCGCGGTGTGGCGAAAATACCGACGCCTTCATCGCCTTTCCAGCTCACCGCCTCGACTTCGCTGATGGTCTGCAACAAGGCAGCCATGCTCAGCGCATCTGGAGTGATCCGGCGGATCTGCGCACCGCACGCGGCGATCCGTTTGCGAGCCCGGCGCAGTTTGTAGCGCGGGTCGCCGGAGACTTCCTGATGGTCGGCTTCGCTGATCAGATGCACCGGCACCCGGCAGCTCAGGCGCCGTTCGGCAGTGGAACTGCGCGCCATCCATGCGGTGACGGCACTTTCTTCACCCGCAGGTTCCGACAGCTCATTGAGTTGCAACAGTGCATGGGGCAGGCGCTGGCGAATCAGCAGCAGCGCCTCGTGCATGTCCTCGCCGCCGAGCAGCGACAGCAAAGCCAGACGATCAGCCAGCGGATAACCCAAGTGATGCAAGACCCGAAACGGCACTCCGGCGAAGCGCTCGCGGCTGGCTACCAGCGGCAGGCACAGGCGTAGTTCTGCGGCTTCCCAACCGAGCAGAATGTGCAGGTGCTGATCCTCACCCAGGGCCTGTTCCGCCGCACATAACCAGCCGAGATTGTTGAACGGCGTATGGTCGCTCACGCCCAGGCGCAGCGTTTCATACGCGGTTGCCGGGAAGTCGGCGGCGCACAGGGACGTGCGCCATTCGAATCGCATCACCATAGGTTCAGGCCGCCGTTGCGTTGACAGGTGGACGGGAAGTTTTACCCAGCGCCGCCAGGCGCGAACCGCTGTAGCGGGTTTCGCGATAGAAGCGCCAGCGACCGAACAGCGTGTAGATATTTGTGATCCGCCGTTGTTCGGTATAGCTCATGCGCAGATGCAGCTTGAGCGCCGGGATGTTGGTCGACTCACAGACATCGACCACTTTGCGGCAGCCCTGGGCGGCCATGGCTTCCCACAGGCGCAATTGCAGGTCCACCGACAGCTCTGTACCCCAGTAGGCCCGGGCCAGTTCGCCACCGAACTCGAAGAACTCACCGGGTTTCACCGGGAACCGGCAGCCGTAGTAATGCCGGTCGAAATAATCCCGCGGCGTACCCCAGATAAACGCTACGGCATCGCCTTGCTCGTCGACATGCATGTGCCCGGTGTGGCCCTCTTTGGCCAGCTCGGCCATCGTGCCGACACGGTCACCAAAGTAACGCGCGAAAGCGCTGGCGTTGTCCGCCGTAATCCTGACCACGCGCAGTGGCGGATAGGGTTTGAGGCGGTGCGGCGGCACCGGGCTGACCAGGTCGCGCTCCATCCACAGCAGTTGCTGATGGGAAAAAATGTACAGTTTGCGGATCTTGCCCAAGGTCGCTCGCAGGCCTTTACGACGAATATGTCCGCTGAGTTTTTGCAAAACATCCATGGTCTCTTCTCCTGATGAGGGTGCCATGCGCGGCATCAAGCCCGCGCGGCAGAGCATCGAAGGGCGGCTCATGAAGCGCTCCAGCTCAGGGCAAACAGGGTTTGTCCCGGCAGTTCGAAACGCACGCGCCCGTTGTCGCAGGCAAACGGTGCGTCGCGGCTGCGATTGTCGGCGCCGAAGTAACGCAGGGCGCCATGGTTCAGCGGGCACCTGGCGCCGCTCAGATCGACGCGTTGCAAGCGCGTCCCTTTGTTCACTCCGAGCAACGTGCGCTGCTCGTCGCCGGCCATCGCCAGCACATCCACCTCGAAGGCGTCGTTATCCAGTTGCAGCACTTGGCGCAGCCAGTGGCGGGCGATGAATTGCTGGGCCAGACCGATCGGTTTCAGCTCGAAGCGATCCTCGCCCAATATGCGCAACATGCCTTTGGGGTAATGCGGCTCATCGGCGGCCTGAAACCAGTTGAGCATGCTCAGCAAGCCGTCCTGCGAGGCATTGATCACCACCGACGCCCACCACAGCGAGGTGTAGTGGGTTTCCTGATCGTAGGGGCTGAGGCTGGAGCCGCTGGACAGGTTGGTCTGATCGAGCAGCAAGGCCTTGCGCGGCTGACCATTGGCGTCGAGGCCGACCAGTTCGGCGGCGCGCCGCACACTGTCGCGGTAGACGCGGGTGGCGAGCAGATCGCGAATCATCCATTCATGCCAGGCCAGTGCATCGATCTGGTCGGCTGATTCGCTGAGCAGGCGCCGTGCCCAATCGATTCCGCGCTTGTCTGCCGCATTATCGGCGAATGGGCCGTTGACCAGTCGCGAGCTGGCCGGCATGGCGATACGCACACCGGCGCGGGCGTTGGCCGGGTCGCTGCGCACCTGACGCGCCATGCTGGTGAAAATCGCCTGATATTGCCCATAGCTGGAATAGTTGAGATTGGGTTCGTCGGCAAAGCCGATGTAATGCGTGCCGTTGCCGCCGAGGGCGCGGGTGCTCGCCAGCCAGGCGTCGAGGCCGCTGTTGCTCTGCACGTCGGCGCGCAGATCGGCTTGGCGCTGACTGCCGGCCAGCAGGGTGATGTCGTTGCGGATGCCGAAGCGCTGCTGGTACACCCGGCGGAAAGCGTCCTCGAACTGTGGATTCTGCGCCGTGACGTCGACGAAACTGTAATAGCTCGCCGCCGTCGGCTTCAGCGCATCGAGCAGCGCATGGCTGGCTGCTGGCGGCATCACGTAGGGCAGGGCGATGCCCAGATCCGGCGTGCGCCCAAGGACTTTGTTATGCAGCACCAGCCGCACCTCTCCGACCTCTTCGCGCAGCGGTTGCAGTTGCTGCGGATTCTGCGCAAACAGATTGGCCGTGCCGTCGAGCCAGAACGCCGCTTTGCCGCTGCCTTGCAGTTGCAGACGCCAGACCTGCTCGCGGGGGCTGACTGGCAATGCAATCTGATCGAACTGCCAATAGGCGCGATAAGGCTTCAGTGCGAGGGTCAGCGCCTGGTGGTCGCCGATCCGCTGCGCCTGCAACGCGGTGACACCGCCATGGAATTTGCCGGCGAGCACTGCGCGCTCACCGGCTGCAACTTTGAAATACAGCACGTCGCCATTTTTGCTTTCGGCACTGAAGTGCACTTTGGCCGGGGCAAACAGGGCGACGGTGCGCGCATCGTGTTCGATGCGGTAGTGGCGGAAGCTGTAGCCGGGAATTTCCAGTCGATAACTCGCCGCGCCGGGCAGCAGCGGCCATGTCTGACTGCCGCGGGTTTCGCTGGCCTTGATCAAGCGTTCGCCGAGCAATTTACCGCGACCGTCGAGCAGGTACAGCTGCTCTTCGTTGGCGTCCGCTTGCCACGCCGGGGTCCAGCGCACGGTCACGCTGTCAGGCTGATCGGTTTGCAGAAACAGACTGCCGTCACGAATCTCACCCCAGCGCATCGACGCCGCCAAAGCGTCCAGCGACAGGCCGAGACCGAACAGCAGGTACAGGCCTTTCATGCGGGCTTCCTCTGCAGCATCGACCACATCGGCAGCACGTCGCGGGGCAGGATGATCAGGGTTTGCCAGAACGGCACGCCGCTAAAGCGGCAATACAGCACCAGCATGGCCACGGTCACTGCCAGATAGGCGATCGATGATGCGGCGGCGGCGCCGACAATGCCGTAGGCCGGAATCAGCACCAGGTTCAGCGCCAGATTGAGCAGCGCGCCCAGGCCCATCAACAAGGACACCGAGCCGGGGCGATTCTTGCCCAGCAAGTCCAGGCGCAGAATGCTCGCGTAGCACAGGCCCAACAGCCCCGGCAGCAACGCCAGCAGCGCCGGGTACGCCGGCTGGTAGGCAGCGCCAAACAGGGTGACGATCAACCACTCGCCGATCACGGCCATACTCAGGCAGGCGCCGAGCATCACCGTCGCGGTCAGGCGCAGCGCCAGCGGAGTGACCTTGTCCATGCCTTCATCCTGTTGCAGCAGGCGTTTCATCAGCGGTGTGGTCACCGCTTCGGGGACGATCAACAGCAATTCGGCAGCAGCGCTGGCCATGGCGTAATGGCCCAGCGCGGTGCTGCCGAGCAGGGCGCCGATGAACAGGTAATCGGAGCGCAGAATCACTTGCTGGAACAGCAGATCGGGATGGCTGCGCGCGCTGTAGCGCAGCAGCTCCTTCTGGCTGGCGCGATCCCATTGCAGCTGCAATGGCTGCGCCCGCTTCAGCCAGACCCAACCGGCGAGCACCACCAGACTGATCCCGGCCAGCCAACTGATCAGCGCCGCTTCCAGCGCTGCGCTCTGCCACATCCAGAACAGTGCGACGAACAGCAACAGCGGCGCCAGCGATTCGATCAGGCGCAAGACGTTGAACGCGACCACGCCACCTGAGGCGTTGTGCAGGGTCAGCAGGCCGCTTTTCAACACGGTCAACGGCACCGCCAGCAGCAACAGCCAGGCGAGCAGGCCAAGTTGCATGGTCACGTCCAGCTGCGTGCCGAATTCGCGCACCAGCGCCACCACCAGCAAAGTCAGCAAACCGGCCAGCAGACAGCCGAACACCAGCACCTGGCTGAGCAACAAACCCATCGGCCGCTGCTTTGCCGCCTGATAACCGACCGCCGAGTTCAGACCGCCGCTGGTGGCCGCACTGATCAGGTCCGGCAGGGTGCTGAGCAGGGCGAACAGGCCGCGTTCGCTGGGGCCGAGAATCCGCGCGAGCAAGACGTTGCGCAGCAAACGCAAGGCGATCATCGCCAGCTTGGTGCCCATGCTCAGCGCCAGATGCTTGAGGTAGTTGCCTCGGCTCATGGCCGCGCTCCCCGGTAAATCCGCCACGACAGCAATTGCGGATGGCGCGCGGTGCGCTGGCTGACGCCGAAACGCGGCAGGTTCAGCGGATCGCCGTCGCCGCGATAGATTCCGGTGCCGGTGCCCAGCGCAAACGGGTAATCGTGATCGGCGACCTGCTGGCGAACGCGATCATCGTTGTCGCCGTTGGGGTAGCAATACACCGGTAGAGGTCGGTTGCAGCCGTTGTTCAATGCGTCGCGGCTGCGGCGGATTTCTTCGCTCAGGCGCGCATCATCGAGACCGGTGAGGATTGCGTGGCTGGCGCCGTGCGGGCCGAACCGCACCAGACCGGAGGCTTCCATCGCCCGCACCTGATGCCAGTCCAGTGCCTGTGGCAGCGAGTCCTTCGGGCATTCGTCGGTGAGCTCTTCCCGTTCCTGCGGAGCCAGGCTTTTCAACCCTTGCAGGTAATGCAGCAGCGCCAGACTGCGGCGCTCGACATCGATGTCATCAAGCAGCACCGGCAGCGGATGCTTGCGCGCATGCAGGCATTCGATCAGGTGCATGCGGGCTTTATCGCCATGGCTGCCCCAAAGGGTTTCGCCAAGGCTTTCCCACCAGAAGCGCTGGCGGCTGCCGATGAAATCGGTGGAGAGAAAAATGCTCGCCGGCACCTGATGTTTTTGCAGCAGCGCGAAGGCGTTGACGGCGTTGTCACGCCAGCCATCGTCAAAGGTCAGCGCCACCCGTGGGCGCTCGCTGCGCAGGGCGTTGGGCTGGAGAATTTCCATCAGCGGCACGCAGTCGAAATGCTTGCGCAGCCACACCAGCAAATGCTCGAACGCTTTCGGTCCGACGCACAGTTCATTGCGGTGCGGCAGGTCGGCGGCGCGGTCGTTGGACAGCACGCGATGCAACATCAGAATCACCCCCGCGCCCTGCAACTGCTGACGGCCCACCGGCGAGTTGAGGTAGAGCCAGCCACTGGTGCTTTTTATCAGTTGTTTGATCGCCATGGCTTCGGTCCTCTTAACGGTTCTGTTCCGGATTCCACTGGGCATACCGCTGGCCGCGCAGGAACTGCCACAGGCCGAGACTCATCCCGGCGAGGGTGACCAGCAGAAACGCGGCGAGGCGGAACGGTTTCGGCAAGCGGTGTTGCGCATCCAGCAGGCCGGCAATTGCCACGCTGTAGCCGAACAGTTGCGCGATCAGGCTCAGGCGATAGAAGCCGTGCTCGTCCCACAGCCAGCAATTGCTCAGCAGCAATGGCAGAAGAAGAACCGGCGCGAGGCGGCGGATCAGTTTGTGGCTGATCAACGCCAGTGAATACAGGCCATGCTTGAGCGGATTGAGCAGCTCGCGGCGCTGGGCCAGGCTTTGCAGGCCGCCGACGGTGACGCGCTGACGACGGCGAAACTGTTTGTCCGCCTCGTCGACGCCATGGTCGATAACCTGCGCTTCGGGCACGTAGACGATGCGCTTGCCGGCCACCGGTGCGCAGGTGCTGATGAAGAAATCGTCGTTGACCTCGGCCGGTACGTTCTGGAACAACTCGCGGCGCAGGGCGAGCAGGGCGCCGTCAGCGGAGACCATGCAGCCGGTGCGGTTCTCGACCCGGCGCAGCCAGCCTTCGTAATGCCGGTACAGGCTGTCGCCGATGCTCAGGCCGCCACCAGTAACCGGGATCACCATGTGCCCGGCGCAAGCGCCGACCTGCGGATCGCTCAGCGGCGCGAGCAAGTGGCCGAGGGTGTCGCGCGACCATTGGTTGTCGGCATCGGTGAACACCAGAATGTCGCCGGTGCTCAGGGCCGCGCCGGCATTCAGCGTGGCGGCTTTACCTTGACGCGGCAGGTCGAGCACGGTGATGCGCGGATCAATCACCTTGTGCGCGCAGGCCACGGTGTCATCGGTCGAGCCGTCGCTGGCGAGAATGATCTGCAGCGTCGCCGGTTGATAGTCCTGCGCCAGCAGCGTGCGCAACTTGTGCTCGATATGCCGCGCCTCGTTGTGCGCGGCGATGACGATGCTGACGTTCAGCGGCGGTGCCGGCGTGTGTCGCCACGCCGGAAACAGCGGCGCGAGGATCGTCAGCAAAAGCGGGTAGCCGACGTAGGCGTAGACCGGCAGCAACAGGCACATCCAGAAAATGAACTCAGCCACGGGCAGGCCTCCTTGCGTTCCACTGACACAGACTCAAAATGAACGCCGCGCCGGCCAGGTGCAGGCGCAGCCAGTGCAGGCCCCACAGTTGCAGGGTCAGGAGCGGATCACGGTGCTTGAGACTCTGGCGAACGCTCAGTACCAGCCCCGGCATCAGGGTCAGCGTCACCATTAGCGCTGCGTGGTGCGGAAAACCGTCGAGCAGCGCCGAAATCGCCAGAAAGTCCAGCAGCCAGACGAACAACGACAGCATTGGAAAGCGCAGCAGGCGCAGGCTCATGCCATGGGTGCGCAGCAGTTGCAGATGGCTGCCCTGGCGCCACATTTCCTTGCCCATCCATTCGCGCCAGTTCATTTCGTAACCCCAGTGCAGCGCGACCTTGTCATTGACCGACAGTAGACGCGCGCCCTGTTCGTGCAGGCGCAGGGTGAATTCCTTGTCTTCGCCGGTGCGCAGGGTTTCGTTGAAACCGCCGACCTTATCGAACCAGTCGCGACGCATCAGCAGGTTGGAACTGGGCAGCCAATCGACGCTGTGGCTGACGCGGTGCGAGGGCTGCGAAGTGCGGCGCTGCCAGGCCGTGGCGAACCATGGCGCCTCGGCCGGGGTGTGCAGGTCCAGGCCGAACACATCGGCCTGGCCACTGGCTTGGATGTCGAACAAGGGCTGCAACCAGGTTTCCGGCATTTCCACGTCGGCGTCGATGAAGGCCAGCCATTCCCCGCTGGCGATCGCCGTGCCGCGATTGCGCAGCGCGCCGATCAACAGCCCCGGCAAACTGAGCACGGTTGCGCCGAACTGCCGGGCAATCTGCGGGCCCTGATCGGTCGAGCCGTTGTCGACCACGATCAGCTCGCACTCGACATTGGCCGCGTGTGCGGCTTTCTGCGCAGCGAGCAGGGTACGGCCAATGTGCCGCGCCTCGTTGTACATCGGGATGACGATGCTGATCCGCTTCATGCCTGCGTCTCCGTAGTCAGTGGCGCCTGCTCGGCCTTGATGCGCAGCACGCTGGTCAGCGCCAGCATGATCCACACGTATTTCTGGTTCGGTGCGCTGAGGAACATCAGGAACAGGGTCAGCGACAGAAAGCTCACCCCCAGGTGGGTCATCATGTCAGCCCGATATCCGTCACCGCGCAGCATCCACGCCGCCCGCGCGCGGATCAGGTTGTACAGACCGAGCCCGAGCATGCCGACGAAGAACAGCCCGGCGGGCACGCCCAGTTCGCTGAAGATTTCCAGATAGGTGTTGTGGGCGCGGCGGTACAGGTCGCCGATCTTGCGGTTGGCGGAAAACGCCTTGGCGTAACCGGTGGTCGCGTAATGCAGCGGGAAGGTCCCGGGGCCGGAGCCGAGCACCGGGTGCTCGCGGATCATCTGGCTGCCGACGACGATGTAGGAAGCACGGCGGCCGAGGGATTCGTCCTGCGCCTTGGAGCCGGCGCTGAGGATGCTCAATGACTGGATCCGTGCCATGTAACCGGCCGGCATGGCGTAGATCGCCAGCGGAATCACGATGGCCGCACCGAGCATGACGAAACCCAGGTGCCGTGGGCGGATGTGGGTCAGTTGCGCGCGGTAGTGCCAGATGCCGATGAGCAGACTCAACGCCAATACCACCAGGCCTGAGCGCGATTCGGTCTTGGTCATGCCACCGAGCAACAGCAGGCAGCAAGTGCCCCAGAACAAACGGTGCAGCAGGTTCGGACTGCGGATCACCAGCAGCAGTCCAAGAGGAATGGCGAAGGCGATCAGCATGGCGAAGGCGTTGGGGTCTTCGAGCAGGCCGGCGGCGCGGCCCTGATCCTGAAACTTCGCCGAGAACATCGCCATGGCGCAGGTCGCCGTGACGGCGAGGGTCACCAGCCGGGCGAACAGGTCGAGGTTCAGTTCGCGGCCGATCAACAACGTAATGACAAACAGCACCAGACCAACGCTGAGCTCGCGCAGGTGCCCCAGCGACATGCCCATGTCATCGGTATTGAGCAAGCTGAGAAAATACAGAACCATGAAGCCGATCAGGCAGTGCCACAGGTTGCTGCGCAGGCGTTGCGACGGAATCTGGTGCAGCGCCAGTTGCAGCATCACGATCACCGCCAGCGAGGCACCGATCAATTTGCTGCCCGACACTGAGCTGTCCTTGAAGAACCCTTCGAACGGCACCAGCGCGGCAATGCCGAGCAGGCCCCAGGTCGGCTTGCGGTACAGAACGGTGAAACCGACCAGACCAATAACCGCCCCCGGCGCCAGATACGGCCAGGGACTGGCCAGCAGACCGAGGCTGACCAGGGCGAACAGACTGACGATCGAGAGCGGGAAAATCATGCGCGTGTCTCCCGTGCCGTTTGGATGTACAGCTGCGACCAGCGTTCGGCCAATGCCTTGAGGTCGTAGCGCTCCTGTTGGGTGCGTCTGGCGTTGTCGCGCAACTGCGCGGCCAGCTTCGGTTCGGCCAGCAGTGTGTCGAGCTGGCGGGCGAGGGCGGCGGTATCCGTCGGCGCCGCGAGCAGGCCGTTGTGGCGATCCTGCAAGACATCCGGAATACCACCGACCGCGAACGCCACCACCGGCACGCCGGCCTGCATCGCTTCGAGCAGAATCATCGGCGTGCCCTCGGTGCGCGAGCTGATCACCAGCGCATCGAGTTGCTGCCACCAGCCTTGCATCGCCGTCTGGTAGCCCGGCAGGCGAATCCGCTGCTGCAACCCGGCAGCATCGATGCGCGCCTGCAAGGCCTCGCGTTCCGGGCCGTCGCCGAGCATCACTGCGTCCAGTTGCGGATGCTGGTGACACAACGCAATCAGCGCATCGAGAAACAGATCCGGGCCTTTTTCACTGCTCAACCGCCCGACGTAACCGGCCAGCCAGCGTTGCCGCTCCGCCACCGGCTGCATTGCCGGTGCTGCCGGCAAACCGTTGGGAATCACCTGCAACTTCTCCGCGCTCACGCTGGCCTGCAGATGCAGCGTGGCGATACTTTGTGCCACGCAAACCACCCGTTTCACCGACGCCGTGCGGCACAGTTGCAGGCTCAGCCAGGTGTAGAACTTCTGCTTGCGACTGCGCGGGGTGAAGCCGTGCTGGGTGATCACCAGCGGCAGGCGCAACAGCGTGGCGCCGACCCAGCCGAACAACAGCCCTTTGAAGTTGTGGGTGTTGAGCAACGGTTGGTCGCCACGGCGCTGACGCAAGTGCCGCAACAGCTCGCCCAGCCCTGAACAAGCGCGAGCGTCCACCCCGGCTTCACGAAAGCGCGAGATCAGCTCAGGCGGTGCGTCGAGGAACAGCACTTGGTGCTGCCCCGGCGTGGCCAGGCAATGATCCAGCAACATCCGCTCGGCCCCGTAGAAGCCGCCGCTGCTGAGCAAATGAATGATCGGCAGGGCGACGATTGGGGTGGACACCGCGTTCAATTGCGCACCCAGTGAACCAGGCTCGGCATGGTCCAGTTCTTGTGCGGATTGCCCGGCTGCGACGTTTCTTCGTTGAGCACCAACAGCACTGGCAGGCCCAGCTCATGGCTGATTTGCGCCGGATGCTTGAAGCGGTGATCGAAGAATTCACGAACGTAGACGAAGGCGATCGCCAGCAGCAGCCCGGTGAACAGCCCGAACGGGATGATCAGCAGCGGTTTCGGGAACGCCGGCTCGGTCGGTTCGAACGGCGGGCTGAGTACCCGGGCGTTGGACAGGTCATCGTTGAGCGAGCGCGTGGTGCTGCTTTCGGCAAAGCGCTGGGCATAGGTCGAAAACGCTGCGTGCAGCGCATCGATCTCGGTGTCCATCTGGCGCAGTTTGCTCTGGGTCTGCTGCAGGTCGCGGATACGGTTCTTGAACTCGGCGATGCGTGCGGTTTTCTGCTCGATCACCTGCTTGACCACGGCCAGGTCGGCGGTGCGTTCCTGGATGCGGTTGCTCACCACTTTGAGAAATTGCTGACGGGTGCGGGCGATCTGCTCGCGGGTCAACAGCATCGGTTCGCTGCCGGGCTGGAACACCGCCAGATCGTTCATGTAACGGCTGACCTGGCTGGTCAGTTGCTCGCCCATCTGTTTGATTTCCCGGTCCTCGAACGCCACGTTGTCGACGGTGGTGGTGAAGGTGTAGGGGAAGGTGTAGTCGTTGAGCTTGCTGCTGCTGGCGGCGGCGAGCGCGGTTTTCAGATACTCGAGCCAACGCTGGCTTTGCAGCAGGCGATCCTGATACAGGTTCAGCGCCTGTTCTTCAGTGTTGATGGCGTTGAGGCGGAAGGTGATTTCTTCCTTCGGATCCGCCGCGCCGACATTTTCCAGCAGCGCTTGGCGGTTACCTTCCAGACCATCGAGACGCACTTGATACTGGTGCTTTTTGGTTTCGTAGAACGACTGCGGCAAATCGATCGATTGCAGGGCCTGACGGCTCACCAGATAGTTCTGCAGCAGGGCGCTGACAAACGTCGTGCCTTGCTGCGGATCCGGGAAGCTGTAGGTGATCGAGATCACGTTGGAGCCGGGCAGGGTCTCGATTTTCAGGCTGTCGACGGCTTGCTGGGTCAGGGCGTCGAGGGTGGTGTCACGCACCGGATCGGTTTCCATGCCGAGCCCGTTGCGCAGCGGGTTGATCACGTACTCGCGCAGCGGTGTCGAGACGTAGCGCTTGAACGGTTCGCCAAGCAACTTGGCGAACACCCCGGGTGGCGGGCTGTATTCACCGTTGTCGCGCAGTTCGCTGATGGTCTGACGGATAAGTGCTGGCGAGCGGAGGATGTTGCTCTCGGTTTCCATGTCCGCCAGCGACGGCGGAATGAACGTGGCGTTGTCCACCGTGAGCGACGTGGTGGCGTCACCCTGAGAGAGTTTTTTCGACTGCACGATGACCTGCGCGGTGATATCGAAGCTCTGTTTGAGCAGCAGCGGCAGGAGCAGGGCGATGACTGCAAAGGTCAGGAAGACGCGCTTCACCAGTTGCTTGTTGGCGAAGAAAATCCTGAAGAACTCATGCAGGTAGTTTTCCTTTGGGTTCATGTCGGTCACCTGTGAGTTAGTTGTCGCTGTCTTTGTTGTCGACGCGGTAGCCGAAGCTGAAACCGACGCCCTGGAACAGCACCACATCAGCCAGTTGGCGGGCGAGTTCGCCGGCGCTGGCCAGTTTGGTTTTTGGCACGTAGAGCATGTCGTCCGGTTGCAGGTAAGCGATTTGCGGGGCATCGCCGGAAAGGGCTTTTTCGACGTCGTAGCGCACCGCTTTCACCTGATTGCCGTTGCGCCGCATGATCACTACCGAATCCAGCCGCGCCTTGACGTTGGTACCGCGCGCCAGAGTCAGCGCCTCGAGCACCGACACCGGCCGCCGGATCGGATACGAGCCCGGTTGTGCGACTTCACCCAGCACGTAGATCTCGTTGCCGGCGGTGGACTTGAGCAGCACGTCCACAGTCATCCGGCCCGGCAGTTGCGCGTACTTTTTGTTGAGGAAGGTTTCCAGTTGATTGACGGTCATGCCTTGCAGCGGCACGGCGCCGATTTCCGGAAAACTCGCGTAACCGTCAGTGCCGACGGTGATCTCCCGGCTCATGCCGGTGGCCGGGTGATTGAGGGCGCTTTTCAGGTTCTGCTCGTTGCTCAGCGGGCTGATGATCTGCACGGTGAGCTGGTTGCGGTTGGGCTGGAACAGCTGTTTGCGCTGATAGACGCGCTGGATTTCCTGACGGGCTTCTTCGCTGGTCAGCCCGGCGATTTTCACCGAGGTGTTGGCGCCCGGCAGTTCGATGGTGCCGTCGGGCAGCACCAGTTGATTGCCGTTGAGCTGGCTGGCGGCGGTGAAATTCAGGCCGATCTGGTCGCCCGATTGCACGCGGTAGGCGTCCGAACCGCTGGTGCTGATATGGAAGATCACGTCCAGCACATCCTGCGGGCGCAGGGTCTGCTCGATCTTCGGCATATCGGTCGCCTGGGCGTTGGCCGGGGAAGCGGTGAGAATATTCACCGGCATGTTCTGGGTGTCGGAAGTGCTGGAGCAGCCCGCAAGCGGCAGCAACAGCAGGACAAGCATTCTGGCGTTCATGGCGTCATCCTTTGCGTTCGCTTACAGGTTTTTGTAAAGCCATTTGGGCATGTAGTACTTGCGCCGGTTGAACACGCTGCCGACCACTTTCGCCCCGGCCTGAGTCAGGCGTTGCACAGCGGCCTGGGCGACTTCCCAGCGGGTGTCTTCGGCGCGCACGACAAACACCACGCCGTCGACCTGAGTGCTGATGACCAGGGTGTCGGCGGCGGAATACACCGCGTCGCCGTCGATCACCACAAAGCGGTACTGGCTGCCCAACTGGTCGAGCAACGGGCTCAGGCGCTCGGCGGTCAGGTGTTCCAGCGTGCGGATCGGCCGGCCGTTGGGCAGCACATGGAAGGGCAGGCTCGAGACCTGCACCACGCAGTCCTGCAACAGCGGCGGGTTGCCCGGGTTGAACAGCAGGTCGCGCAGGCCGCGCTCCTTGCCGAGGTTCATCTGCTGGGTGAGGTTGTTCGCCGACTGGCTGGCATCGACCAGCAGCACCTGGCCGCTGCTCATCTGCGCCAGTTGACTGGCCAGTGCCAGAGCGCTGGTGGTGGTGCCGGCGCCGGGGTTGGCGGCGGTCAGGAACAGAATGCGCAGATCGAGATCCAGCACGGTCGAAGTCAGATTCGATTCGCTGGGGCTGGCGATGCTCAGGCTTTTATTGGTTGAACCGTCCATTAGCTTGCTCCGTGGCCGCTGAATACTTTGAAGGGGGTTTTCAACAGAATCTTCAGATCAAGCAGAAGGCTCTGCTCGGCGATGTAGCTGAGGTCCAACTCAACGCGCTGGTCGAAGTCGATGTTGCTGCGTCCGGAGATCTGCCACAGACCGGTCATGCCGGGGTAGATCGCCAGACGCGCGAGGTGATTGTCCTTGTAGCGGTAAGCGTTGAACGAGGTCGGGCGAGGGCCGACCAGGCGCATGTCGCCGGTCACCACGTTGATCAGGTTGGGCAGCTCATCGAGGCTGGTGCGCCGCAGGAAACTGCCGATGCCGGTGACGCGCGGGTCCTTGTCGATCTTGAAGTCGATGGCGTCTGCCCCGTGCTTGTTCAGGTGGCGCAGCGACTCTTTGAGTTCTTCGGCGTTGCTGACCATGGTGCGGAACTTGAACATGCCGAACTTGCGCCCGCGATAACCGGTGCGTTTCTGCACGAACAGCACCGGCCCCGGGCTGGTGAGCTTGATGGCCAGGGCCAGACCCAGCAGCACTGGCGAGATCAGCACGAGAATCGTCAGCGCGCCGAGGCAGGCGACCACCCGATTGGTCCGCGACAGCTGCCATGGGCGGCCGCCATCGCGGCCGCTGAGCCAGCCGCGACCCTGACGGTGGATCGCCGCGTCGAGGCGCATGCGATGTTCCGGGTCGACGCGCTTGTCAGGGCGCATCTGTGCAATCGACACACTTCTTTCATGTCCAGTCATGGCGTCCTCCGCATTCAATCAGCCGCAAGCGGCGCACGGGCAGTGGGGTAGTAGTCGCGGAACCAGGCGATGAAGCGGCCCAGTCCTTCATCCAGTTCTATCCGGGGCTGGAATCCGGTGGCCTGGGCCAGATCGCTGGCCTCGGCGCAGGTGTTGAGCACGTCGCCCGGTTGCAGCGGCAGCAGCTCGACAATGGCTTTGCGATCGAGGTGTTTTTCCATGAGCGCGAGGTAGGTTTTCAGTGCGACCGGCTGCTGCCCGCCGATGTTGAACAGGCGCCACGGCGCCATGCTGCTGGCGGGGTCGGGCTGTTCGCGATCCCACTGCGGATTGGCTTGGGGTGGCTGATCGATCAGGCGGGCGATGCTTTCGATAATGTCGTCGATGTAGGTGAAATCGCGCTGATGCTCGCCGTAATTGAACAGCTTCAGCGGCTCGCCTTCGCTGATCGCCCGGGCGAACTGGATCGGCGACATGTCCGGCCGGCCCCAAGGCCCGTACACGGTGAAAAAACGCAGGCCGGTGCAGGGAATGCCGAACAGATGGCTGTAACTGTGCGCCATCAGTTCATTGGCTTTCTTGGTCGCGGCGTACAGCGACAGCGGATGGTTGACGCCATCCTTGACCGAGTAAGGCGTGTGCTGATTGGCGCCGTACACCGAACTCGACGAGGCGTAGATCAAGTGCTCGACCGGGTGATGCCGGCAGCTCTCGAGAATGTTCAGGAAACCGTTGAGGTTGCTGTCCAGATACGCCCGTGGATTGTCCAGCGAATAACGCACCCCGGCCTGCGCAGCCAGATGGATCACCACTTGTGGCAGCTCGCGGGCAAACAGCGCATCGATCGCCGAAGCGTGGGCCAGATCCACCGTGGCCAGCGGAAAATCGCCGACCTGCTCGCGCACCCACTGCACGCGGTCGTGCTTGAGCTGCGGGTCGTAGTAGTGATTGAAATTGTCCAGGCCGACCACCGAATGCCCGTCGCGCAGCAAGCGCAGGACGCAATGGGCACCAATGAAACCGGCGGCACCGGTCACCAGAATCTTCATGGCCGCAGCCCTTCAGGGGCGATGTGGCGCAGACCGATGCCGCTGTAATGCAGGCCGGCGGCGGCAACCTGTTCCGGGTTGTACAGGTTGCGCCCATCGATGATTACCTTCGACCGCAGCTTCTCGGCGAGCAGTTCGAAATCGACCACCCGGAAGTTTTTCCACTCGGTGCAGATCACCAGCGCGTCGGCGTCTTCGAGGGTGTCGTCGCGGGTCGCGCACAGGTGCAGGTCGTTGCGGTAGCCGTAGATGCGCCGGCACTCGGACATGGCTTCCGGATCGTAGGCCTGCACGCTGGCGCCTTCGGCCCACAACGCGTCCATCAGATAACGGCTCGGGGCTTCGCGCATGTCGTCGGTGTTCGGTTTGAACGCCAGGCCCCAGACCGCAATGGATTTGCCGGCCAGGCCCTGGGGAAACTGCGTGCGCAATTTGCTGAACAGGATGTGCCGCTGGCTGTCGTTGACGTCGGTGACGCTGCGCAGCAATTTCAGCGGCATGCCGTTGTGTTCGGCGGTGTGCAGCAAGGCCCGCAGATCCTTGGGAAAGCACGAGCCACCGAAGCCGCAGCCCGGATAAATGAAGTGGTAGCCGATGCGCGGGTCGGAGCCGATGCCTTTGCGCACCGCTTCGATGTCGGCGCCGAGCAGCTCGGTGAGATTGGCCAGTTCGTTCATGAAACTGATGCGGGTGGCGAGCATCGCGTTGGCCGCGTACTTGGTCAGCTCGGCGCTGCGGTTGTCCATGAACATCAGTTTTTCGTGATTGCGGCAGAACGGCGCGTACAGCTCGCTCATCTGCTCGCGGGCAGCGTCGTCGCGGGTGCCGATGATGATCCGGTCCGGGCGCATGCAGTCGGCGAGGGCGCTGCCTTCCTTGAGAAATTCCGGGTTGGATACCACGCGCACCTGCAGCTCGGTTTTGCCGCGCAACAGCAATTCGCTGGTGGCCGTGGCCAGGACTTGATCGGCAGTCCCGACCGGCACCGTGGATTTGATGATCAGCGTGCGATCGGCCTCCATCAGGCCGGCAATTTGCCGGGCGACGTTGAGCACATGGCTGAGGTCGGCAGAGCCGTCTTCGTCCGCCGGGGTGCCGACGGCGATGAAAATCAGCTCGGCGTGAGTCACCGCATCACTGGCCTGAGTGCTGAACAACAAGCGCCCGGCCTTGATGTTTTCTTCAAGTGTTGCGGACAGGCCTGGTTCACTGATGGGCGGCACCGCTTGTTGCAGTTGTTTGATCTTGTTCGGATCAATATCAATGCATAAAACCCGATGGCCGACATCGGCAAGTGCAGCGGCTTGTATAAGTCCGACATAGCCAGTGCCAAATACGCTCACGTCCATCTGCGCACCTCAATAAAACCAGAAAAGTTAATTACGGATGAGATTGTTAAAGGGGTATAGCGCAGGGTTTGGAAAGCGTGTCAGCAAAATGACATGTTGCACGGGTATAACACTTGAGGCGTTTTTGGCGATTGGCCATCAAGTCATTGCTGCCATTGAATTTGTTGATTTCTTGCAGATTTGTTCAGATTTTATTTAACCGACAGACGGTCTAAGTCCCCGATATTAAAGGCTTTCACCGCTACAGGTGTGTCAGATTTGAGTCACCGTTTTTTTGACGCTTTCCCCGCCTATCAGTCATTTCTTGCGCTTTGATGGCCGGGTGCTAGTGTCAGGTTCTGACCGACAAACCTTTGACATTTGCCCTTTTCCGATCACCGGTATCGCCATGTTCAAATACGCCAAGGAACTGCTCTTAGTTGCCCATCTGTTGCTCTTTTCCGACTATTACCTGGATCGGTTAAATGCTATCGGGTGGGGTTTGAATGTACTTGTTTTTGGCGCGATGTTTTTGGCGCTTACTTTCGCGTTATATCTAACTGCCTATATACGTCAGGCTCTCGTTCGACATGCATTCGCATTAACGATGTTTGCCGCAGCGGTTTTTTTTGATGTTTACACACGAGTTACCGCGGATTACCTGAGGTACAGCGATTTCGTTTCGCTGGTGTACTCCGGCGGCTTCATTCAGGAAGCGGCCTATCAGTATCGCGATGCGATCCTGCGCGCGGTGCTCAGTGGCTTGCTGCTGTTGTTCGGCATCGGACTCAAGCCGCGTCATGCGCTGTTCATACCCAACACGTTGCGAGTCGCGGCGCCCCTAGTCGGCGTATTGATGCTCAGCGGATTGCTGTTTTTACGTGCGGGTGAGGGCGCGCGTGGGTTACCAATCATGTACACGCCGCTGGCCTACCTGAATCTGTTTGCCTACGAAGCGCTGCACGATACTGTCGGCCCCCGTGAAGCGGTGACGCTTGCGCGCGCCACGCCCGCCGTCAGCCATGACATTGTGCTGATCATCGACGAAAGCATTTCCGGCAATTACCTCGACATCAACGCGCCGTTCGGCGTGCACAGCAACCTCAAGCAAGCGCCGGCCGGGGTCGATGTCTTCAACTTTGGTTATGCCGCGTCCATTGCCAACTGCAGCGCCGACACCAACGTCACCTTGCGCTACGGCGGCACCCGCGCCGACTACAGACGCATCAACAGCACGTTGCCGTCGATCTGGCAGTACGCGAAAAAGGCCGGGCTCGGCACGGTCTACATCGACGCCCAGCGCACCGCCGGCAACCTGCAGAACCTGATGACCGCCGCCGAGAAAAACGACATCGACAGTTTCGTGCAATTCGACCAGACCAGCGTGCGCGACCGCGACATGGCGGCAGCGGCGAAGCTGATCGAACTGCTCAACGACAATCGCCCCGAGCTGATCGTGATCAACAAGGTCGGCGCGCATTTTCCGGTGCATGACAAGTACCCGGACGCGTTCATGGCCTACCGGCCAACGCTGCCCCGCGGACAGTTCACCGAAGTCGCCGACACTGGCGAACGCAACGGTTTCAACGGCCAGCCGGATGACTGGGTGCTGTATCGCAACGCCTACAAGAACACGCTGTTGTGGAACGTCGGCGAGTTCTTCGCCCGGGTGTTTGCCCAGGCCAACCTGAACAATGCGCTGCTGATTTACACCTCCGATCATGGCCAGGATCTGCATGAGCGCGGCAACCCGGGCTTGAATACTCATTGCGGCGGCGACCCGGTGGAAGAGGAGGGGCTGGTGCCGCTGGTGGTGATCCAGGGTCGTGGATTGCAGACGCCGGACTGGGCGGCGAATCTGCCGGCAAACAAGGACCGCTCCAGCCACTACAACATCTTCCCGACGCTGTTGCAGGTGATGGGCTACGACTTGGGCGCAATCGAAGCGGTGTATGGCAAACCGCTAAGCGTGCCGACGGCGGATGAGTTCACTTTCAACTACCGCTTCAATGCGCGGTTGGGGGCCAAGCCCGAGTGGAAACATATCGATCTGGGCAGCATCGTGACGCCGGAGCGGGCGCCGGCGAGTGTGGCTTCGGGGCAGTGAGTTCTGGATTGCTCGGGCGGGCCTCTTCGCGAGCAGGCTCGCTCCCACAGGGGATTGCATTCCAGGGTGGGAGCGAGGCTGCTCGCGAACAAGTCGGGACAGGCTGCGACAGTCTCAGCCCTTGTTGAACCGCGCCCGATACTCCCCAGGCGCGCACCCCAGCCAGCGCGCGAAAGCCCGGTTGAATCCCTGCACATCGCTGTAACCCAACCGATCCGCCACTTCGACCAGCTCCAGCGCCCCGGACTGCAACAGGTCCTCGGCCCGATAGCGCCGATGCTCATCGAGCAGTTCGCTGAAAGTCCAGCCCAACGCCTTCAAGCGCCTTGCCGCCGTGCGCTCAAGCACATGCTGTGTAGCACAGAACTGCTGCCAATCCGCTGAAGCCAGATCTTCGATCAGATAATCGCTGAGCTGTCCGAGCAAGGTCGATTCACTGAGGCGGCGGGTCTGTTCCAGCAGATCGACAAGCGTTGTTTCCAATCCCGGATTACCCGGTGTCAACGGCATCACGAACAGCTGAGGATCCAGATAAATCGCCGCCCATGACTGCTCTGCGCTCACCGGGGTGCGCAACGCCGATGCATGTTCCTCGCGGCTGGCCGACACCAGAGCCACGCCCAGCACCGGATCACGATTCACGCCGCTGGCGAGCAACTTGCGCCGCACCAGACTGCAAAGGCTGACGAGGATGTAATCGGTCAGCGCCGCCGGAGCACCAAGACTGCCGGCTTCGACCAAGCGCAGTGTTACGCCGCCATCTTCACGCAGGATTTGCACACGGAAGTGTCCGTTGAAAAACGCAAAGTACTCGGCGAAAAACTCACAGGCACGTTCCAGCGACACGGCGACATCGAACAGATAGGTCAGTCCATTGGTGGCCGTCGAAGCGAAGCGTTCACCCGCCGCCAGACCGATCAGTGGATCGCCGCTCTGTTCCACGGCAAACCCCCAGAAGCGCCGCGACATCAGCAGCGGCATGCGCGTGAACGGCGTGCGCAGATCGAACAGGCTGCGGCGCAGTTGTGCTTCGATTGCGCCTTGGCTAATGCCGCGCGCGAGCAATTCTTCAATGGCCGGCAGCAGGGTCGGCGCGTAAAAAGCGTTGACGGATTGCGGATGGGTTTTGCTCATGTTGTGCACGCGTCTCCCGTCGCTCCGTTAGCCGCCAGCAAACGCTGATCGACGCTGAGGATCGCCTCGATCATCGCCCGCGCTGCTGGCGTCAGGGTAAAACCGGCGCGGCTGACGATGCCATAACCCAGTTGCAGCGCCGGCTCGTCATGGGGGACGTCGACAAAGTCGAGCAGCTCGATCAGGCCGCGATCAAGTTGTTCACGCAAGGCCTCCAGCGTTGCCAGCCCCACCGCGTCGGAGCGCAGCACTACGCGCTGGATCGCGTCAAATTGTGCGCACTCGACGCTCGGGGTGAAGTCCTGCTCACCGAGGATATCGGCGAGCACCTTGCGGATCATCGGTGGAATGCGCGTGCCGACGATCGGGTAATCGAGCAGGGCGCGCAATCGCAGGTCTCGTTGCGCGAGGAGCGGATGGCCGGCGCGACAGAAAAACCGTCCCGGCCGCGTGCGCAGCAGGTGCACCTGGTACTGCGGATCGCTGACAAAGTGCCGCGCGTCCGCGACAAAAAACTCGATCTGCTGCTCGCGCAACCACAGCGTCAATTGCTGCCAGTCGCCCTGATGAAACCGCGTGCGAATCGCCGGATGCGCATCAATGAAGTCGGCCAGCGCTTCCGGCACCAGCACCTGCGCCGGATACGGACCGCAACCAAATTGCAGTTCACCTCCGGTGAGGCCGTTGTATTGCGTCAATTCGTTGTGCAGCGCCTGACTGCCAGCGAGCAGGCGCCGCGCATGTTGCAGCACCAGCTCGCCTTGACCGGTCAGGCGAAATTCGCGGCTGCTGCGCTCGACCAGCGCGCAGTCAAGGTCACGCTCCAGAGTCTGGATGCTGCGGCTGAACGCCGGTTGGCTGAGGTTGATCGCCTCGGCGGCGCGACCGAAGTTGCGGTAATCAGCGAGGGCGACCAAGTGGCGAAGCTGGCGAAGATCCATCATGCGTCTCCTGCATTTTGCGGATACTTTTAATGCATTGGATCGATAGCACGTCCGCTGGCATAAGTACACGCCTGTTCTTCGATGGCACGCCTTCATGTCTCAGTCTCTGTTCGCCTCCAGCGCGTTCACCCGCACGATTCTCGCGCATGCTCGCCAGTCCGGACTGTGCCCGCAACGCTTGATGGCGCGCGTGGGGATCTGCCCGTCAGTGCTCGCCGGGCAGCATCAATTGATCGCCGCACAAGCGGTTGAACAGTTGTGGCGTGAGTGTGAACGGTCAGGGGTAGCGCCGACGTTTGGCTGTGAACTGGCCGACGGGATGGCGACCGATTGCCTGCAAGGACTGAATATCCTGCTCGACTCGTCCGCGACCTTGCGGGCCAGTCTGAAGTGCTTCATCGACTGCTTGCCAAGGGTGATCAGTTACGTTGCGGTGGAACTGGTCGAGGCGGGCGATTTCGCTCATTTGCGCCTGCGTTCGCTGCAGGGGCAGTTGCATCATTTCGCTCTGG
The DNA here is from genome assembly GCF_004307515.1 of Pseudomonas sp. Sample_14. NCBI lineage: Bacteria > Pseudomonadati > Pseudomonadota > Gammaproteobacteria > Pseudomonadales > Pseudomonadaceae > Pseudomonas > Pseudomonas sp. Sample_14. Next base: position 16,055 of record NZ_RCOC01000018.1, on the reverse strand, counting down.
ATGCGGCAGTGATAACGCTGGTGCGCAACATTGCCCGTCGATTGGGCTCGGCGCCTGGAGATGTGTTTGTAAATGTCAGCCTGCGTCCGGCGCAAATGGCCGGTGGCTGGCTGCGTGAAGTGGGTGTCGCGGTGGAGCAGGGCGAGCATCTGTGCCTGACCTTGCCGCGCTCGAGGCTCGATCAGACCTTGCTGGGCGCCAACCCGTTTCTGCACCGGAGCATGCTGCGCCACTGGCACGCTGAAACTCGCGCACCTGCGCGTGAGGACAATCTGACAATGGCGCGACACTGGCTGACGGCGGGTGATCAACCGATCGAACGGATAGCCGAGCGGCTGGGGTATCGCCAGCCGAGTAACTTTATCCGCGCGTTTCGCAAACAGTTCGGGATTACGCCGAAGCAGTTTCGGTTGAATCCGGGGCAGGTTTGTTGAAAGCAGGATTGAGGTGATTGATCGTTATCGAGGGTGCCAGCAAGATTTACCCCCTCACCCCAGCCCTCTCCCCAAAGGGGGCGAGGGGGAAAGGGAGCCGATCTTCATGGCGTTCGGAATCTGAGTTCAACTCGGTATCCCACGTCGGCGTATCTCGTACATCCAACACGGTCAGTCCCCTCTCTCTCCGGGAAGGGGGCTTATGAATCATGGGAGCTGATGTGCGTGTTATTCAAAATTGCATTCAACTCGTTATCCCACGTCGGCGTATCTCGTACATGCAACTCGGTCGGTCCCCTCTCCCTCCGGGAGAGGGCTAGGGTGAGGGGCTTTTGACTTAAGGCGTGACGATATTGAACTGCGGCCCGAACGTATCCAGGCTGCCCATCAATAATCCGAATTTCTGACCATTGCCCTGCAACTTCACCAGTCCTTTTTGCATCGCCGTCGGGAAGTCCAATTGTTTCAGGCTGATCTTCTCCAGCGTATCGCGGCTCAGGCTTACCCTCGCATCCGCCGCCGGATTCAGACCGGCGCGGTGAGTCAGCACGCCGTTGCGCAAGGTCAGGGTGAAATCCCTTTGCACATCGTCGAACGTCCAGTTCAGCGTCAGGTCATGGGCCACGGCTTTGTCGCTGTCCAGGCGTACCGCGAGGTAGTCGAAGAACATTTCCGGACTCATGGCCCTGACCATATCCACCGACACGGTATTGGCTGACTGCGGCGGCACGCCGTTGCGCAGCTCCATCGCACCGGTCAGGTACATGTTGCGCCAGGTGGCGTTCTCGCTTTTATAACCCAACTGCTCCAGCGTCTCGGCTTGAGCGTTGCGGGCATCCGCGTTGTCCGGATCGGCGAACAGCAACTGGTTGCCCAACTGCGCGGCCCATCGGTAGTCAGCGCTGGCCATCGCACTGCGCATTTTCTCCAGCACCGACGCGGCACCGCCCATGGCCTCGACCGAGCGTTTAGCCGCATCGACCGGCGGTAGCGGGTTGAGGTTGGCCGGGTTGCCGTCGTAGAAACCCATGTAGCGCTGATACACCGCGCGCGTATTGAAACTCAGCGAGCCGTAATAGCCACGGGTGTACCACTTCTGATCGAGCGAGCCGGGCAGCTTCTTGATTGCTTCGGCAATTTCCAGCGGCGTCAGGCCCTGGTTGAGCAAGTGCAGGGTGCGGTCGTTGATGAACGCGTACATGTCACGCTGATCGGCGAGCAGAGTACGAATCCGCTCGCCACCCCAGGTCGGCCAGTTGTGCTGAGCGAACAGCACGTCCGCCTTGTCGCCGTAGCGGGCCAGACTGTCATCGAGGTATTGCGACCAGGCTTTGGCATCACGCACCTGCGCACCGCGCGGGGTGAGGATGTTGTGCATCATCTGCGTGGCGTTTTCGGCCATGCACAAGGCTTTCAGCTGCGGTAGATAAAGGTTCATTTCCGCTGGCGCTTCGGTGCCCGGGGTCAGCTGGAATTCGACTTGCAGGCCAGCGATGGTGCGGGTTTCCAACGGCTCGGCAATCAGATCGGTAGGCGCGATCAGTGTGACCGTGCCACCGCTGGGCGCGCTCTTGCCGAGGCCAGCGTCGACCTGGCCTTTTTCACTGCGCGGCAACAGGCTGCCGAATTGGTACTGCGCGCGGCGGCTCATGGCGTTGCCGGCCATGACGTTTTCGCTCATGACGTGTTCCATGAAGCCGACCGGCGCGTAGACCTTGACCTTGCCGGACTTGACATCGGCCTCGTCGATCACCCCGCGCACGCCGCCGAAATGATCGACATGGGTGTGGCTGTAGATCACCGCGACGACCGGTTTGCGCGGCCGATTGGCGTAGTACAGGTCCAGCGCCGTCCTGGCGGTTTCGGCCATGGTCAGCGGATCGATGATGATCAGCCCGTCGTCACCTTCGATGATGGTCATGTTGGCCAGGTCGAGGCCGCGCACCTGATACAGCTTGGGGCTGACCTCGAACAGACCGGCGTGGGCATTGAGCTGGGCCAGTCGCCACAGGCTTGGATTGACCGATTCCGGCGCCTTGTCTTTGGCGAGGAAATCATAGGCATTGACGTTCCAGATGACTTTGCCGGCAGCGTCCTTGATCTGACCCTTGAAGGGTGCGATCAGGCCTTTGCTGACGGATTCGAAATCGGTGCGGTCGCTGAAAGGCAGGGTTTGCAGGACGGCAGCGTTGCTTGCGGCGGTTTGCATGCTCGGCGCCACCGCACCGTCAGCAGCGAGCAACGGTTGGCTCAGGCAAGCGGTGATCAGGCAGGTCAGCAGGCCGCGCGGGCTCAGGATGAAACGGGGCATGGGTGTCTCCGGTTTTTTATCGTTATGGCCGAACAGCCAGCAGCGTATGGCGCGTCCCGGAGTTGGCGATGATCATCAGCGGACAAAAAACATTCAGGGCCGCTATCCTAGGCCCAGGTTCACTGATCGGGTTTGCCCATGCTTGAGGTTCGCGACGTTTTCAAAAGCTATGCCACGCCACAGGGATTGTTGCCGGTGCTGCAAGGCGTCGACCTGACGCTGGAGGCCGGTGGCAGCCTCGCGCTGATGGGCGAATCGGGCAGTGGCAAAAGCACGCTGCTGCATCTGGTGGCGGGGCTGGACAAGGTCGACAGCGGCAGCATTCGCAGCGGCGAACATCGTCTGGAAGCCATGAGCGAAGCGCAACTGGCCAACTGGCGACGCACGGAAATCGGTCTGGTGTTTCAGCAGTTCAACCTGATCGGCAGCCTGCGCGTGGAAGACAATTTGGCCTTTCAGGCGCGCCTGGCCGGGCGCCATGAGCCGCGCTGGCAAGCGCATCTGGTGCAGCGTCTGGGTCTGGGCGATCTGCTCTCGCGGTATCCCGAGCAACTCTCTGGCGGCCAGCAGCAGCGGGTCGCATTGGGCCGGGCATTGGCCTCGCAGCCGAAATTGCTCTTGGCCGATGAACCCACCGGCAGCCTCGATGAAGCGACCAGCGATGAAGTGCTGCGGCTGTTGCTGGAATTGCTCGATGACACGCCGACGACTTTGTTGATGGTCACTCACAGTCAGCGCGTTGCGGCACGTCTGGCTCAGCGCGTGGTGTTGTCGAACGGACGGGTCGCCTGATGATCTGGCGGCAAACCCTGCGCGCGCTGCTCAGCCACTGGCGGCGTCATCCTGTGCAGTTTTTCAGTGTGCTGACCGGGCTGTGGCTGGCCACCAGTCTGCTCACTGGCGTCGAGGCGCTGAACAGTCAGGCGCGCGACAGCTACGCGCGGGCCAGCCAGATGATCGGCGGTGAACCACAGGCCAGCCTGAGCACGCCGAATGGGGCATTGTTTCCCCAGCGCTGGTTTATCGAATTGCGCCGTCAGGGCTGGCCGGTGTCGCCGGTGTTGCAGGGCCGGCTGACGCTCAAGGGCCACGAAGACCAGCGAATTCAGGTGATGGGCATCGAGCCGGTGTCGCTGCCGTCGGATTCCGCGGTAGCCGGGCAGGCGATGCCGATCGAGCGCATCGTCGAATTTTTCAGCCCGCCGGGCAGCACCTGGATTTCCCCGGACACGATGCAACTGCTCGGCTTGCGCGAAGGCGATACAGCGCAAACCGTGAACGGCCAGACCCTGCCGCCGCTGCTCGCGCAGAAGGACATGGCGCCGGGCCTGTTACTGGTCGACATCGGCGCAGCGCAAAGACTGCTCGACCAACCCGAGCAATTGTCGCGATTGCTGCTGCCCAAGGATTTTCATCAGGAATTACCAGCGAGTTTCAACGATCGCTTGCAGCTCAAAAGCAGCGGAGAAGAAAACAATCTCGCGCGGCTGACCGAAAGCTTTCATCTCAATCTCGATGCTTTGGGATTTCTCTCGTTTCTGGTCGGCCTGTTCATCGTCCACGCTGCCATCGGCCTCGCTCTGGAACAGCGCCGAGGCTTGCTGCGCACGTTGCGTGCCTGTGGCGTCAGTGCACGAATGCTGATCGCGTGTCTGGTGGTTGAACTGGGTGTGCTGGCGCTGATCGGTGGATTGTTCGGTGTGATCAGCGGCTATTGGCTGGCCAGCGTGCTGCTGCCGGACGTCGCCGCCAGCCTGCGCGGTCTGTATGGCGCGGAAGTGGCGGGGCAGTTGCGTTTGAGCCCCTGGTGGTGGTTCAGCGGCATCGGTCTGAGTCTGCTCGGCGCGTTGCTGGCCGGTGCCAACAGTCTGCTGCGAGCGGCGCGCCTGCCGTTGCTGGCGGTGGCCGATCCGCAGGCGTGGCATCAACAGTATTCGCGCTGGTTGCGCCGACAGGGTTGGCTGGCGACGGCACTGCTGGCGATTGCGCTGGCGGCGCTGATCTGGGGCGACAGCCTGAGCAGCGGTTTCGTGTTGATGGCCGGGCTGCTGCTCGGTGCCGCGCTGGCCTTGCCGGTGCTGCTCAGCGCGTTGTTGAACCCGTTGCTCGGGCGCAGTCGGTCGGTGCTCGGCCAATGGTTTCTCGCCGACTGCCGCCAGCAACTGCCAGCCCTGAGTCTGGCGCTGATGGCGCTGTTGTTGGCGCTCGCCGCCAATATCGGCGCCGGCAGCATGACCGCCGGTTTTCGCCAGACCTTCAACGACTGGCTCGAACAACGCCTGAGCGCCGAGCTGTACATCAACCCGGCCAATCCGGCGCAGGCCCGCGAGATGCACAGTTGGCTCAAGCAGCAGCCCAACGTGACCGCTGTGCTGCCCAACTGGCAGGTTTCGGTGACACTGCAAGGCTGGCCGGCCGATGTCTACGGCATCATCGACCACTCGTACTATCGCCAGCATTGGCCGTTGCTCGACAGCAGTGGCAGCGATCCGTGGGGCAAACTGGCCACGGATGATGCGGTGATGCTCAGCGAACAACTGGCACGACGCCTGAAGTTGCGGCCGGGCGAGCATCTGAACATTCCCACGCCAAACGGCACGTGGTCGCCGCGCATCGTCGGCATCTACGCCGACTACGGCAATCCGAAAGGGCACGTGCTGATCAGCAGTGAGCACCTGTTGCGCGGCTGGCCGCAACTAACGCCGAACCGCTTCAATTTGCGTATCGATCCAGCACAGATTCCGGCGCTGCTCAACGCCTTGCAGGCGCGTTTTGCGCTGGATGACAACCGCATCGTCGATCAGGCGCGGCTCAAGGGCTGGTCGGTGCAGGTCTTCGAACGCACCTTTGCCGCGACGGCGGCGTTGAACAGCCTGACCTTGGCCGTGGCTGGCGTGGCGCTGTTCATCAGTCTGCTGACCCAGAGCCAGAGTCGCCTCAGTCAACTCGCACCGCTGTGGGCGCTGGGCGTGACGCGCAAACAATTGATGCTGCTCAACCTCGGCCAGACCTGGCTGCTCGCCGTATTGACGTTGCTGTTGGCGCTGCCGCTGGGCATTGCTTTGGCATGGTGCCTGGATGCGGTGATCAATGTGCAGGCATTCGGCTGGCGCTTGCCGTTGCGGGTGTTTCCGTTGCAGTTGTTGCAACTGATGGGCCTGGCGTTGCTGGCGACTCTGTTGGCTTCGGCATGGCCGCTGTATTCGCTGTACCGCACGCAACCGGCGGACTTGCTGAGGACGTTTGCCCATGAGGACTAAATGGCTCGTGCTGATGATTGCACTGCTGCTCGGTGGCTGCGATCAGCCTGCACCCGAGGAAAAGGGTTTTGCCGGCATGGGCGATCAGGCGCAATCCTTCACCCCGGTGGTGCCCGGTCGGGTGTTCAGCTTCCCCGCCGATCACGGCGCGCATGATGGTTTTCGCATCGAGTGGTGGTACGTCACCGCCAATCTCAAGGATCAGCAGGGCAATGATTTCGGTGTGCAATGGACGCTGTTTCGCAGCGCCCTGAAACCCGTCGCCGAGCAGGCCGGTTGGGGCAACCAAACGATCTGGCTGGGCCATGCGGCAGTCACTTCGCCCTCGGTGCATCACGCCGCCGAGCGCTACGCCCGGGGCGGAGTAGGCCAGGCCGGCGTGCGCCTGGCGCCGTTCGAAGCGTGGATCGATGACTGGATGTTTGCCAGTCAGGCGCAGGATCCGTTGCGCGATATGCAACTCAGTGCTCGTGACAAGAAATTCGCTTATCAACTGCGCCTCACCTCAAGCCGCCCGCTGGTGCTGCAAGGCGACAACGGTTTCAGCCAGAAATCCGAAGAAGGTCAGGCCTCGTATTACTACAGCCAGCCGTTTTTTCAGGCCAGCGGTACGCTGCAGATCGACGGCCAGACCTACACCGTCAGCGGCCCGGCATGGCTCGATCGCGAGTGGAGCAGTCAGCCACTCACCGCCAATCAAACTGGCTGGGACTGGTTCTCGCTGCATCTGGACAGCGGCGAACATGTGATGCTTTACCGCATGCGGCAGAAGGACGGCGCGCCTTATCTGACCGGCACCTGGATCGCCGCTGACGGGCAGATTCAGACATTGCACAGCGAGCAGATCAGCCTTGTGCCGCAGGATACGGCCAAGGTGGCTGATCGACCGATGCCGGTGAAATGGTCGATCCGCATTCCCGACAAGCAACTCGATATCAGCGTTGACGCGATCAACCGCAATGCGTGGATGGATTTGCGTATTCCGTATTGGGAGGGGCCGGTGAAGATTGGTGGCAGCCATCCTGGCCAGGGCTATCTGGAAATGACCGGGTATTAACGGTAGGTGCAGTTTCCCTGTGGGAGCGAGCCTGCTCGCGAAAGCGTCAGCGCTGTGACCGCTGAGTTAACTGACTGGAACTCTCACCAGCGCTCTCCGCTCTACCCAGAAACCCGCCATTTTCGGACTCACCCATGAGCGACGACGTGCAACTCCCGGACCTCAACACCTGGCAACGCCTGTTCGACGATCAGACGCTTTGGCAGCAATCGCCCGACGCTCACTATTTCGATCTGCAGCGCATCGCCGATGACCTGCTCGGCCAAGGCGCGATTGATCTTGAGCAATGGCAGTTGTTGCGCGCCAAAGCCGATGATCTGCACAAGCAGTCACCCGAGGTCAACGTCGCCCGCGAACTCGACGATCCCGAAGCCTGAGGACTTCTGCCATGAATAAGACCATCAACCAGAACGACAATCCCGACGAACCGCGCCCGGCCGGCGAAACCGAACGCGATAACGATGCGCTGCGCCCGACCGATCCCAAGCAGCGGCAGGACAGCGGCAAAGGCACGCCGAGTGGCGAATCCACTGCGCAGGACACCGCCAAGCCGCACACCCGAGGGCCACAAACTCAAGTCAAGCCCTGAACAGCGTCTATGCTCACTGGCACGCCCGCCGCTGAAGTCGTTTCAGTGGCGGGCGTCGCCATTTCATCACAGGGAAAGTAATGCATATGAAGCTCGACGCTCTGGCCAAGGCCATCACTCTCGCAACGCTGCTTTCTGTCACGAGTTTCGGCGCTCTGGCTGCCGACATTCCGTTATCCGCCGTCGTTGAGGCCGATTCCGTTACCACCAAAGTGCTCGCCGTCGACCCGGCCAATCACCAGGTCGTGCTGGAAGGCCCCGAGGGACGTCAGGTCCACGTTCAGCTCAGCGACAAAGCGAAAAACCTCGCCAAACTTAAAGTTGGCGATTCGGTGACGATCGAGGTGCAGCGATCTGTCGCCGCTTATCTCGATACGGATGTGGATAAAGGTCTGCCAGGCACCACCGAGCGTACCGGCGAACTGCGCAAGGCCCCGGGCAGCGATAACCCTGGTGGCGAGGCTTATCGTCAGGTTCAGGTGCAGCTGAAAATCAGCAAAATCGATTTGAAGACCAATCAGGTCACCCTCCAAAATCCATCCGGACAATCGAAGACGCTCGATGTGAAGAAGCCGGAGATTCAGGCCAAGTTGAAGGATCTGAAAGTAGGGCAGAGCGTTATTGTCACTTATACCGATATCTTGAAAGTGACCAGTCAGCACGATAGTTGAGTATTAGCTCTACAAGTTTATTGCTCTTGTACAACTTTATGTATGAGAGCAATCATATAAAGTTTTTTGTAAGACAATTCCCGGGGAAAATCGGTAAAACACAGTTTTTAACTTTTCAGTTCAAAAATTTCATGTTTGCCCATGACGACATGCCCACTTGTTTGAATTAAAATCCTCGCGTTCGCCCAGTGTCAGGGCTCTTTACCGGTGCATGGATTGCCAGGCCATTACACTGGGCGAACTCCACTACTTGCAAAAGTTGTATACAGAATCAGCAAACAAAAAGGGCGACTTTGCAGTCGCCCTTTTTTTATTGTTTTCGATCAAGTCGAAGCTTGCATGCCGGCTTTGCCATACTGATCCTGCAAGCGTTTGAGGGTCTGCTGGTACATTTTTGTCCGGCGATGATCCTTGCCATACGTGCCCGCCGCCGCGACGGTGCCGGCCTGGATGTGATCCAGATAGCGGAAAATCTTCCGCGGCGAGAGGAACCTGATGCCATAGCCCAACCCGACCATTCGATCCTGAAGCGTGTAACCAGGCACCTCCTCATCCATACAGAAGTGCAAACCCAGCGACTTCATCAGCCGCGCATTCCACAGCGTGCAGAAACTTTTCAAATGGGTTTCTTTATACGGGCGTGGCGGCTTCGAACGCAGGCCAAGATGAACTTTGAGCCGACGAACATGATGTTTGCAGAACCGCGAAGTTAAACGCCAGGTATCACGCAGTAACCCACGATCAAGTTGCTCAACACAACCCACCGCCGCCATGTCCGCATTTTTCGTGCATTCGCGCATCATCATCGCAAACACTTCCATGTCGTAGACAAAGGTGTCGGTGTGCAGCAGAAACAAGTAATCGGTCTCAACTTTCGCCAAGGCCAGATCCAACGCCTTGCCATGGGCAATATGCCCCATTTCCTTGCCCGGCGACGGCCGCTCGATCAGATTGATCCAGTCCAGCGAACGCAAATAATCGAGGCTGGCATCCGCCGAATCGTTGTCCACCACCCACACTGCAATGCCCTGCGCCTGAACATGCTCACGCAACAGTTCCAGACACATGCGGGTGATGTCCGGGGTTTTGTAATTTACCAGGACGAGGCTGAAGTTGGGATGCGGTCGGGTAGGTAGATCAAAGGCTTTCATGTCGGAGGGACTCATCCACGGCTCAAGACGACAGGTTGATGAGCCGGGATGCTAGCGGGGGAAGCTTAGGTGAAGCTTAATTTGGGAGGGAGCCACCTGCGGGAATATGACGACGTATATGGTTGGAGACGACTGCCGGACCTCTCCATGCGATTGTCAGGTTCCGAAGTAAAGCTCATCCAGTTGGCGCTTGCGGATTGCCAAGTATTCGTCCCATACCTTGGGAAAGTCCTCATCTCTGGTTAGCGGAAAAGTCAGGTAGATGTGTTTTCCGACAACACTGACGTACTGGCGCGCACGTTTGAAGGCCGGCTGTTCGTATAGTGCGAGGCTTTCGTCGTAAGCGTCGTGATGGTGGCGAATCGTTACTCGATGAGGGGCAATCATCCCTCGCGCAAAATCGATCACCCAGTCGCCGTCTACGGCCGTATGCAAACAGCCGTAAACACCATCGACCGAGAGCAGGATGCAGGTGTTGGCTTGGTTGCCGTCCTCGTCGTTCGCTAGAACAATCTGGTCTGCGAAGTATTTGATCGTCTGGTTATCCGGACCCTGTAGAAGCAAGCCCCAGCCCTCGACGCCCATGCGAAACTCGCCGATGTTTTGAAAGGTTGCGGTCCATCGATTGGCAAGCGTTATCTGACGGGTATTCATGGGGGTTTCAGACTCGAAATTTCCGACTTATGGCGTCGGATAAACCGAAACAAATCGGCTTTACCTTTTAACAGATGTTAAGAATTAAAATAAATAGACGAACGTGGTTGCTCCCATTTCATCCATGTAACCCCGCCGCTTTGCACGCTTCGACGAACGTGGCGCCTTTTTTGTCCATGGCAGTCTTGACCATTTGATTGGCTTTCACCAATGCACCGCTGGGCTTGGCCCATTGCTCTGGTGGCAACGGCTGAGACCATGTTTGCACTTGTTCCGGAAGGGTAGGCCGCCCTTTGCGATGCGCCCATTCGGCTAGCATATAAGGCATCTTCCAGAAGCTCAGCACGCGCCACATGTACCAGCGGCGCAATGGCCAGTAGGATTTTTTCGAGTAACCGTAATGCTCGCGCTGCTCGGGCGTCAGTTCGTCGCCACCCTCGTCCAGCGACCCCATCGCGCGCGCGTCTTCGCGTTCGATTTCAAAAGTGTGTAGGCCTTCGTACGGTTTGAGCCGATCACCGGATGGAGTCAAACCCAGTGCCTTGAGCATCGGGTTTGGAGCATCTACCAACTGACCGTCTTCCATGTAATTACGAATTGACGTCCACATCCCTAAAGCATGTGCATCGCTGGGTTGTGGTAGCAGGAGGAATTGCACTTTGTCCTGCTCCTCATCCTCCAGACCCATGCCGAACGTGTACTGGCGAGTAGCGCCATAACTGGTGACGCCCTGAGTGTTGGAGACCCAGGCGACTACGCTTTCCCAAGGTACGATGAGGACGCGGCGGGTTTTGCTGTCGACGTAGCAGACTTCGCGGCGTTGGCGGTTGAAGCGGACGGGGTAGGTTTTTGCTGCTTTAAAGACGCCGGAGAGCATTCCGTATAAGTACGCACCAAGAGGGAGAATAAACAGTAGAGAGCCGCTAGCAAAAACCAGTAACGAGTCACCAATTAGGTCGACGAACCTTCGATCTATTCCGTGAGGGCTGAAAAGTGCGAGCCAAGCACAGATAAGCACCGGAGCAATGAATGCTGTCGTCAATGCCATCCAAATTCCAGCGGCAAGTATTTTTCCTTGTTCAACCATTCCCCAATTACTTCCGCCGAGTTCCAGGAATACTTCGTTCATCCCTGAAAAATTCCGGCGAGAGGATTGAGTTTGCCCTGTATAGACCGGTAATGGCGATAGAAACAGAGTTTCATTCATTCCACGGACGCGGACTTCTCCAGCCCTTGGCCTCTCGTTACGGATGTCCGCTGCGGCTTCAGAAGTAGTGAATTTAGCGCCGCGCTTGAAAAGGCTTTTAAGCATCGATGGTCCCCAAATCTTCTTTTTTGAACAATATGAATTGGGATTTACTTGTGCCAATCGGCAACGAGTCAGCAGAATCAAGCTTAAAGACACCGCGCGTTGGATCGCGCCTATAAGGTGAGCTAATAATATGCAGGTCACGGAGCACAAAGCAGGTTTCGTGCATTACGTCACGTTCAGCTTCCAATTGATAAGCGATGGTCAATGCCAAGGAAAAATCTGTGGTCTGCAATGAGTCACTGATCGGCAAATGAATTGTCAACGCTTCGCTGCCTTTACTGGCTACGACTAATCGACTAATCCAGGTTGTCGTGCACTCCCGCCATCTCAAGGGAAAAGGGCCGGGCGCGTAACCCCCTTTCTTTGGAACATCGCGATATTGCTGGTACGCTTTCAATTGCAATTTTCGAGTATCCATTTCCTGCGTGCTAACGCCTGGAATTATAAGCTTCAGATAGGTCTGCTTGGCATCACGAATCATTTCACAAGTAGGTTTTTGCACGACCTTTGCCAGTTCGTTCCATTCGTCCTGCATGCTGCGATTCTTAGTTTTGTTCCCCCAGACGCTGGACTCCATCCATTTTTGCAAGTCGTCCAGATTAAAATAGTTGTATAAACCCTCGCCCACCAGTTGCAAAGCAGTCGCGATCAGACCAATCAAGTTGGCGCGTGCGCCAATCGCCATAATTCTTGGACTCGCCTCTGCCCAAGCTAAAGCACGCAGTTCAGTCGGGCTTTTCATAATGTTAACAACGATTGAACTTGTACGTGTGGCAGCCCATGTATTTGTACCTACTAGTATTGAGTCACCACTGATTTGGAGAGTTGTAGCTCCTAATTCTTTGTAATCGCCTTTAGCCAAGGCCTTGCCCCATTGAATGGAGTGCTTACCCAAGTCAATAGAGGCGGAAATCGCGCCGAAACTGAAAGCGCCTACTCCGGCGACGCCCGTCCATCGGCCCAAGCGGCTAAGGGTATTGACCTTGCCTGTAGCACTAACCATTTCCGATAAATGAGCTTGAAATATTGTTACCGCCAAGCCTTGTACCGTAGCAAAACCAGCAGCCGAAAAACCTACGAGTGACTCAAATAAGTTCCACCAGTCAGATAACGACGGAACATCTTTTTTACCCATTGAACTTATCGCTTCAATAAACTTCTGCCCCTGAATCACGAACAACGCAAACGCAATCCCATCCCCCTTCGACCTCATAACCCCTGCGAGCGGCTTATTGAACGTCCCTGTAGCCCGGAAGTCTCGTACGGTCCGGCCCATCTCTGCCCGCAATTGCGGATCCAGACCATCGATCACCGTGCCGATTTTTGCCGGGCTGTCTCCGCCTACCGTCAACGCGTCGCAGAGCCTCTGTTCCAAAGGTAACAGCGAATTTTTGATTTGGGCAATTCGTTGGTTGTACTGCGTTTCACTGCCCGGCATGGCGGAGCCGGTGGTTTGCCGGGACAATTCGCGATTGCGCAACTTGTAGGTTTCCTTCAACTGCCCGTGCAGGTCCAACGCCTGATCTCGGGCAAGGTTGAAGGCGTTGATTTCGGCGGCAGACGCTGCACGCAATGTCAGCCCTTGCCGGGAAAACTCTCGCAGTAACTGTAAACGCGCAGGCGCTCCGATTTCGCGAATGTAGCTGTTGGGGTCGACGGTTTGTGCACGCGCGAAGGTTACGTAAGCTTTGTCCAACTGATCGGCAATTTTCATCTGTCGAGCCGGGTTATAGGCCTCGTCCAGCAAGCTTTGCATGCCCATGAACTGAGTGTTCAGTTTGGCGTAGTTGGGCAGGCGCTCGGTCATCAGACTGTGGAACTGATTGGTTAGGACGTTGACGTTGGCCAGGTTTTCCTTGGCGGAGATCACGTTGATCGAGAAACTGCTCAAGTCCGCGAGTTTTTTTGCTACGTCGACTTGTGCGGCCAGAGTCAGCGTGTCCAGCCCAGGTACGACGGTCAGCAGATTGGCTTCCATGTAAGCCGCAAGTTTCGCGACGGCCTTCGGGTCAGCACACATCGCGGCGACACAGACGAATTCAGTCTCCAGACGATGCTTGATTTGCGCATCGAGCTTGAAATCGTAGTACCAGGCGGCTCCGTGGAAGTAGCCACTGGTAAACATCGTCAGGCGATCATCACGAATGTTCTTCAACCGTCCGTGCCAGTGACTCAGCAGGATTTGCTGTTTGAGGAGAAATGCCTCCATCTCCGGTCGGTTAACCAAGTCATCGACGCCACGCTGACCGAGCTCCTTGCCATGCAAGGCGTACCAGCTTTGCAGGCTCAGTTTATTCAAGGTGTCTTGATGTTTACGGTATAACGGATTGCCCAGCGAATCCGTCATGTCCATGTACGCACGGGCATAAGGATCCTTTTCAGCCATTTTTCGCCAGTGCGCTTCGTCTCCATAGATCCCCGGATCTCTGTTATCCCGGCGAACCTTCAGATACTCATAAATCTTGTTCTGCTGCTCTTCGTTGGTGTCGTCTTTCAACGACTTGATATCAGGGTCTGTTTTGCTCAGAGCGTCAAGTCGGGGCCCATTGACGTCGTAGAGCGACTGTATGTAAGAGCCAGTAAGGTATTGAGCCTGGCATCGTTCATCAGCACTCCATTGTTCAATCCAGTCAGCCACTTTCAACTGCGCACTGGCCAGATCACGCATCACGCCAATGTCGTCTCGTAGCACCAGAAACAGGTAGTCGTTCTTGTACGGGCCTTGCACGTTACTGGTCAGACTTTCAATGGTGGTTTGCTTGAAGAGTGGCTGATCCTCCCAGTGATAGGCCACGCTTTCCTGCTGATTCGAACCCTCTGGTTTGGCATCGGATCGAGACTGATCCTCCTTGACCTCGGCCAGCCAGCTCTCCGCCTGCTGCTTACTCAGCAAATGCTCGCCACCCTTTTCCGGGCAGGCGCTTGTCAACTCGAGCTGCTGCATCAAGCGTTTGCGCTCATCCTTGGAGCTGAGCACTTGCGAGCATTTGAAAGCTGTCCACTGAATTTCGGAATAACTGGCGTAAAGCGTGTGAGATCGAGTGAAAATCAGATGCGGTTCCCCGACTGAACTGGTCCGAGTGTCGGCCGATACTTCCTGACTGTTCCACAGCAGCTTGGTGATCTGGCCTTTCTCGATCCGGTATTCGTGCAAGTAACCGGTGGTGCCATTGATAATGTACAGATACCCATCGCGCAGCAAACGAATGCCCAGCGGCTGGCTTTTGGTTTTGTACGGCATGGACACCTCGGCAGCTGGATCGAGATGTTGAACCAGGCCATAGCGCAGAGGCAGCAGTTGCACCTTCTTGTTCATCAACGGGCACACACCCATCGGCACTCGAGTGTCTTTCGCCGGCTTGGCCATTGCGGCGGTGTTGGCGCTGGGTTTAGGCGGTTGTTGAGTGGTCACGATTGGCTTCCTTGTCGATCGGCGGCACGGCGTTCGGCCAGTTCTGCAGCGCGCTCAACGCGTTTCAGTGGTGCTTCAGACGTCGATTGCGCGAGTAGCTGAACGATGTCGGGATGATCAGTGACCGGCTCACCAGCGAGATAACCGAAAACGTTCGCATAGAGGGTGATTTCCTGTTCAGAAGCGAAACCCTTTTGATAGGCATCATTCGCGAGTGCTTGCGCATAGGGCCGACGATCTTCAGATGCAAAAGTCGCCATGAAGTCCGCAAAGTACGTATGCAAATGCTCATTTAGATCAGATATGAAGTTACGAAATTCTACTTCGCCCAACGCAGTGAGTTCATCATCCGTCAAACGATAGGTCTCGGGTTCGGCTATAGCGGGTCGGGGGCGAATGTGCTGATGCCAGTTGATGCCAACTCCGTCCGGCAGGCAGACATGGCTGACCGGTCCGAACCATTTCGCGCTGCCCTTTTTTTCTGCCAATGCAAACAGCTGGTGCATGACCGCAGGGTCGGCAATACGGGGCATGACTTCTATGCCACTCGGGTGCTTCACGCTTAGCAAGTGACGCCAATGGCCCCACAACGAATGCGCATCTGCGTCGCTGAACAGCAGATAACCCCACTCCTCAGCCGCATGTTCTCTGAAGTACGCCAAGAGCGGATCGCTGGCACCTTTAAGCTCGATCAGATAAGGCGAAATATCTGACAACTCCTGCCAGCGAGTGGACTGATACAGGCTGTAGGCTTGGTTATCCCATTGAAACAATTGCTGCGCGAGATCGGGAACACTGACGCCATCCAGCAGCAGATAAGCTGGGGTTTCCCATGGCAGATCAATCGGAAGTGGCGGTAGCTCGATCATTTACTGTAGCTCCCTTTGCGCAGCCTGTTTGGCGGCTTCGCACACCGCACAAATCGGCTTCTTCTGCATCAACGCCTGCCTCTGCGCTGGCACCAGCAACTGCCCGGCTTTATCCGTATCCGCTTGCTTCAACGGCCCCGGCATCAACGGCGCAGCACCAGTCCCACTGCCCGGGCTGCCACCGGAATTCATATTGATCACCGGCCCACTCATGGTCACGCCACCAGCATCAATCTTGATGAAGCTGCCGCCACCCACCAGCGTGAGTTCGGCGCCGGCTTCCATCACCACTTTCATGCCGCTGCTCAGGTGGATTTCTTGCCCTGCGTCGATGA
>NZ_RCOC01000073.1:0-49162 GCF_004307515.1 Pseudomonas sp. Sample_14 | reverse complement strand
AGCATCAGGTCGAAGTTGAAGCTGTAGTCGCTGGTGCGGTGCTTGGACAGGTCGGCGTATTTCACCGCGCCGATGCCAACAACCTTGGCGATGTTGCGCAACTCGTCTTCGGCCAGGGTCGGGTTCTTCTCTTTCACCAGGTTGTAGGCACGTTCCTGGGCTTCGGTCAGCAGGTCGATCAGCTTCACGGTGCCGCCATCACGGGTCTTGAACGGACGGCCATCGGCGCCGTTCATGGTGCCGAAACCCATGTGTTCCATTTCCATCGGATGGGTGACGAAACCGGCCTTGCGCGCCACCGCGAAGACCTGCTGAAAGTGCAGGGCCTGGCGCTGGTCGACGAAGTACAGCGCACGATCAGCCTTGAGCTTGCCGCTGCGGTAGCGCACGGCCGCCAGGTCAGTGGTGGCGTACAGGTAACCGCCGTCGGCCTTGACGATGATCACCGGCAGCGGGTCGCCATCGGCGTTCTTGAACTCGTCGAGGAACACGCACTGGGCGCCGTTGCTCTCGACCAGCATGCCGGCAGCCTTGAGGTCGTTGACCACATTGATCAGGTCATCGTTATAGGCGCTTTCGCCCATGACGTCGGCCATGGTCAGTTTGACGTTGAGCAGTTCGTAGATCTTCTGGCAGTGCGACAGCGAGATATCTTTGAACTTGGTCCACAGTGCCAGGCATTCGGCATCGCCAGCCTGCAACTTGACCACCAGGCCACGGGCGCGGTCGGCGAATTCTTCGGACTCGTCGAAACGCTGCTTGGCCGCACGGTAGAAGTTTTCCAGGTCGGACAGCTCGTCGCTGGTGATCGGGTTTTCCTGCAGATAAGCCATCAGCATGCCGAACTGAGTGCCCCAGTCGCCAACGTGGTTCTGGCGGATCACCTCGTCGCCGAGGAACTCAAGCACCCGGGCCACGCCGTCGCCGATGATGGTCGAGCGCAAGTGGCCGACGTGCATCTCTTTGGCCAGGTTCGGCGCCGACAGGTCGACCACGGTGCGCTGCGCCGGGCCGGCCTTGCGCACGCCGACATGGGCGTCGGCCAGCGCGGCGTCGAGGCGCGAGGCCAGGGCCTGGGTGTTCTGGAAGAAATTGATGAAGCCCGGGCCGGCGATTTCGGCCTTGGTGACGTTCTCGTCAGCGGGCAGGGCGGCGATGATTTTCTCCGCCAGATCGCGCGGCTTCATGCCGGCAGGCTTGGCCAGCATCATGGCGATGTTGCTGGCGAAGTCGCCGTGGGTCTTGTCGCGGGCGTTCTCCACCTGGATCGCCGGCGTCAGGCCTTCAGGCAACACACCTTCGTTGACGAGTTGGGTGAGGGCTTGCTGGATCAGCTGGCGAATGGTGTCTTTCATGGTCTTCTCTTTCGACCGCAAGCGCGGCGGGCGCATCGATGCGCGGGTGGAAAAACTGGGCATTATCCGTTGCGAAGACGGGCTTGCCAACCTTAGCAGGCAGGATGTGGATATGTGGTGACAAAAAGTCCGCTTTCGCGAGCAGGCTCGCTCCCACAAGGTTTTGCGCAGGACCCACAAGGTATGTACGGCGCTGATCCACTGTGGGAGCGAGCCTGCTCGCGAAAGCGATCTTCAGCTCAATACAGATCCACCGGATCAACATCCAGCGACCAGCGCACCGCCCGCCCACTCGGCATCTGCTCCAGCACCAGCATCCAGCTGGCCAGCAAGCGGTGCAACGGCGCCCGCGCGGTCGCCTGCAACAACAGTTGCGCGCGATAACGCCCGGCACGGCGCTCCATCGGTGCCGGCACCGGCCCGAGCAGCTCGATGCCGCTCAGATTCAATTCGGCCAGCAGGCGTTCGGCCGCGCTGCACGCTTCGTCGAGAAAACCTTCCGCCTGCCCCGGCTTGTGCGCTTCGGCGCGCAGCAGCGCCAGATGGGCGAACGGCGGTAATCCGGCCGCGCGGCGTTCGCTCAGGGCTTGTTCGGCGAAGGCGAAATAACCCTGCTCGGTCAGTTGCACCAATAAAGGATGGTCGGCCAAATGCGTCTGGATGATCACCTTGCCCGGCTCTTCAGCCCGCCCGGCACGCCCGGCGACCTGGACGATCAACTGCGCCATGCGCTCGCTGGCGCGGAAGTCGCCGGAAAACAGACCACCGTCGGCATCCAGGATTGATACCAGCGTCACCCTTGGGAAATGGTGCCCTTTGGCCAACATCTGCGTGCCGACCAGAATGCACGGCTGACCCTTTTGAATCGTCGCAAACAGCTGATTCATCGCGTCCTTGCGCGATGTACTGTCGCGATCGACGCGCAGTACCGGGTAATCCGGGAACAGAATCGCCAGACGCTCTTCGGCGCGTTCGGTGCCGGCGCCGACCGGGCGCAGATCGACCTTGCTGCACTTCGGGCACTGGCGTGGCGTGCGCTCAACGTTGCCGCAATGATGGCAGCGCAACTCGCCGTAACGCTGGTGCACGGTCATGCGCGCATCGCAGCGCGAGCATTCGGACATCCAGCCGCAATCGTGGCAGAGCAAGGTAGGGGCAAAGCCGCGCCGGTTGAGGAACACCAGCACCTGCTGGCCGTTGGCGAGGGTCTGGCCGATGGCTTGCTGCATCGGCCCGGAAATACCGCTGTCGAGCGGACGGCTTTTCACGTCCAGACGCAGGAAGCGCGGTTGCTTGGCGCCGCCAGCGCGTTCGTTCAGGCGTAACAGGCCGTAGCGCCCCGTGTAAGCGTTGTGCAGGCTCTCCAGCGACGGCGTAGCGGAGCCGAGCACGATCGGGATGTTTTCCTGCCGTGCGCGTACCAGCGCCAGATCGCGAGCGTGGTAGCGCAGACCTTCCTGCTGTTTATAGGAGCCGTCGTGTTCTTCATCGATGATGATCAGCCCGGGATTTTTCATCGGCGTGAACAGGGCCGAACGGGTGCCGATAATAATGTCGGCCTCGCCATCACGGGCGGCGAGCCAGGCTTCCAGGCGTTCGCGATCATTTACCGCCGAGTGCAGCAGGGCGATCCGCGCGTTGAAGCGCTGTTCGAAACGCGCCAGGGTCTGCGGGCCGAGGTTGATCTCCGGAATCAGTACCAGGGCCTGTTTGCCGGCTTCGAGGGTCTCGCGAATCAGTTGCAGATAGACTTCGGTCTTGCCGCTGCCAGTGACACCAGCCAGGAGAAAAGCGTGGTAACTGTCGAAGCCGGCGCGAATCGCTTCATACGCCGCGCGCTGTTCGCTATTGAGCGGCAGCTCCGGTTGCGCCAGCCAGTGTTCATGGCGAACGCCGGGGGCGTGGCGGCGGATTTCGACCTGCACCAGCCCCTTGGCCAGCAGCAGATCGAGGCTGTCCTTGCTCAGCATCAGTTTGCTCAACAACTGATGGGCGACGCCGTGGGGGTGCTGGGCCAGCGTGGTCAGCGCCTCGCGCTGGCGTGGCGCGCGGGCCACTCGCGGGTCGTCAACGCTGGCGCCCGGAGCAATCGACCAGAAGCGTTCCTGCCGGGCCTCGGCCAGCTCGCCCTGACGCAGCAGCACCGGCAAGGCCCAGTTCAAGGTGTCGCCGAGGCTGTGCTGGTAATACTGCGCGGTCCACAGGCACAGCTTGAACAGCGCTGGCGGCAGTGGCGAAGTCGTATCGAGGAGGGCCAGCGCCGGCTTGAGTTTTTCTGCCGGCACTTCGCTGGTGTCGGTGACCTCGACCAGAATCCCGATCATCTCGCGCCGACCGAACGGCACCCGCAGGCGCATGCCCGGCTGCAATTGCTCGCGCCGCACCCCGGCCGGCGCCCGGTAATCGAACAGGCGGCGCAGAGGCGAAGGCAGAGCAAGGCGCAGAATGGCGTCGGGCACGCGGGGGGATCTCGATACGCAAAATGATCGGATATGCATGACCTGTGGCAGCGAACCTGCTCGCGAAGGCGGTGGGTCAGGCAACACATGTGTCGACTGACCTGGCGTCTTCGCGAGCAGGCTCGCTCCCACAGGGAAGTGCGTTCAAGGCCGGGAGCCTAGCAGACGGTCGGTCTCGGTGACAGCTTGCGCGATTGAAAAGGTCTGGTAGAATCCGCGGCCTAATTACGTGCGGTATTCAACAATAGTGTTGGGTGGCGGCACGCTAGCCTGAGGAAGACACCATGAAAGCCGAAATCCATCCGAACTACCCGGAAATCGCTGTTACCTGCAGCTGCGGTAACAAGTTCGAAACTCGTTCGACCTACGGCAAAGCCCTGGCGATCGACGTTTGCAACGAATGCCACCCGTTCTACACCGGTAAGCAGAAGACTCTGGACACCGGCGGCCGCGTGCAGAAGTTCGCAGACCGTTTCGCTACTTTCGGCGTCGGCAAAAAAGCCTGAGGCTGATCATTTTGGATGGTCGTTTCGACTTCTCCAGACTGATGAAAAAGGCGTCCCTTGCGGGCGCCTTTTTTGTGTCTGCGATTTGGCTGTCCGCCGCCCAGGCCTTTTGTCCGGCACCCGCAGGTCTGGCCAGCGTTTCCGTGCAGCGGGTGGTCGATGGCGACACCCTGCGCCTCAGCGACGGGCGCAATGTGCGCATGATCGGCCTCAATACGCCGGAGCTGGGCAAGCAGGGCCGCAGCGACGAACCCTTCGCCGTGGCAGCGCGCAAACGCCTGCAAGCGCTGGTCGATGACAGCGGCGGCCGGGTCGGTCTGCGTCCCGGCAAGCAGGCGAAAGACCATTACGGGCGTACGCTGGCGCATGTTTACAGCGTCAGCGGTGCCAATCTCGAAGCGCAGATGCTTGCCGATGGCCTGGGTTTTCAGGTCGCGGTGGCGCCGAATGTCGATCTGGTCGCCTGCCAACAGGTCGCCGAACGCAGCGCGCGACGAGCCGGGCTTGGTCTCTGGCGGCAATCGCCGGTGCAGAAAGCGCAGCAGATCCAGCGTTCGGGCTTTGCCGTAGTCAGCGGTCGGGTGAGCAAGGTGCTGCGCAATCGCGGCGGAATCTGGATCGAGTTGCAAGACACGCTTGTATTGCGGGTTGCACCCAATCTGCTCGGACAATTTGACAGTGCTGGTTTGCAAGCATTGAAAGGCAGGCAGATCGAGGCGCGTGGCTGGGTGGTTGACCGATCCCGGCGCGGTGGTCTGCAAAAAGGTCAGGCGCGCTGGTTGCTGCCGTTGACCGATCCTTCGATGCTGCACGTACCGCGCTGAAGAAAAATTGTAGACATTTTTCTGATTGATTGTGAACAGTCCAGCCCTTGTACGCCGTGGCTCTTGGCCCAAAGTCGTAGGGCAGGGCGCTTGACAGCGGTGACTGCCCAGTCTTGTGGGGACTTTGCGAGGCGCGTATCCTCGCTGACCAGTCTGTCCAACAGTAAAAAAGCGGAATGCCAAAATGTCTGATCTGAAAACTGCCGCTCTCGAATACCACGCCAATCCTCGTCCGGGGAAGCTGAGTGTCGAGCTCACCAAGGCCACTGCTACCGCCCGCGACCTGTCGCTGGCCTACAGCCCCGGCGTAGCTGAACCAGTACGCGAGATCGCTCGCGATCCTGAACTGGCCTACAAATACACCGGCAAGGGCAACCTGGTGGCAGTCATTTCCGACGGCACCGCGATTCTCGGCCTGGGCAACCTCGGCCCACTGGCTTCCAAGCCTGTAATGGAAGGCAAGGGCGTACTGTTCAAGCGTTTCGCCGGCATCGACGTATTCGACATCGAAGTCGACTCCGAAAGCCCGCAAGCCTTCATCGACACCGTCAAGCGCATCTCCATCACCTTCGGTGGCATCAACCTGGAAGACATCAAGGCGCCAGAGTGCTTTGAGATCGAACGCGCTCTGATCGAGCAGTGCGATATTCCGGTGTTCCACGATGACCAGCACGGCACCGCGATCGTGACCGCTGCGGGCATGATCAACGCCCTGGAAATCGCTGGCAAAACCCTGCCGGAAGCGAAGATTGTCTGCCTCGGCGCCGGTGCTGCCGCCATCTCCTGCATGAAACTGCTGGTGAGCATGGGCGCTCGCATCGAAAACATCTTCATGGTTGACCGTACCGGCGTGATCCACTCCGGCCGTGACGACCTGAACCAGTACAAAGCCGTGTTCGCCCACGCTACCGAGAAGCGCACCCTGGCAGACGCACTGGCAGGCGCTGACGTATTCGTCGGTCTGTCCGGTCCGAACCTGCTGAGCGCCGAAGGCCTGCTGTCGATGGCGGCCAACCCGATCGTCTTCGCCTGCTCCAACCCGGATCCGGAAATCTCCCCGGAACTGGCGCACGCCACCCGTAGCGACGTGATCATGGCCACCGGCCGTTCGGACTACCCGAACCAGGTCAACAACGTGCTGGGCTTCCCTTTCATCTTCCGTGGTGCCCTGGACGTTCGCGCCAAGCGCATCAACGAAGAAATGAAAGTCGCCGCCGCCAACGCCCTGCGCGAACTGGCCAAACTGCCTGTTCCACAGGACGTGTGCGATGCCTACGGCGGTGCTCCGCTGGAATTCGGCCGTGAGTACATCATTCCGAAACCAATGGACAAGCGCCTGATCACCCTGATCTCCGACGCCGTGGCCAAGGCTGCGATCGAGACCGGCGTGGCCACCCTGCCGTATCCGAAGAACTACCCGCTGAAAAGCGTGGATGACGTGTTCAACGGCTAAGCCGTTGTAGCGCTTCAAACAAAAGCCCCGGCTCGCGAGAGTCGGGTTTTTTTTTGTTTTCGGGAGTTCTCAGGATCGCATTTCATATCGACAAGGACCCTCACCCTAGCCCTCTCCCAGAGGGAGAGGGGATTGACCGAGGTGTTCGACGCCCTTCATCGACCTGAGAGAGTGGTGTCGATTATGGATTCGGCACAACACTTTCAGGTCGATGTAGCTCCCCAAGCATCCCCCGATCAGTCCCCTCTCCCTCCGGGAGAGGGTTAGGGTGAGGGGCTCTTGATCTTCGGGCAATAAAAAGCCCCGCACTTCTCACGAAGGCGGGGCTTTTCAATGGCTGCCGGATCAGAACAAATCGATCGGCGCCTGTTCATCCGCCGGCAGCGGGCTGCCTGGTACGGCGCCGTTGCCCAGCTCGTTCACCGATGGCGGCGTGTCTTCGGCCTTGAACAGTTCGAAGTACGCACCCGGTGTGCTCGGTGTTGCTGCACGGCCGCTGACCGGATCCACCCGCAGGCTGAGCAGACCTTCCGGCTCAGGCTGCACATGCGGCGGCTTGTCTTTCAGCGCGGCCGACATGTAATTCATCCAGATCGGCAGCGCCACGGTGCCACCGAACTCACGGCGTCCGAGGCTTTCCGGCTGGTCGAAACCGGTCCACACCGTGGTTACGTAATCAGCGTTGTAACCGGAGAACCAGGCATCTTTCGATTCGTTGGTGGTACCGGTCTTGCCGGCGATGTCGCTGCGGCCCATGGCCAGTGCGCGCCGGCCGGTGCCGAGTTTGATTACGTCCTGCAGCATGCTGTTGAGGATGTAGGTGGTGCGTCCATCAACAATCCGCTCGGCCACGGCCGGCGCTTGCGGCACTGCCGGATTGGCCGACGCTTCACCGGCAACCGGAGCGGCATTGACCGTGAACGACTCGGTAGTCGGCGCAGCGATACCGTCGGTCGCCGCGCCACCCTGTGGCACGGTCGGCGGGTTGGCGACGAACAGCGTGTCGCCGTTACGGCTTTCGATCCTGTCGATGATGTACGGGGTGATCTTGTAGCCGCCGTTGGCAAAGGTGCTCCAGCCAGTGGCGATTTCCATCGGCGTCAGCGTTGCGGTGCCGAGTGCCAGCGACAGGTTCGGCGGCAGGTCCTGCTTGTTGAAGCCGAAGCGGGTGATGTAGTCGATGGTCTTGCCCACGCCCATGGCCTGCAACAGGCGGATCGACACCAGGTTGCGCGACTTGTACAGCGCTTCACGCAGGCGGATCGGGCCGAGGAAAGTGTTGGTGTCGTTCTTCGGCCGCCAGACCTTGTCCAGGTACTCGTCGACGAACACGATCGGCGCATCGTTGACCAGGCTGGCAGCGGTGTAGCCGTTATCCAGCGCGGCGCTGTAAACGAATGGCTTGAAGCTCGAACCCGGCTGACGCTTGGCCTGCATGGCGCGGTTGTAGTTGCTCTGCTCGAAAGCGAAGCCACCCACCAGCGAACGGATCGCGCCGTTCTGCGGATCCAGCGACACCAGTGCGCCCTGAGCCTGCGGAATCTGACTGAATTTCAGTGAATTGTCGGTCTGGCGCTGCACGCGGATCAGATCACCGACCTGCGCGACATCCGACGGCTGGCGCGGGTTGGCGC
Source organism: Pseudomonas sp. Sample_14 (assembly GCF_004307515.1). Taxonomy (NCBI): domain Bacteria; kingdom Pseudomonadati; phylum Pseudomonadota; class Gammaproteobacteria; order Pseudomonadales; family Pseudomonadaceae; genus Pseudomonas; species Pseudomonas sp. Sample_14. The sequence continues at coordinate 40,931 of NZ_RCOC01000073.1, read as the reverse complement.
CCATGCTGTTGGTATTGAGGAACGGTCGCGCCCATTTCATCGTGTCCCAGGCAACGTGCTCTTCACCGGTGCGGGTCAGCACTTGCAGGCCGGTTTTGTCGACTTGGGTGACGATCGCAGGTTCGAGACTGCTGATGGTGCGCTGCTTGGTCAGTTCGCTGGCCCAGGCTTCGCGGGTCTTGCCCGGCAGGCGCGACTCGGGGCCACGGTAGCCGTGGCGCTGGTCGTAAGTCATCAAGCCTTCGTGCAGTGCGGTGTTGGCCATTTCCTGCAGATTGCTTGGCACCGTGGTGGTGACGCGGAAGCCTTCGGTGTAGGCCTCGCTGCCATAACGGCCGACCATTTCGGCGCGGGCCATTTCGGCGATGTACGGTGCGTTCACTTCCGGGGTCGGCACGTGGTAGCTGGCGTTCAGCGGCTCGTTGATCGCCGCGGTGTAGTCGGCTTCGCTGATCTTGCCCAGCTTGTACATGCGCCCGAGGATCCAGTCGCGGCGTTCTTTGCTGCGCGCCGGGTTGGCCAGCGGGTTGAAGCGCGACGGAGCCTTTGGCAGACCGGCGATCATCGCCATCTGCGCGAGGCTGATGTCACGGATCGATTTGCCGTAATACACCTGCGCCGCCGCCTCGATGCCGTAGGCGCGGTTACCCAGGTAGATCTTGTTGACGTACAGCTCAAGGATCTCGTCCTTGGTCAGCTGTCGTTCGATCTGCAGGGCCAGGAGAATTTCTGTGGTTTTGCGCGAAAAGCTGCGCTCGCTGGTGAGGAAGAAGTTCTTCGCCACCTGCATGGTGATGGTGCTGCCGCCGGACTGAATGTGCCCACTCTTGACCAATTGCGTTGCCGCACGCATCAGGCTGCTCGGGTCGACGCCATAGTGATTGGCAAAATTGTCGTCTTCAGCACTTAGTAACGCATTGATGAAATTGGGCGGAATGTCGGCGAAACGGATCGGCGTACGGCGCATTTCGCCAAATTCTGCGATCAACTTGTTATCGCTGCTGTAGACGCGCAGAGGAATCTGCAACTGAATGCTTCTCAGCGCCTCCACAGACGGCAAACCCGGACTAAGGTAAAGAAAGGCGCCGCTGAGACCTAAGAGCAGTCCGCAGAAAACGGCGACGATGGACCAACCGAAAAATTTCAGCAGACGAATCAAGGCTTTTGGACATCCAGGGCAAAGAATGAATTTGGCACGGGGCTGCGGTTACACACAGAGCCATCCGCGCGGGCAGTAAAAAGCGGAAAAAATCGCTGGGCATTATAAGCACTTTTCCGTCGGAGGCGTCATTGGCGCTTCTGTCAAGACGGGGGTGAAGGAACGCAATGCGTATTACAGAGTCCGTAACTCACGGAAAGTCATAGGGAATTGGTAGTGCTGGGACTCTTCAATAAAAAGACCAATGCGTTACTGGGGATCGACATCAGCTCCACGTCGGTGAAGCTGCTGGAACTGAGCCGTCAGGGCGAGCGCTACCGGGTCGAGGCCTACGCGGTGGAGCCGTTGCCGGCGAACGCTGTGGTCGAAAAGAACATCGCCGAACTCGAGGGCGTTGGCCAGGCACTGAGCCGCCTGCTGGTCAAGGCGCGTACCGGGGTCAAGAGCGTGGCGGTGGCAGTGGCGGGTTCGGCAGTGATCACCAAGGTCATCGAGATGGACGCCGGGCTGTCCGACGACGAACTGGAAAACCAGCTCAAGATCGAGGCCGACCAATACATTCCCTATCCGCTGGACGAAGTCGCCATCGACTTTGAAGTCCAGGGCGTCTCGCCGCGCAACCCGGAACGGGTCAACGTGCTGCTTGCCGCCTGTCGCAAGGAAAACGTCGAGGTGCGTGAAGCGGCGCTGGCGCTCGCCGGCCTGACCGCGCGGGTGGTGGATGTCGAGGCCTACGCGCTGGAGCGCTCGTTCGGCCTGCTGGCAACGCATCTGGCGGCCTCCCAGGAGCGCCTGACCGTGGCGGTGGTCGACATCGGCGCCACCATGACCACCCTCAGCGTCCTGCACAACGGCAAGATCATCTACACCCGCGAGCAATTGTTTGGCGGGCGCCAACTCACCGAAGAGATCCAGCGCCGCTACGGCCTCACGGTCGAACAGGCGGGCCTGGCGAAAAAGCAGGGCGGGCTGCCTGACGATTACGTCAGCGAGGTCCTGCAGCCATTTCGCGAGGCGCTGGTGCAGCAAGTCTCGCGCTCGCTGCAGTTCTTCTTCGCCTCCGGCCAGTACAACGCGGTCGACCATATCCTGCTGGCGGGCGGCACCGCTTCGGTGCCCGGCCTGGACCGTCTGATCGAACAGCGTCTGGACACGCCGACGCAGGTCGCCAACCCGTTCGCCGACATGGCTCTAGGCAGCAAGGTCAATGCTGGGGCGCTGGCCAGTGATGCGCCAGCCTTGATGATTGCCTGCGGGCTCGCGCTCAGGAGTTTCGACTGATGGCGCGGATCAACCTTCTCCCCTGGCGCGAGGAGCGCCGCGAAGAACGGCGCAAGCGCTTTCTGCTGGTCCTGATCGGCGTGCTGGCCGGCTCGATCGGCGCGGTGCTGATTGCCGACCAGATCATCACTGCGGCCATCGAGCGGCAAATGGCGCGCAACGATTACATCGGCAAACAGATTGCCGTGGTCGACGAACGCATCAAGCAGATCAGCGAGCTCAAGGCGCGCCGCCAGCAATTGGTCGAGCGCATGCGCATCATCCAGGACCTGCAGGGCAACCGGCAGATCAGCGGGCGGGTCTTCGACCAACTGGCGCGTACCCTGCCGGACGGCGTGTATTTCACCGATGTGAAAATGGCCGGCAAGACCCTGTCCATCAGTGGCGCGGCGGAGTCGAACAACCGGGTCTCCGAGCTGATGCGCAATCTCGACGCGTCCGACTGGTTCGACGCGCCGAGCCTGAATGCGGTCAAGGCCACCAGCGCCGATCAGGTCGAACAGGCCAACGTCTTCCAGCTGACCGTTCGTCAGACCCAGCCCAAGGTTGTGGAGGACGAGCAATGAACGCCTCCGAGTGGCTGCATAGCCTGCGCAACATCGATTTCAACGACCTCGACACCAGCAACATCGGCTCCTGGCCGCCGGCCGTGAAAACCCTGTGCGGTGCGCTGGTGATGGTGTTGATTCTCGCGCTTGGCTATTACTTCTTCATCAGCGACATGGAAAATCAGCTCGACCTCAAGCGCGAAGAAGAAATCACCCTCAAGGAACAATTCGCCAGCAAGGCGCGGCTGTCGGCGAACCTTGAGCTCTATACCCAGCAAATGAAGGAAATGGAAAACACCTTCGGCGTGCTGCTGCGGCAATTGCCCAGCGACACCGAAGTGCCGGGCCTGCTCGAAGACATCACCCGCACCGGTCTGGGCAGCGGCCTGGAATTCGAGGAAATCAAGCTGCTGCCGGAAGTGACCCAGCCGTTCTACATCGAACTGCCGATCCAGATCACCGTGACCGGCGCCTATCACGACCTCGCCACCTTCGTCAGCGGCGTCGCCGGCCTGCCACGAATTGTGACTCTGCACGATTTCGAACTGGCGCCGGCCAATCCCGAGGGCGGGACGAAGCTGCGCATGAGCATTCTTGCCAAGACGTACCGCTATAACGACAAGGGGCTGGAGAAATGACCCCGATTCGTTATCTCGTCCTGCCCATGGTGCTGGCGTTGAGCGGCTGCGGTGGCGGCGATGACTTCAGCGACCTCGACGCGTACCTCAACGAAGTGCGCCTGCGTCCGGCGGGCAAGATTGAACCAACGCCGACATTCCGGTCTTACCCCACATTCACTTACAGCGCCGCCAACCTGCGCAGCCCGTTTTCGCGGCAGGCGCGGGTCGATCTGGCCGGGCAGAAGCACGGCTCGCGCAACGTCAAACCCGACCCCAACCGGGTCAAGCAATATCTTGAAGGATTCAATATCGAGCAGTTCGAAATGGTCGGCACGATCGCCAATGCCTCGGGCTCGTTTGCGCTGTTGCGCGGCGCAGGCGGGGTGCATCGCCTGAAGGTCGGCGACTACCTGGGCCGCAACGACGGCCGCATCGTCGCCATCAGCCCTACCCAGGTCGATGTCGTCGAGATCGTGCCCGACGGCGCCGGCGCCTGGCTGGAGCGGCCGCGCACCATTCCTTTGAAAGAGCACTCATAGTGGAAGTCGAACAATGAACAGGATTTTCTCCACCCTCGGTTTTTCGCTATGGATAGCGCTGGTGTCACCGACGGTAATGGCGGCCAGTCTGAAAGCGCTGGATGTTGCCGCGCTGCCGGGTGACCGCGTCGAACTGAAGCTGTCGTTCGACGGCCCGCCACCACAGCCCAAGGGCTACACAACCGAGTCACCGGCACGCATTGCACTGGATCTGCCGGGCGTGACCAGCCAGGTGGCCAACAGGAATCTTGATCTGGGCAGCGGCAACGCGCGCGCGGCCACGGTGGCCGAAGCCAAGGATCGCACGCGGCTGATTGTCAGCCTGACGCAATTGGCGCCGTACAGCACGCGGGTCGAGGGCAATAATCTGTTCGTCGTGGTCGGTCAGGGCGCTTCCGCGACTGCGCCGCGCCCGGCTGGCGTTGCACCGCGTGCTGCCACGGCCGCTGCGGCACCTGCCAGACCAGCCGCGCAACGAAGCAGGGCGATTCGCGGCGTCGATTTCCAGCGCGGCACCGAGGGCGAGGGCAACGTAGTCATCGACCTCTCTGATCCGACCATCGCCCCGGATATCCAGGAGCACGATGGCAAGATCATCCTCAGCTTCGCCCGCACGCAATTGCCGGAAAAACTGCGCGTGCGCCTGGATGTCAAGGACTTCGCTACGCCGGTGCAGTTCGTCAACGCAGCGCTCACCGGCGATCGCACCGTGATCAGTGTCGAGCCCAGCGGCACCTTCGACTACTCAACGTTTCAGACCGACAACAAGCTCACCGTCAGCGTTCGGCCGATGAGCATCGACGACCTGCAAAAGCGCAACGCCGACCGTCAGGCCTATGTCGGCGACAAGCTGTCACTGAATTTTCAGGACATCGACGTGCGTTCGGTACTGCAACTGATCGCGGACTTCACCAATCTCAATCTGGTGGCGAGCGATACGGTGCAGGGCGGTATCACTTTGCGCCTGCAAAACGTGCCGTGGGATCAGGCACTGGATCTGGTGCTGAAAACCAAGGGACTGGACAAGCGCAAGATCGGCAACGTGCTGCTGGTCGCGCCGGCCGATGAAATTGCCGCTCGCGAGCGTCAGGAACTGGAATCGCAGAAGCAGATCGCCGAGCTGGCGCCCCTGCGTCGTGAGCTGCTGCAAGTCAATTACGCCAAGGCGGCGGACATCGCCAAGCTGTTCCAGTCCGTGACCAGTGCCGAGGCCAAGGTCGACGAGCGCGGTTCGATTACCGTCGATGAGCGAACCAACAACATCATTGCCTACCAGACCCAGGATCGCCTCGACGAACTCCGGCGGATCGTCGCGCAGCTGGATATTCCGGTACGCCAGGTGATGATCGAGGCGCGCATCGTTGAGGCCAACGTCGATTACGACAAGAGCCTGGGCGTGCGCTGGGGCGGTTCGGTGCAGAACAAGGGCAACTGGAACGCCTCCGGGGTCAACGGTTCGTCGAGCACTATCGGTACGCCGGGCAGCACCGGCACCAACTCGCCGTTCGTCGACATGGGCACGGTAAATAACACTTCGGGGATCGGCATCGCATTCATCACCGACAACGTGCTGCTGGATCTCGAACTGACGGCGATGGAAAAGACCGGCAACGGCGAAATCGTCTCGCAGCCGAAGGTGGTCACCTCGGACAAGGAAACCGCGAAGATCCTCAAAGGCACCGAGATTCCCTATCAGGAGGCCAGCTCCAGCGGCGCGACCTCGGTGTCGTTCAAAGAGGCCTCGCTGTCGCTGGAAGTTACTCCGCAGATCACCCCGGACAACCGCATCATCATGGAGGTCAAGGTCACCAAGGATGAGCCGGACTACCTGAACAAAGTGCAGGATGTGCCGCCAATCAAGAAAAACGAGGTCAACGCCAAAGTGCTGGTAAATGACGGCGAGACCATCGTAATCGGCGGTGTTTTTTCAAATACTCAAAGCAAGGTCGTAGATAAGGTGCCATTTCTTGGCGATGTGCCGTATCTTGGCCGCCTTTTCCGGCGTGATGTGGTTTCGGAGAAAAAATCCGAGCTGCTGGTATTTCTCACTCCGCGTATCATGAATAACCAGGCGATTGCTGTGAGTCGTTGATTCTGTGCGAAATTTGATACTTGTAGGACCGATGGGTGCTGGCAAAAGCACCATCGGCCGATTGCTGGCCAAAGAGCTGCGCCTGCCGTTCAAGGATTCCGACAAGGAAATTGAGCTGCGCACGGGTGCCAATATCCCATGGATCTTCGACAAGGAAGGCGAGCCCGGCTTTCGTGACCGTGAGCAGGCGATGATCGCCGAGCTGTGCGCGTTCGATGGCGTGGTGCTGGCGACCGGCGGCGGCGCAGTGATGCGTGATGCCAATCGCAAGGCCCTGCATGAAGGCGGGCGCGTGGTGTATCTGCACGCCTCCGTCGAGCAGCAGGTCGGCCGCACCTCCCGCGATCGCAATCGGCCGCTGCTGCGTACCGCCGATCCGGCGAAAACCCTGCGCGACCTGCTCGAGATCCGTGACCCGCTGTATCGGGAAATTGCCGATCTAGTGGTGGAAACCGACGAGCGGCCGCCACGCATGGTGGTGCTCGACATTCTCGACCGCCTCGCGCAGTTGCCGCCCCGTTAAAGCATCGTCCGAAATGCGCTATCCTCGGCGTCCTGTCAGCGTCCGCCGAGGGTGTGGCGGATGCCGGGCGAGCGGCGTCATACCGCTACAGGCCGCAGAACACCAATAATTTCAGGGCAGGATGCCTGCTTCCATCTTCACTGTGGGGACACATGCAGACACTCAAGGTCGATCTAGGCGAGCGCAGCTACCCGATTCATATTGGCGAAGGTCTGTTGGATCAGCCGGAACTGCTGGCGCCGCATATCCACGGGCGGCAGGTGGCAATCATCTCCAACGAAACCGTCGCGCCGCTCTATCTCGAACGTCTGACCCGCAGCCTTGCACAGTTCTCGGTGATCTCGGTGGTGTTGCCTGATGGCGAAGCCTTCAAGAACTGGGAAACCCTGCAACTGATTTTCGATGGTTTGCTGACCGCCCGTCATGACCGCCGCACCACCGTGATCGCCTTGGGCGGCGGGGTGATCGGCGACATGGCCGGGTTCGCGGCCGCCTGCTATCAGCGCGGTGTCGATTTCATCCAGATTCCTACCACGCTGTTGTCGCAGGTCGATTCGTCGGTCGGCGGCAAGACCGGCATCAACCATCCGCTGGGCAAGAACATGGTCGGCGCGTTCTATCAGCCGAACGTGGTGCTGATCGATACCGCATCGCTGAAAACCCTGCCGGAGCGCGAGTTGTCGGCGGGCCTGGCGGAAGTCATCAAGTACGGTCTGATCTGCGACGAACCGTTTCTGACCTGGCTGGAAGAAAACGTCGACGCCCTGCGCGCGCTGGATCAAACCGCGCTGACCTATGCGATCGAGCGTTCCTGCGCGGCCAAGGCTGCGGTGGTCGGTGCCGATGAGAAGGAAACCGGCGTACGCGCCACGCTCAATCTCGGCCACACCTTTGGCCACGCCATCGAAACCCACATGGGCTATGGTGTCTGGCTGCATGGCGAGGCGGTGGCGGCTGGTACCGTGATGGCGCTGGAAATGTCCGCGCGCCTGGGCTGGATCAGCGGGCAGGAGCGTGATCGCGGCATTCGTCTGTTCCAGCGAGCCGGCCTGCCGGTCATTCCGCCTGAAGAGATGAGCGAAGCCGATTTTCTCCAACACATGGCAATTGATAAAAAAGTGATCGACGGTCGTCTGCGCCTGGTGCTGCTGCGCCGGATGGGCGAAGCGGTAGTGACCGACGATTATCCGAAAGAGGTTCTACAGGCCACGCTGGGAGCGGATTACCGCGCCCTGGCTCAGCTTAAAGGTTAAAACGATTCCGATGACTAGTTTGCATGCCGACGAGGCGTTTCTCGGCCATTTCCAGTTAAGTCACGACCCGTTCGCGCCACGGGTGCCTGGCTTCAAATTCTTCCCGGCCCAGCGCAAACCGGTGCTGGGTCAACTGCATCATCTGGCGCGCTACAGCCAGTTGCTGCTGGTGGTCACCGGCCCGCAAGGCAGCGGCAAGACCCTGCTGCGGCAGGCGCTCGTTGCCAGTACCAACAAGCAATCGGTGCAAAGCGTGGTGGTTTCCGCCCGTGGCGCCGGTGATGCGGCCGGCGTGCTGCGCCAGGTGGCGCAGGCGCTGGATGTCGCTCAGGCCGAAGTCGGTGCGATTCTCGAGCAGGTGGTACAACTGGGTCTGACCGGGCAGGAAGTCTATCTGCTCGTGGACGATGCCGAGCAGCTCGACGAGTCCGCGCTGGAAGCGTTGATGGCGCTCGGCGCCGGCACGCCGGAAGGTCGTCCGCATGTGTTCCTGTTCGGCGAGTCGTCGCTGATCGCTCAGCTCGAGGCGTTGCAGCTCGAAGAAGAGCGTTTCCACGTCATCGAATTGCAGCCGTACACCGAAGAAGAGACCCGCGAATATCTCGACCAGCGGCTGGAAGGCGCGGGCCGGGGTGTCGAACTTTTCACCGCAGATCAGATCTCTGATATTCACGAAAGCTCCGAGGGCTGGCCGGGCAACATCAACCAGGTCGCTCGCGATGCACTGATCGAAGTCATGATTGCCAGCCGCTCCGCGGTCAAGCGTCCAAGTATGGGGTTCAACATGCCGAAGAAACACGTATTGGCGATTTCCGCCGTCGTTGTGGTCGCGGTTGCCGCCGCCTGGCTGATGCCGGGTCGCAGCAAGGCACCGACCACCGGTGCTCCGGCCAATGAACAGGCGCAACTGCCACTGGGTCAGGGTGCAGCGAATGGCGCCAACCCGTCCGTCGAATTCGCCGGCAACACCCAGCCGATGCCGCTGCCATTGGTCGGCAACTCGCAGCCGGTCATGCGTGGCCCGCTGGCAGAAGCCGCCGGTGGCATCACCGAAGGCGACGACGGCGTGCCGCTGGAAGGCTCCAGCGATACGCCGCCGACCGTAACCACCTCCGCGCCGCCTGCTGGCGTTCCGGCCGGTCCCGCGCCGACACCAGTTCCGACCCCTGCCGCCAAACCGGCACCAACCCCGGCACCGACGCAGGTCGCCACGGCCAAGCCTGCTCCGGCCGCCCCGGCGCCAGCTGCGAAACCGGCCCCGGCTCCGGCCAAGCCTGCCGACAAGCCAGTTACCGTGGCCAAGGCTGCCGGTGGCAGCTGGTACGCCGGTCAGCCGACCAGCAACTATGTCGTGCAGATCCTCGGCACCAGCTCGGAAACCGCTGCGCAGAACTTCGTCAAGGAGCAGGGCGGCGAGTACCGTTATTTCAAGAAAGTCCTCAATGGCAAGCCGCTTTACGTGATCACCTATGGCAACTTTGCCAATCGTGATGCGGCCGTTTCTGCCATCAAGGCCTTGCCAGCGAAGGTTCAGGCTGGTAAACCTTGGCCTCGCACTGTCGCCAGCGTCCAACAGGAACTGGCAACAACTCGCTGAAGATTCGGCGGCCTTACCCAGGCCGCCTCTCCAAGCACCTCAAAATTTCTACGAGTGCGCGCCGCCTCCAGGGACGGTTGGCGCTTGCTGACGACCGCGACGCCGCCCCATTTTTTGCTGGGCAAGGCGCGAGGAACGTAGTTTGGTTTTTCCAAATAAGTTCCGAGCAACGCTGCCCAGCGAAAAATGGGGCGCGTCCCTTCGGGTTGCGCGCCAACGTGTGCGAGGCTGCGTTGCGGGATTTGCCAAGGGAACAACCATTGGCAGCATCCCGCGCCTTGCCTCGCACACGTTGGCGTGCAACGCGGTTCGCCAGCAAGCACCAACCGTCCCTGCGGCCGCGTGCCTTGTGGTGTCTGCGTCATAGTAGTCTTTGAGTCGTTGCGGTCAAAATTAAAAAAGTTTTGACTAGCACAGCAGATCGCTTTAAACCTTTCACAAATGCGACATGAATTTGCGACAGTTCGTCGTCAAATTTGTGAGCCTCTGTGTCGCTGTGTACAATGACCACCCTTTTGCCCCCGCTAAGCCGGCGTACGTTCGGCGCGGAACGCAAGTGGTTGAATTGAAAAGAAATTTGCCTCGAGTAGAGGCAGCCTGGTGAGAAAGTGTCTATGAAAGCAGGTCTGTACCAACCAGATGAATTCAAGGATAACTGCGGTTTCGGCCTGATAGCTCATATGCAGGGCGAGCCCAGTCATACCCTTTTGCAAACGGCCATCGAGGCCCTGACCTGCATGACCCACCGCGGTGGGATTAATGCCGACGGCAAGACCGGTGACGGTTGCGGTCTGCTGATTCAAAAACCCGACGCCTTCCTGCGAGCCATTGCCCGGGAAAGCTTCGGCGTCGATATGCCCAAGCAATATGCCGTGGGCATGGTGTTCTTCAATCAGGATCCGGCCAAGGCCGAAGCCGCTCGCGAGAACATGAACCGCGAGATCCTCGCCGAAGGCCTGCAACTGATCGGCTGGCGCAAAGTGCCGATCGACACCAGCGTCCTCGGCCGCCTCGCCCTTGAACGCCTGCCGCAGATCGAGCAGGTCTACATCGGCGGCGAAGGCCTGAGCGATCAGGACATGGCCGTGAAGCTGTTCAGCGCCCGTCGCCGTTCGTCGGTGGCCAACGCCGCTGACAGCGACCACTACATCTGCAGCTTTTCGCACAAGACCATCATCTATAAAGGCCTGATGATGCCGGCCGACCTGGCCGCGTTCTATCCGGACCTGAGTGACGAACGCCTGCAAACCGCAATCTGCGTGTTCCACCAGCGCTTCTCTACCAACACCCTGCCGAAATGGCCGCTGGCGCAGCCGTTCCGCTTCCTCGCCCACAACGGCGAAATCAACACCATCACCGGTAACCGCAACTGGGCGCAGGCCCGTCGGACCAAGTTCAGCAATGATCTGATGGATCTGGAAGAACTCGGCCCGCTGGTCAACCGTGTTGGTTCCGACTCATCGAGCATGGACAACATGCTCGAACTGATGGTCACCGGTGGCATCGACCTGTTCCGTGGCGTGCGCATGATCATTCCGCCAGCGTGGCAGAACGTCGAAACCATGGACCCGGATCTGCGTGCGTTCTACGAGTACAACTCGATGCACATGGAGCCGTGGGACGGCCCGGCCGGCGTGGTGATGACCGATGGTCGCTACGCGGTGTGCCTGCTCGACCGTAACGGTCTGCGCCCGGCGCGCTGGGTCACCACCAAGAACGGTTTCATCACTCTCGCCTCGGAAATCGGCGTGTGGAACTACCAGCCTGAAGACGTGCTCGCCAAGGGTCGCGTCGGCCCTGGCCAGATCTTCGCTGTGGACACCGAGACCGGGCAGATCCTCGATACCGATGCGATCGACAACCGTCTGAAATCCCGTCATCCGTACAAGCAATGGCTGCGCAAGAATGCCCTGCGCATTCAGGCGACCATGGAAGACAACGACCACGGTTCGGCTTTCTACGACGTCGATCAGCTCAAGCAGTACATGAAGATGTATCAGGTCACGTTCGAGGAGCGTGATCAGGTGCTGCGTCCGCTCGGCGAGCAAGGTTACGAAGCCGTGGGTTCGATGGGCGACGACACGCCGATGGCTGTGCTGTCCCAGCGTGTACGCACGCCGTACGACTATTTCCGCCAGCAGTTCGCGCAGGTCACCAACCCGCCGATCGACCCGCTGCGTGAAGCGATCGTGATGTCGCTGGAAATCTGCCTCGGTGCCGAGCGCAACATTTTCCAGGAGTCGCCGGAACACGCCTCGCGCGTGATCCTCAGCTCGCCAGTGATCTCGCCGGCCAAGTGGCGCTCGCTGATGAATCTGGACCGTCCGGGTTTCGAACGGGCGATCATCGACCTCAACTACGACGAAAGCCTCGGCCTCGAAGCGGCGATCCGCAACGTTGCCGATCAGGCTGAAGAAGCCGTGCGTGCCGGGCGTACCCAGATCGTCCTGAGCGACCGCCATATCGCCCCGGGCAAGCTGCCGATCCACGCCTCGCTGGCGACCGGTGCCGTGCACCACCGCCTGACCGAGAAGGGCCTGCGTTGCGATTCCAACATCCTCGTTGAAACCGCGACCGCCCGTGACCCGCATCACTTCGCCGTGCTGATCGGTTTCGGCGCCTCGGCGGTGTATCCGTTCCTGGCCTACGAAGTATTGGGCGACCTGATCCGTACCGGTGAAGTGCTGGGCGACCTCTACGAGGTGTTCAAGAACTACCGCAAAGGCATCACCAAAGGTCTGCTGAAGATCCTGTCGAAGATGGGTATCTCGACCATCGCTTCGTACCGCGGTGCGCAGCTGTTCGAAGCCATCGGCCTGTCAGAAGAAGTCTGCGAGCTGAGCTTCCGTGGCGTACCGAGCCGTATCAAGGGTGCGCGTTTCGTCGACATCGAAGCCGAGCAGAAGGCCCTCGCCGTCGAAGCCTGGAGCCCGCGCAAGCCGATCCAGCAGGGCGGTCTGCTGAAGTTCGTCCACGGTGGCGAATATCACGCCTACAACCCGGACGTGGTCAACACTCTGCAAGCCGCTGTGCAGCAGGGCGACTACGCCAAGTTCAAGGAATACACCTCGCTGGTGGACAACCGTCCGGTGTCGATGATTCGCGACCTGTTCAAGGTCAAGACCCTCGACACGCCGCTGGACATCAGTGAAGTCGAGCCGCTGGAATCGGTGCTCAAGCGCTTCGACTCCGCCGGTATCTCGCTGGGCGCACTGTCGCCGGAAGCTCACGAAGCCTTGGCCGAAGCCATGAACCGCCTCGGCGCGCGTTCCAACTCCGGCGAAGGTGGTGAAGATCCGGCGCGTTACGGCACCATCAAGAGTTCGAAAATCAAGCAGGTCGCGACTGGCCGTTTCGGTGTAACCCCGGAATACCTGGTCAACGCCGAAGTGCTGCAGATCAAGGTCGCCCAAGGCGCCAAGCCGGGCGAGGGCGGGCAACTGCCGGGCGGCAAGGTCAACGGGCTGATCGCCAAGCTGCGTTACGCAGTGCCGGGCGTGACCCTGATTTCGCCACCGCCGCACCACGACATCTATTCGATCGAAGATTTGTCGCAGTTGATCTTTGACTTGAAGCAGGTCAACCCGCAGGCGCTGGTTTCGGTGAAGCTGGTAGCAGAAGCGGGCGTCGGCACCATCGCCGCCGGTGTGGCCAAGGCCTATGCCGACCTGATCACCATTTCCGGCTACGACGGTGGCACCGGTGCTTCGCCGCTGACCTCGATCAAGTACGCGGGCGCACCTTGGGAACTCGGCCTGGCTGAAACCCACCAGACCCTGCGCGGCAACGACCTGCGCGGCAAAGTCCGGGTGCAGACCGACGGTGGCCTGAAAACCGGTCTCGACGTGATCAAAGCCGCGATCCTTGGCGCCGAGAGCTTCGGCTTCGGTACCGCGCCGATGATCGCACTGGGCTGCAAATACCTGCGCATCTGCCATCTGAACAACTGCGCCACTGGCGTCGCGACGCAGAACGAGAAACTGCGCAAGGATCACTACATCGGCACCGTCGACATGGTGGTGAATTTCTTCACCTACGTCGCCGAAGAAACCCGTGAGTGGCTGGCCAAGCTTGGCGTGCGCTCCCTCGAAGAGCTGATCGGTCGCACTGATCTGCTGGAAATCCTCGAAGGCCAGACCGCCAAGCAACATCACCTGGACCTGACGCCGCTGCTGGGCAGCGATCACATCCCGGCGGACAAACCGCAGTTCTGCGGCGTTGAGCGCAACCCGCCGTTCGACAAAGGTCTGCTCGCGGAGAAGATGCTCGAGCTGGCCGCGTCGGCGATCAACGACCTCAGCGGTGCAGAGTTCGAGCTGGATATCTGCAACTGCGACCGTTCGATCGGCGCCCGGATCTCCGGCGAAATCGCGCGCAAGCACGGCAACCAGGGCATGGCCAAGGCGCCGATCACCTTCCGTTTCAAAGGCACGGCAGGGCAGAGCTTCGGTGTGTGGAACGCCGGCGGTCTGAACATGTACCTGGAAGGCGACGCCAACGACTACGTCGGCAAAGGCATGACCGGCGGCAAGCTGGTCATCGTGCCGCCGAAGGGCAGCGTTTATAAAACTCAGGAAAGCGCCATCATCGGCAACACCTGCCTGTACGGCGCCACTGGCGGCAAGTTGTTCGCCGCCGGCACCGCAGGCGAGCGTTTCGCCGTGCGTAACTCCGGTGCCCACACCGTCGTGGAAGGCACTGGCGATCACTGCTGCGAGTACATGACCGGTGGTTTCGTCTGCGTGCTGGGCAAAACCGGTTACAACTTCGGCTCTGGCATGACCGGTGGTTTCGCCTACGTGCTCGATCAGGACAACACCTTCGTTGACCGGGTCAATCACGAACTGGTGGAGATCCAGCGGATCAGCGGCGAGGCGATGGAAGCCTATCGCAGCCACCTGCAGAACGTGCTGAACGAGTACGTCGCCGAAACCGACAGCGAGTGGGGTCGTGAGCTCGCCGAGAACCTCGACGATTACTTGCGGCGTTTCTGGTTGGTCAAACCGAAGGCAGCGAGTCTGAAATCTCTGCTCTCCAGTACGCGGGCAAGCCCACAGTGAAGCAGCTGCAAGCTTCAAGCGACAAGCTAGAAGCTTGCGCGGTGAGGCGGATTAATTTGATTTTCTTGCAGCTTGAAGCTTGTAGCTTGAAGCTGTCGTGTACGAGGTTTTGAAGATGGCCGAACGTCTCAGTAACGACTTTCAATTCATCGATGTCGGGCGCAAGGATCCGAAGAAGAAACTGTTGCGTCAACGCAAGAAAGAGTTCGTTGAAATCTACGAACCGTTCAAACCCCAGCAGTCGGCCGATCAGGCCCACCGCTGCCTGGGTTGCGGCAACCCGTATTGCGAATGGAAGTGCCCGGTGCACAACTTCATTCCAAACTGGCTCAAATTGGTGGCCGAGGGCAACATCCTTCAGGCCGCCGAGCTGTCGCACCAGACCAACACCCTGCCGGAAGTCTGCGGCCGGGTGTGCCCGCAGGATCGTCTGTGCGAGGGTGCCTGCACCCTCAACGACGGCTTCGGCGCGGTGACCATCGGTTCGGTCGAGAAGTACATCACCGACACCGCGTTCGCCATGGGCTGGCGCCCGGACATGTCCAAGGTCAAGCCGACCGGCAAACGCGTGGCGATCATCGGCGCAGGCCCGGCGGGTCTTGGTTGTGCCGACGTGCTGGTGCGTGGCGGCGTGACCCCGGTGGTATTCGACAAGAACCCGGAAATCGGTGGCCTGCTGACCTTCGGCATCCCCGAGTTCAAGCTGGAAAAGACCGTGCTGAGCAATCGTCGCGAAGTCTTCACCGGCATGGGCATCGAGTTCCGTCTCAACACCGAAGTCGGCAAAGACGTGACCATGGAACAACTGCTCGCCGAGTACGATGCGGTGTTTATGGGCATGGGCACCTACACCTATATGAAGGGCGGCTTTGCCGGTGAGGACCTGCCAGGCGTTTACGACGCGCTGGATTTCCTGATCGCCAACGTCAATCGCAACCTGGGCTTTGAAAAGTCGCCGGAAGATTTCGTCGACATGAAAGGCAAGAAGGTTGTGGTGCTCGGAGGCGGCGACACGGCGATGGACTGCAATCGCACCTCGATCCGTCAGGGCGCCAAGTCGGTGACCTGCGCTTATCGTCGTGACGAAGCGAACATGCCCGGCTCGCGCAAAGAGGTGAAGAACGCCAAGGAAGAAGGCGTGAAATTCCTCTACAACCGCCAGCCGATCGCCATCGTCGGTGAAGACAAGGTTGAAGGCGTCAAAGTGGTCGAGACCCGTCTCGGCGAACCGGACGCCCGTGGCCGTCGTAGCCCCGAGCCGATCCCGGGTTCCGAAGAGATCATCCCGGCCGACGCCGTGGTCATCGCCTTCGGCTTCCGTCCGAGCCCGGCACCGTGGTTCGAACAGTTCGAGATCCAGACCGACAGCCAGGGCCGCGTTGTTGCGCCCGAGCAAGGTCAGTACAAGCACCAGACCAGCAACCCGAAAATCTTCGCCGGTGGCGACATGGTGCGCGGTTCCGACCTGGTGGTGACGGCGATCTTCGAAGGGCGCAATGCGGCTGAAGGGATCCTCGATTACCTGGGTGTCTAACCCCGGCGCCTGAGCCAAACGCAATACTCCTGTGGGAGCGAGCCTGCTCGCGAAAGCGGTCTGTCAGCCAACTTCAATGTTGGATGTGCCGGCCTCTTCGCGAGCAGGCTCGCTCCCACAGTTGTTTTAGGGTGTTGCGGAAAATCGTGTTCCAGCGCGACAAATTGACCCGATAGACAAAAGGCTGACCCACATCCGTGCCTTTTGGCTCGCGCTCTGAGAAAATGCCCGCACTTTTTTTCCGGATGCCGACATGACTGCCCTGAAGAACGACCGTTTCCTCCGCGCCCTGCTCAAGCAACCCGTTGACGTCACCCCTGTGTGGATGATGCGCCAGGCCGGTCGCTACCTGCCGGAGTACCGCGCCAGCCGCGCCCATGCCGGCGACTTCATGAGCCTGTGCATGAATCCGGAGTTCGCCTGCGAAGTCACCCTGCAACCGCTCGACCGCTACCCGCAACTGGACGCGGCGATCCTGTTTTCCGACATCCTCACCATTCCCGATGCCATGGGCCAGGGCCTGTACTTCGAGACCGGTGAAGGCCCGCGCTTCAAAAAAGTTGTCAGCACCCTGGCCGACATCGAAGCCCTGCCGATCCCGGATCCGCACAAAGACCTCGGCTACGTGATGGACGCGGTCAGCACCATCCGTCGCGAGCTGAACGGACGTGTGCCGCTGATCGGTTTCTCCGGCAGCCCGTGGACCCTCGCGACTTACATGGTCGAAGGCGGCTCGTCGAAAGACTTCCGCAAGACCAAGGCGATGCTTTACGACAACCCGCAAGCCATGCACCTGTTGCTCGACAAATTGGCGCAATCGGTGACTTCGTACCTCAACGGCCAGATCATGGCCGGTGCACAAGCGGTGCAGATCTTCGATACTTGGGGCGGCAACCTGTCGGCGGCGGCGTATCAGGAATTCTCCCTGGCCTACATGAAGAAAATCGTCAGCGGCCTTATCCGCGAGAACGACGGACGCAAAGTGCCAGTGATCCTCTTCACCAAGAACGGCGGCCTGTGGCTGGAAAGCATCGCCGAAGCCGGCGCCGACGCCCTTGGCCTGGACTGGACCTGCGACATCGGCAACGCCCGTGCCCGTGTCGGCGACAAGGTCGCGCTGCAAGGCAACATGGACCCGACCGTGCTCTACGCCAAACCGGAAGCGATCCGCACTGAAGTCGGGCGCATCCTCGCCAGCTACGGCAAGGGCAGCGGCCACGTGTTCAACCTTGGCCACGGCATCACGCCGGAAGTCGATCCGGAACATGCCGGCGCGTTCCTGCGTGCGGTGCATGAGCTGTCGGCGCAGTATCACGAGTGATCAGCGCCCAGTAAAAAACGCCCGGCCAAATGCCGGGCGTTTTCTTTTGCACGGTCTAATGTCGTACCCAAATCAACTGTGGGAGCGAGCCTGCTCGCGAAAGCGGTGTGTCATTCAACACTGATGTTGCCTCACACAGTGCATTCGCGAGCAGGCTCGCTCCCACAGGGATTTATCTCAGGCTTTGACACCCTGCAACGGCGGCAACTTCGCCAACTTCAACGCCACCAGCAGGGCAATCAGCAACAACGCACCAATGAACAGGCCGATGCCATTCCACCCACCCAGATGCCAGAACACCCCGCCCGCCGTCCCGGCAATGCTCGAACCGGCGTAATAACTGAACAGATACAGCGACGACGCCTGACCCTTAGCGGTCAACGCGCGCCGGCCGATCCAGCTGCTCGCCACCGAGTGCGCGGCGAAGAAGCCGAAGGTGAACACCAGCATGCCGACGATCACCAGCAACAACGAGGTGAACATGGTCAGTGCCAGTCCGGCGAACATCAGTGCAATGGTCGCCCAGAGCACTTTGCGTCGCCCCAGCTTGTCCGCCAAAGAACCGATTTTCGCCGAGCTGTAGATCCCCGACAGGTAGACCACCGAGAGCAACCCGACAAATACCTGATCGAGGTTGTACGGCGCCGCCAGCAAGCGGTAGCCGATGTAGTTGAACAGCGTGACAAACGCGCCCATCAGCACAAACGCTTCAAGAAACAGCAGCGGCAGGCCGGCGTCGCGAAAGTGCATGGTGAAGCCGTCGAGCAGGCTGCGCGGGTGCAGCGAGCGAGCGCGGAAGTTGCGCGACTCCGGGAGTATCTTCCAGAACACCGCCGCTGCGACCAGCGCCAGACCGCCGATCACCAGCATCGCCGTGTGCCAGCTGACGAAGTCGATCAGCACGCCAGTTATCAAGCGTCCGCTCATTCCGCCGATCGCGTTGCCGCCGATGTACAAACCCATCGCCAGGCCGATGTGTTGAGGATGGATTTCTTCGCTCAGATAGGTCATCGCCACCGCTGCCAGGCCGCTCAATGACAGGCCGATCAGCGCGCGCATGATCAATACGCCGTGCCAGCTCGGCATCATCGAACTGGCGATGGTGCACAACGCGGCAGCGAACAGCGCCGCGACCATCACTGGTTTACGGCCGATGCGGTCGGAAATCGGCCCGGTGATCAGCAGACCGAAGGCCAACATGCCGGTCGCCACCGAGAGGATCAGACTGCTCTGCGCCGCGTTGATCCCGTATTCGTGGGACAGCAGCGGCATCATCGGTTGCACGCAATAGAGCAGCGCGAACGTCGCAAAGCCGCCACAGAAAAGCGCCAGCACTGTGCGCATGAACGCCGGCGTACCTTTTTCGATGTAGATCTCCTGCAGCTCGGCGAGAGCATCGTCGTCGGCAGGGGGCGGGATTTCGTGGGCAAGGGGCGCGACAGCAGTTTTCACTTCAGACCTCGGAAAGCACAGCCGGGCAGGCAATGAAAAAATCATATAGCTGGCTAATGTTTCTATCCAATATATTGTTCGACCTGTTTGATAGCTTCAGCGACCTAATGGTAATCCTATGGAACTGCGTCATCTGCGTTACTTCATCGCCGTCGCCGAAGAACTGCATTTTGGCCGGGCCGCACAGGTGCTGGGCATCTCCCAGCCACCGCTGAGCCAGCAGATTCAGGCGCTGGAGCAACAGCTCGGCGCGCGATTGTTCGAGCGCACCAATCGTCGGGTCGAGTTGAGCGAGGCCGGTCGCCTGTTTTTGCAGGAGGCGCGGCTGGTGCTGGCACAAGTCGGCAAGGCAGCGGACGTCGCCCGCCGTGCGCAACTTGGCGAGCTGGGCGAGTTGAAGATTGGCTTCACCTCGTCTGCACCGTTCAACTCGACCATTCCGCAGGCGATTTTTTCCTTTCGTCAGCGCTTTCCGGCGGTGCATCTGAATCTGCGCGAAATGAGCAGCACCATGGTCGCCGATGCCTTGGTGGACGAGTCGATCGAGGTGGGCATCATGCGCCCGCTCGGATTGCCGGATTCACTGAGTGTTGTGGAGTTGATGCGCGAGCCATTGGTGGCGGTGCTCAGTTCCAAGCATCCGTTGGCCCAAGGCAGCGACGAAGGCCTGTTTCTCTCGGCGCTGGCGCTGGAACCGTTCGTGTTTTTTCCGCGCAGTTATGGCAGCGGGCTCTATGCACAACTGCTCAGTCTGGCCCGTGATGCCGGCTTCAGCCCGCACTTTGCCCAAGAGGCTGGCGAGGCGATGACCATCATCGGTCTGGTCGCAGCGGGCCTCGGTGTGTCAGTGCTGCCAGCGTCCTACCAACGCATGCGCATCGACGGCGTGGTCTACCGCCCGTTGCTCGATCCCGAAGCGATTTCGGCGGTGTGGCTGGTGCAGCGCAAAGATCAGAAATCACCGATGGCCAAGGCGTTTGTCGAACTGCTGACGCGCAAGGTTGAGCCTCTGACGGTGTGAAGGCCGCTGGCGCTTTCGCGAGCAGGCTCGCTCCCACAGGGAAACGCATTCCAAGGTGGGAGCGAGCCTGCTCGCGAAGGCGTCGGCCCAAACATCACAGATTTCAGGGCAACCGCACCAAATCCCCCTTCAACGCCACCCGCGTGACAAATATCCCCGCCCGGCACTCGTACGTATTCAAATCCTTGCGCACATGCTGGTCGTAGTAACTGACGATATTGACCACTGCATTCGCCCCGACCCGCTTGGCATCAGCCTGCAATTTGATCAGATTCGACTGCAACACCCATTCACACGAAGCCTGATCGCTCTTGTTGAAGCCGTTGGTTTTCAAATCACTGACCACCCCTCGGCGCAGCAACTGCTGAGTGCCCTGCGGCCCGTTGCCGATCAGGTAGAACTTCACACTGCCATCCAGCCGACCGGCGCGAATCGCGTCCGACAGCACGGTTTCGAAAGGCATGTACATGAGGTTGGTGGCATGGCTGGCACTGGGCAGTAGCGCGAAAAGCGCTGCGGCGATCAGGGCTTTCACTTGCATGGTCATCTCCTTTGACGGTGAAAGAGACTGCGAGGGCAGGTTACGGTGCTGCGACCTGCATCAGCGAGTGTAGATGCTGTTCAATCAGCGCAAAAAAAGGGCGCCAAACGGCGCCCTTTGTCGTTTCTGGCGTTTATTGAACCTTCGCCAGATCACCCTTCAACGCAACGCCCGCCATGATCGCGCCGGCGTGGCATTCGTAGGTTTGCGCGTCCTTGCGCTCGTTGCGCTTGTAGAAGCTGACGATGTTGGTCACGGCGTTGGCGCCGGCGTTTTTCGCGGCCTGGTGCAGGCTGATGATTGCCGATTGGGCAACCCATTCGCAGGCGACTTCGTCGGACTTGTTGAAGGCGTTGGTTTTCTTGTTGGTCACGGCGTCGGGGCTGACCACGGTGACTTTGCCCGCCGGGGTGTTGCCGGCCAGATAGAATTTCACGCTGCCATCGATCTTGCCCGAGCGGGTGGCTTCGGCGACGGCTTTGTCGAATGGCAGGTAGACCGCCGTGTCGCGGGCTTGGCTGATCGCTGGCAGGGCGCAGAGCAGCAGGGTGACAGCGGCGAGTTTGGTGAAGTGCATGTAGGTCTCCTTGACCTGGATTGATTCGGTTATGCCCAGCGGCGGAAGATCAACGAAGTGTTGACGCCACCGAAAGCGAAATTGTTGTTCATCACGTAGTCGTGATGCATCTGACGAAACTCGCCGCGCAGGTAATCGAGCTTGCCGCAGTGCGGGTCGACCTCGTCGAGGTTGAAGGTGTGCACATAGCGGTCGCTGTTGAGCATCTCGATGCTGAACCATGATTCCAGTGCACCGCAGGCGCCGAGGGTGTGGCCGAGGAAACTCTTCTGCGAACTGATCGGCATGTGTTCGCCGAACAGGCTGCTGGTGGCCAGCGTTTCGGCGATGTCGCCCTGTTCGGTGGCGGTGCCGTGGCCGTTCACATAGCCGATGGCGTCCGGGGTGAGGCCGGCATCTTCCAGGGCCAGCTCCATGGCGCGGCGCATCGTGAGCTGTTCCGGGCGGGTGGTGTGCTGGCCGTCGGCGTTGCTGCCGAAACCGACGATTTCCGCGTGAATTTGCGCGCCACGGGCGAGGGCGTGCTCCAGCTCCTCAAGCACGAGCATGCCGCCACCTTCACCAATCACCAGACCGTCGCGGCCCTTATCGTACGGGCGAGGGCTGGTCTGGGGTGCATCATTTTTCAGGCTGGTGGCGTAGAGCGCGTCGAACACCATGGCTTCGGTCGGGCAGAGTTCTTCCGCGCCGCCGGCGAGCATCAATGGCAGGCGGCCGAACTTGATTGCCTCATAGGCGTAGCCGATGCCCTGGCTGCCGCTGGTGCAGGCGCTGGACGTCGGAATCAGGCGGCCGGTGAGGCCGAAGAAAATGCTGATATTGGCGGCGGTGGTGTGCGGCATCATCCGCACATAGGAGTTGGCGTTGAGGCCCTCGGCCACCGAGTTGAGCAGCATGTTGCCGAACGCTTTGATTTCGTCAGTGCTGCCCGTGGACGAACCACAAGCGACGCCCATGCGCCCGTCCTTGATCGATTCGTCACCGAGCAGGCCAGCATCGGCCAGAGCCCTTTCTGCTGCGCCGACCGCCAGTCGCGAAACCCGGCCCATGCTGCGCAATTGCTTGCGGGTCCAGTGCGACGGTACGAGAAAGTCATCGATAGGCCCGGCCAGACGCGTGTTCAGCTCAGTGAAGCGATCCCACTCGTCCATGCGACGAATGCCGCTGCGATTGGCCGCGAAATTGCCGGCAATGGTCGGCCAGTCGCTGCCCAGCGAGGTGATGCCGGCCATGCCGGTGACGACGACGCGCTTCATCAGCACAGGCCTCCGTTGACCGCCAGCACCTGGCGGGTGATGTACGAGGCTTCCGCCGACATCAGGAAATTCACCGCAGCGGCCACTTCCTCAGGGGTGCCCATGCGTTGCGCGGGGATCATTTTCATCAGTTCCTCCACCGGCACGTTTTCGTCGAGCATGGCCGTGTCGATCAGGCCAGGGGCGACGCAGTTAACCGTAATTTTGCGCTTGCCCAGCTCGATCGCCAACGCCTT
Source organism: Pseudomonas sp. Sample_14 (assembly GCF_004307515.1). NCBI lineage: Bacteria > Pseudomonadati > Pseudomonadota > Gammaproteobacteria > Pseudomonadales > Pseudomonadaceae > Pseudomonas > Pseudomonas sp. Sample_14. The sequence continues at coordinate 18,321 of NZ_RCOC01000073.1, read as the reverse complement.
TGCGGCACCGATTACGCCGGCCTTCGAGGCGCTGTAATTGACCTGGCCACGGTTGCCGATCAGGCCCGATACCGAGGTGATGCAGACGATGCGCCCGGCGGCGCGACGACGGATCATCGGCATCATCACCGGGTGCAGAACGTTGTAGAAACCGTCGAGGTTGGTGCGCAGGACCACGTCCCAATCGTCATCGCTCAGCGCCGGAAACGCGCCGTCGCGGGTCAGCCCGGCGTTGAGCACCACGCCGTAATAGGCACCGTGATTTTCGACATCGGCTTCGAGAATGCTTTTACAGGTTTCACGGTCGGCGACGTCGAATTGCAGGATGCGCGCGCGGCGGCCCAGTGCTTCGATTTCGGCCTGCACCGCTTGGGCTTCGGTCATGCCGCTGCGGCAATGCAGGACGATGTCGTGCCCGGCTTGCGCCAGACGCAAGGCAATGGCGCGGCCGATGCCACGGCTGGAGCCGGTGACCAGTACGGATTCAGTCATCGTGCGACTCCTTTGTCTGTTGCAGATATTGGTTGGCTTGCGGCGGACGGAACACGTTCAGGCGGGCGCTGGCATGAATGCCGTCACCGTGGATGTGACATTCGAATACGCCCATGCCGTTGTCGTCTTCCAGTGAGCGCAGGCCGTGGATGGTCAGCTCGCTGCCGGGCGCAAAGGCTTCGACGTTGCACTCGAATTTGCGCGTGCCGAGGAGAAAGCCGAGCTCCGGCGGATTGCCTTTTTGCCGGGCGTGGCAACCGGCGAAAGCGGCGACGCTCTGCGCCATCAGCTCGACGCCGACCCACGCCGGCAGGCTGCCGTCGGGCAGGTTGAACAGGCCATCGGGCTTGACCGTCAGGCGGGTAAAAATCTGCTCATCGTCAAAGCGCTCGATGGCGTCGATCTGGATCATGTCGCCGGCATGCGGCAGCAGTTCGGCGAGCGGCCAGTGGCTCATGGTGCGTCTCCGATAATCAGGCTGACGTTGTTGCCGCCGAAGGCAAACGAGTTGCTCATCAGGTAGCGCGGTGCAATGGACGTCAGGCGTTCGCTCGCGGTCACCCACTTGAGTGGCGGCAGCGCGGGATCGGCCTGGCCGTCCCAGATGTGTGGCGGCAACGCCTGTTCAGGGTTGTCGGCACTCAGGCTGAGCCAGCAGAACGCCGCTTCCAGCGCGCCAGCCGCGCCAAGAGTGTGGCCGGTCAGCGGCTTGGTTGACGAGCAGGCGACGCCTTGGGGAAACAGCGCCGCGACCGCCAGGCTTTCCATGGCGTCGTTGTGCTGGGTCGCGGTGCCGTGCAGGTTCAGGTAGTTGATTTGCCCGGCTTGCAGATGCGCGCGGCCAAGAGCTTTGTGCATCGCTTGCAGAGCGCCGCGACCGCTCGGCTCCGGTGCGGAAATATGGTGCGCATCCGAGCTGGCGCCGGCGCCGAGCAAGGCGATTCCCGGGCCTTCGCCGCGCTGTTTGCTCATCACGAATAGCACCGCTGCCTCGCCGATATTGATGCCTTTGCGGTTGGCGGAAAACGGATTGCAGCGTTCATCTGAAACGGCTTCCAGCGAAGAGAAACCGTTCAGCGTGAGCTTGCACAGACTGTCGACGCCGCCGCACAGTACCGCGTCGCACAGGCCCAGATCGAGCAGGCGCTGGGCGCTCATCAGCGCGCGGGCGCTGGAGGTACAGGCGGTGGAAATCACGTAGACCGGGCCGCTCAGTTGCAGCCATTCGGCGAGAAAATTCGCCGGGGCGCCGAGTTCCTGCTGGCGATAGTCGTACTCGCGAGGAAATTGCTGTTCGCGGATGTAATGCGCCAGACCCCGGCTGGCCTCGTCGATACCCGAGGTGCTGGTGCCTAGCACCACGCCTATGCGCTCGCGGCCGAAGGTCTGGATCGCACGATCGATGTCGGCTCGAATCTGCAGCGCGGCTTCCAGCAGCAGCTGATTGTTGCGACTGCTGTGCTCGATCAGTTCGGCCGGGATCGGCGCTAATTCACCGTGTACGCCGGCCACAGGCAGCTCACGTTCGGCGACCCAGCCGGACTCGCGGCGCATGCCCGAACAGTCGCCGGCAAACAGATTGCGCGCGACTTCAGACTTGTCGCGGCCCAAAGCGCAGATCACGCCGAGGGCATTCAGGTAAGCGGTCATGGCGTCGATTCACCTAACTGGGAAACGCGATAGTGCGGGCCTTGGGGCAGATTCAATTGAAAGCTCAACGGTTGTGAATAGCGGATGTTCCAGCGCGCCGGCAGTGAACGCTGATCGGCCTGTTGCCGGGCGTCGGGATAATTGCGCAGCAGTTCGGCGGAAGGCGTCAAAGCGAACAGCAATGCGGCGAACAGCTCCCGCGCTTCCGGGTTCGGCGGCAGCAGACCGTCGGCCTGCCAATGCCCGTCGATCAGTTGCTGGCGGGCCTGTGGAATGCCCAGCGGATCCATCATCGACCAGCGCGTGCCGGCGCCTTCACGCTGGATCACCAGCAGCCAGTCCTGACGCTGCCCGGCCTGCTCGCGTTCGATGTGCAGTTGCAGCGGCAGAGGCAGCGTCGGGTTGGCCGCTGGTAGCGGTGCCTGGCTGGCGCAGGCACTTAACAGCAAGGCTGACAAAACGATCGCCAGCCACCCAGCAATCCCTGTGGGAGCGAGCCTGCTCGCGAATGCAATCTGACATTCGCCACCTTTGCTGACTGATACACCGCTTTCGCGAGCAGGCTCGCTCCCACAGGGTTTCAGGTGTTCAGATCGATAGCCGTACATCAGACAGATTCCTGCAATGGCTTTCGCGCGACGACATTCACCAGCGTCTCTTCACGCTCACCGAATGGCTTGGGTTTGCTCAACCCCAGCCGCTCCAGCAAACCAAAATCCTTCGACCGACTCCACCACAGATACGGGTAGGACACATTGCGCTCGGCAAACTCGAAACCCTGCTCGCGGATCATCTGCAGATAGCCGGCGGCGCTCTTCTGTACGTGCATCGGATGGCGGAACAGCCAGCGAATCACCCAGGTATCAATGTAAGCCTCGGTGGACTCGGCGAACAGCAGATAGCCGCCCGGTTTCAGCACGCGGTAGAACTCGGCCAAGGCCTTTTCCTGCTCGACCAGATGGTGGAACGTCTGGTGACAGAACAGCAGGTCGACGCTGGCATCGGCGACGTTGAGCGTGGCGCAATCGCTGCCGATCAACTCGACTGGCATGCCCAGGCGCGTGGCCTCTTCGGCGCTGAGTTGCAGGCTGTGCGGGTCGGCGTCGACGCCGATCAGTCGCTGCGGGGCAAAGGTCTGGCGCAGGTGGCCGAACGACTTGCCCTGACCGCAACCGGCGTCCAGCAGCACCGGGTGTTCCGGCAGCGCTTCACTGAACAAGCCACGCAAATCGTTGATCGCCACGCGCAGCACATGGTGCTGCCAGGTGTGGCTGCGCAGGAACCAGAGACCGAAGCGGGTTTCCTCGACGTAGCTGTCGCTCAGGTAATTCATGGGGTGTCCTGCGCGCAGAGTTGGGAAATCATCTTCAGCCGGCGCCGCGCTTCGCTGACAAACGGGTTGCGCTCGTCCCAGGCGTAACCGGCGAGGATCGAACAGATCATCCGGCGAATTTCCGCCTGGCTGTCCTCGTAGAAAATCACGTCCTGGAAGGTGCCGGCGTACCAGCCTTCGACGTAGCAGCGGAAGGTATCGACGCCGCGTTTCAACGGCTCGGCAAATTCGCTTTGCCAGTCCACCGTTTCACCCTGCAACTGACGGTGCAGCACACCAGCGGCCATGCTCGCCGAACGCATGGCGATGGTCACGCCGGAGGAGAACACCGGATCGAGGAATTCTGCGGCGTTGCCCAGCAGCGCGAAGCCCGGGCCATGCAGGGTTTTCACATTGGCTGCGTAGCCGCCGAGGGTGCGCGCCGGGGTGTCCCAGACCGCGTTGTTCAGAACCCCGGCGAGGCTTGGCGTCTCGGCGATAAAACTGCGCAGGCAGGCATCCAGGTCGCTGTCGCGGCCCTGAAAATGGTCCTCAGCAGCCACCACGCCCACCGAGCAGCGGCCGTTGCTGAACGGGATGGTCCAGAACCACACATCGCGATGCTCGGGATGGGTGGTGACGAGGATCTTTTCACGGTCGAACGCCGGATTGTCGATGTGATCTTCGACATGGGTGAACACGGCCTGACGCACCGGGAAATTCGAAGGTGCTTCGAGGTCGAGCAAGCGCGACAGCACGCGGCCGTAGCCGCTGGCGTCCAGGACGAAATCGGCTTCGACGCGGTACTCGCTGCCGTCTTCGCGACGCACATCAAGGAGTGGTTTCACCTGATCGAAATCGACGCTGACGATCGCATCGCCATAGCGGATTTCCGCGCCTTGCAGTGCCGCTTGATCGGCCAGCAACTTGTCGAAATCGGCGCGCTGCACCTGGAACGTGGTCGGCTTGCCGGCGGTGAAGGTGTCGCCAAAATCGAAGGCGCTGTAGCGCTCGCCCCAGGCAAACGCCGCGCCGGTCTTGCGCTGGAACCCGGCGGCGTTGACGGCGTCGAGCATGCCGGCTTCTTCGACGAAATCCAGGCAGTGGCTGAGCAGGCTTTCGCCAATGGAGAAGCGCGGGAAGTGCTGGCGCTCGAGCACCAGCACATCGTGGCCCTTGCGCTTGAGCAGGGCAGCGGCGATAGCGCCGGACGGGCCGGCACCGATGATCACGACCTGACGGGATTCCATTTCAACGATTGGCACGTGAGCTCCGGGGCAGAGGACTGTTCAGATTCAGGGGCGCGCGATGCAGGCCGATCAGGGCCGGCAGCAGCGTCGCGATCAGGCCCATCAGCATCAGCGCGAAATACAGCGCCGGGGTGATGAGCTGTTGTTGCAATAGCAGATTGAGAAAGACGATTTCGCTCAGGCCGCGAATGTTCAGCAGCACGCTTTCGCGCCAGCGGCTGGCGCCAGCGAACGAGGCGCCCGCCCAACCGAGGCCGAGCCAGTTGCCCAGCAGTTTACTGACAATCGGCAACAGCAGCAGCGCCGCCCACTGCCCGGCGTCGAGGCTGGCGAGGGCGCTGTGCACGTCGATCTGGACGATGCCGAACGTGAGGATCAGCGGGATCGCGATCCACGTCTGCAAGCGGCTCATCCAGCGTGCCGGCAACGGCAGCACCAACGGCACTTTCAGCAGCGCCATGCACAGCAGATAGCCGATGCCGAAAATCAGCGCGTTGAGTTTGTAATGCTCGGCCATCACCAGCAACGCGAAGAAGCCGAGGCTGTAGGTCAGCGGGCGACGCACGCGCAGCAGGTGCAAAAGCAGCGGCACGCCGGCCATGACCACGGGCAGCAACAGGCTGCTCAAGTGCAGGCTGCCTTGGGCGAGGCCGAACAGCGTCCAGCAGGTCAGATCGATAAGGATCGCGGTTTGCACCAGACGCCGTGTGGCAGCGGGCGGGTAATCGATGTGGCGCAAATACAGGTACAACACCGGGATCGCCGTTATGGCGAAGACCAGTCCGATCGCCAGTGCGTTGAGCCACGGCTGCGCTGGCAGCAACCAGTACGCAACCGCCAGCCCGCAAGCGAACGGCACAGCGAAACTCGGCACAGCTATTTTCACGCTCTGGCGATCCAGACGCAGATCGATGACATCGCTGAGGATATGCCCGAGCAGCAAGGCGAAACTCAGGCTGTAGAGGTTTTTCAACCAGTCCGGGGCGATCAGTTGTGCGCCGCTGAGCTGCCAGCCCGGTTCGATCCAGAAATACATCAGCAACGGCAAACCGAAGCTCGCCAGCAGTAACTGGCTGACGATCGGAATCAGGCCGAAGTGACGGCCGACCCGGGTCGCCAGGGCAAACAGCGCCAAGGCCAGCAACCAGAAGCCGAAGACCATCATGCCGCTGGCTCCGCAACCGGTTCATGGCGCCCGGCCCACGGTGCGAGCATGAAGCTGAACGCCAGACCGAGGCTTACCGACAGGCCGAAATTGCTCACCGCCGGCGTACTGGAGACCGCCAGCAGGCCGAACGACAGCCACGTCGTCACGGCTGCGAGCAAGGTGCCGAGCAGACTTACCGCCGCGCCGCCCACCTGTTCGCGCATGAGGATTGCGTAATCGACGCTGATTGCCGTCACCAGCAACAGGCCGAACAGGCTGAACAGGGTCAGCGGCTGACCGAGCCAGCCAAGGCTGGCCAGACTGCATAGCGCCGCCAGCAGTGGCAGGGCGACGATGCGCAGTGCGCCAGTCAGGCCGAACGGGAGCATCAGCACCAGCACGATCAACACGCAGGAGGCCAGTTTCAGTTCGGCGGCGCTGATCTGCGTGGCGGCAAACACCTTGTTCAGGTCACCGAGGCGATCGACCAGCACCACTCCCGGCAAGTCCAGTGCCTGCACCCGCAGCAATGACGGATTGTTCAAGCCCTGCAGGCTGGTGATTGCTGCGACGCCGTCTTCAGTCGGTCCAAGCCACAGTGTCCGATACGGCTCGCCGAGCGGGCCGGCCAGCGCGGCGTCGATGTCTTCGGCGGGCAGGGTCTGCAATTGCCGCAATTCGTTTTGCAACGCCGTCACTGGCACGCCGAGATCGAGCAGCGGTTGCCAGAATGACGGCAGCCTGTTCAGTGATTCGCGAACTTGCTGTTGCTGGCTCGGCGCGCTGACCAGTTGATCGAGGGCCAGATAGCCTTGCAGTTTGTCGAGGTTGACCAGTTGCTGCAGGCGCTCGCTCAGCGCTGCCTGGCGCTCGAGCAATTGCTCCTGATTGGCCGCGCGGATCAGGAAGAACTGGCTGGTCGGTTGATACCCGGTGATGCGCGCGATGGTCTGCGCTTCGTCGGTCAGGTGCTGCGGCGCGCCGACCCATTGGCGGATATCGTTTTTGCTCTGCAACTGCATCAGGCCGCCGACGCAGAAGGCGATCAGCAGGGCCAGCAGCGCGGGCGTGCGAATGCAACCGAGCAGCGCCTCACGCAGATGAATCAGGCGTTCGGCCAGGCGCAGCGGCCATTGCGCCGGGCGCAGTTGGACATTTTTCAGCAGCGCCGGCAGCAGGCAGACCGCCGACAGATACGCACCGAGCAAGCCGGCAGCGGAGAACACCGCGATCTGCGTCAATGCCGGGAACGGCGTCCACGCCAGCGCCAGATAGCCGATGACGCTGGTGATCAGGCTCAGGGTCAGCCCCGGCAACGTCAGGCGCAGGGCCGGCCAGCTGCGCCACGGCTTGAGGCTCCAGCTCTTGGACAGATAGTGCAGCGGGTAATCGACGGCGACGCCGATCAGACTCGAACCGAGCACCAGCGTCATCACATGCATGTGGCCGAACAGCGCCACGCAGGCCACCGCGCCGAACAGCATGCCGACCAGCACCGGCACAAACGCCAGCAGCACGCCCCAGCGGCGAAACGCCAACAGCAGCAACAGCAGAATGCCGACCGTCGCGCCACCGCCGACCCAGGTCATTTCGCGGGTGGCTTGTTGCTGGCCGTTGGCGGCGTAGAGCAGGCCACTGGCGGCGAGCAACTGCACGCCGCTTTGCGCCGCTTGCTCGCGGCTGTGCTGGAGCAGCTCTGCCACCTGCAACGGCAGGTTCATGTCGAAGGCGTTGCCGGTGGTGCGCGCACGCAGCATCACCCAGCTCTTGCCGTCGGCCTCGGCGACCAGTGCGCCGCTGCCAATGTCCAGTTGCACTGCGCCATGTTTCGGCTGGCTGTTCTGGATGCGCCCGGTCAGGCCCAGCCAGTCGTCCTGGCTCGGCACCAGGGTGAAGCCGTTGAACGGATCGAACAGCGCCTGCACCCGCTGCTGGATGAACGCGTCGGGGTGCTCGCTGAGTAGCTGCCGATCATGCGCCGAGAGCATCGCCAAACGCCCTTGCAGCAATTGCTTGCGCAGCGCCGGCAAGTCGGCTTGCAGGTTCCATTGCACGGTTTCGAACAGACCGCTGGCCTGCCATTGTTCGCCCAGTTGCTGGGCCATGGTCAGCGCTTGCTGGCGATCGGCGTGGCCGACCAGCACCAGCATTTCGCGATTGAGCGGTTCTTGCATGCGCTGTTCGGCGCGCACTTCCAGCGCGTCTGGACTGGTCCCGGGTACCAGCTCCATGAGATTGGCCGACAGCGGCGCACCGTCGCGCCACTGCCAGGCAGCCAGCGCGACGACGGCCAGCAGCAGGCTCAGAAACAGCCAAGGCAGCCTGCGTTCACTCGGCAAAGTCATGTTGCTCCGCTTCACTCAGGGGTTGCTCGGCCGTGCTGTCCTGCATGCGCAGCAGGGTGCTGTCGCCCTGGGTTTCCAGCAGCTCGATGGTTTGCACAAGGGCGCCGCCATCGATATTGATCTGCTTGAACACTTGCTTGAGCAGCATCGAACGCGGCGTCAGAGTCAGTTGCCACTGCTGCGCCGTGCCGCTCAGGGCCAGTTCGAAATCCCGCTGCAAACCGCTGCTGTCACCTTGCAGCACGGCGAGGAACAAACGGTTCTGCTCGGCGCCGGCGCTCTTGTTCGGCAGCAGTTGCCAGCCGTTGCTGTCACGGCGGGCGATGCCATTGGCGGTGATGCGGTAATCCTGTTGCAGCGGAGTTTTCAACAGCCACAGCAAGCCATGATTTTTCGCGAGGACGAAGCTGCCCTTGCTGATCAGCGGCTGCGTCAGGGCGCGCAGGTGTTTTTCCTGAATGAACTGGCCGTGGATAACATCCGGTTTCGCCAGTTGCTCACTCAGTTGTTGCAGGTCGAAGGCATTGGCCCATGACGACACGGCCAGCAGCGTCAGTGCGCCAAGGCTTCTGAAAAACACATTCATCGCAGCATCCTTTCCACGGCATCGGTGAAGACTTTGGGTGAAGCCAGTTGCATCTCGCGGCTGCTGACTTCGACAGCGACCTGCACGGAGCTTGCGCGGGTCAGACGTTCGCCGGTCTGCAGGTCGGTGATCAGATAGTTGATCTTCAGACGGTTTTCCCACTCGATCAGGCTGGCGCGCACGTTCAGCCGCTGGCCGAACACCGCGCTGCGCACGTAGCGCAGTTGCAGGTCGATGATCGGCCAGGCGTAACCCGACTCGACCATGTGCGTGTAGTTATGGCCGATCTTGTCCAGCAGCGCGCAGCGCGCGACTTCGAGGTATTTGACGTAGTGGCCGTGCCAGACCACGTGCATGGTGTCGACGTCGAAAAACGGCACGAGAATCTCGGTATCGGCGTGAAGCACTCCGGCACTACGCATGCAGCCTCCAGTGTTGCGCGGCGATGCGTTGCAGGCACAGGCGCAGTTCGCCTTCCAGCGCACGGTCTTCGATGACCGGCGGGAAGTCTTTGCCGAGTTCTTCGTGCATCGCCGCCAGTGCTGGCGGCAGCGGGCGCGCACCGGTGGCTTGAGCGCGCAGCCACACGCCCTGATTGGCGGCGAGCAGGGTTGCGGCGGCGACCTGTTCGGTCAGCTCCAGCACGCGAATCGCATCACGGGCGGCGATGGTGCCCATGCTCACCTTGTCCTGGTTGTGGCATTCGGTGGAGCGCGAGAACACGCTGGCCGGCATGGTGTTTTTCAGCGCTTCGGCGGTCCAGGCACTGGTGCCGATCTGCACCGCCTTGAAGCCGTGATTGATCATGGCCCGATCGGCTGGCGCGCCGGAGAGGTTGCTCGGCAAGCCATGGTTGTAGCGCTCGTCGACCAGCAACGCCAATTGCCGATCGAGCAGATCGGCGACGTTGGCCACGAGATTTTTCAGGCTGTCCATGGCGAACGCAATGTGCCCGCCGTAGAAGTGCCCGCCATGCAGAACGCGCTCGGCTTCGGCATCGATGATCGGGTTGTCGTTGGCGCTGTTCAGCTCGGTTTCGATGAAGCCGCGCAGCCAGTTCAGGCTGTCGGCCAACACGCCGAGTACATGTGGCGCGCAACGCAGCGAGTAACGATCCTGCAGACGATGCAATGGCGCGGTTGGCGCGTCGATCGCCAGATCCTTGCGCAACCACGCGGCGACCTGCATCTGTCCCGGGTGCGGTTTGGCGGCGAACAGACGTTCGTCGAAGTGCTCCGGATTGCCTTGCAGCGCGACGACGTTGAGCGCGGTAATGCGCGTGGCCAGTTGCAGCAGATAATCGGCGCGAGCGAAGGCGAGACAGGCGAGGCCGGTCATCACCGCCGTGCCGTTCATCAGCGCCAGCGCCTCTTTCGGGCGCAGCACCAGCGGCGTCCAGTCGAGCTCGCGATGCACGTCGGCAGCCTGACGACGTTCGCCACGGAACATCACTTCGCGCTCGCCGGACAGGGTTGCGGCGACATAGGACAGCGGCGTCAGATCGCCGCTGGCACCCACCGAACCCTCTTCGGGAATCAACGGCAGGATGTCGTATTCGAGAAACGCATGCAGACGCTCGAGCAGTTCGACGCGCACCCCGGAAACGCCGTGACACAACGACTGCAAACGCGCCGCCAGCACCGCGCGGGTTGCCTGCGCGTCGAGCAGTTTGCCCAGGCCGCAACCATGAAAAGTGTAGAGATGACGCGGCAGCGCCTCGACGTGATGCAGCGGCACCGCGACCACGCAGGAATCGCCGTAACCGGTGGTGACGCCGTAGATCACACCTTCCTTGTCCAGCAGCGAATCGAGAAACCGCGCGCCCTTGGCGATGCGCTCGCGATAGTCGGCGTCAGCCTGCAATTGCACGGGCGCCTGACGGTTGGCCAGGGCCAGCACGTCTTCGATGCGCAAAGGGCGTTCGCCGAAGGTTACCGGCTCATGGGTTGGCGTCGTCATCGGTCTTCCAGAAAGGGTAAAAGTTGAACCATTGCTGCGGGGCTTCGAGGCAATAGTGACTCAGGCGCTGCGCGTAGCGGCTGGCCCACTGATGAATGACCTGCTCGCGCTCGCGGCGTGTCCACACCACCGCGTCGGCGAACGGTTCGAGATTCAGGCGATAGTGGCCGTCGGGTTGCTTGAGGCACATCAGCAGATTGACCGGACACTTGAGCAGGCCGGCCAGCAACCACGGGCCTTGCGGAAATGGCGCCGGATGGCCGAGAAAATCCACCGTCACGCTGCGCCCACCGTGCAGTGGCACGCGGTCACCGGCAATCGCCAGCCACTCGCCGCGTTCCAGCCGTTCATGCAGTTGCAGCATGATCACCGGGTCGAGTTCGCTGACCTGAATCAGGCGCAGATTGGTCGCCCCGGCCTCGCCAAGCAAGCGGTTGAATTGCTCGGCGTGCTTGGTGTGCACCAGCACGTTCATGGTGACCTTTTCGCCGATCTCCGCCAGCGCCCGGCAGACTTCGAGATTGCCCAGATGTGCGCCGACCAGCAGTTGCCCGCGACTGCCGCGCAACTGCTTGCGCAGCAGCGCCGGGTCGATGATTTCGATCTGCTCGATGCTCAGCTTGCCGTTCCACACATCGAGCTTGTCGAGCAGCGAATCGGCAAAGGTCATGAACTGGCCGAACACCCGCCAGTGGCTCGGGCGCAGGTCGTCGCGCCGGCTCCATTCGGCCAGCCGCTGCTGGTACTGCCAGGCACTGCGCCGGGCGATGCGGCCGAACAGGAAGAAATACAGCACGATGCCGTACAGCAACGGACTGAGCAGGCGCCGGCCGAGGACTTTGGCGGCGAACGCGGTGAATTTCATCAGCAGGAAACTGCCGCGCTCTTCGCGGTCGGCCCAGTGCTTCTTGTCGACTTCTTCGCTCATGGTTTCCACCGCCGCCAGAGGATCACCGGCCAACGCAGCAACATGCCGAAGAACAGCCGCGTGTGCATGCTGGAAATCAGCGCGTTGTCGTGGAACAGGCGAAAGTGCGATACACCGTCCAACGGGTAATGCACGCTGGTCTGCAGCCAGCGCATCGGCTGATTGCGCCAGGCCAGACGCACGAGGATGTCCGAGTCGAAATCCATGCGTTTGCCGACTTTCGCCGAGTCAATCACCGCCAGAGTCGGCGCCAACGGATAAACACGGAAGCCGCACATCGAATCGCGAATCTGCAACGACAGGGTGTTGATCCACACCATCACGTGGGTCAGGTAGCGCGCGTACAAACGCCCTTTCGGCACGCTCTCGTCGAACAGCGGATAGCCGCAGATCATCGCCTCGGGATGGGCGCGGGATTCGCCGACGAAGCGCGCGACGTCGTGCAAATCGTGCTGGCCGTCGGCATCGACCTGCAAGGAATGGCTGTAGCCCAGACGCGAGGCTTCGCGCAGGCCGGTCATCACCGCGCCGCCCTTGCCCTGATTGGCCGTCAGGCGCACCAGAAAAACCCTGTCGCGCTCGGCCAGTGCGTCGAGCACCCGCGCGCAGGACGGCTCGCTGGCGTCGTCCACCAGAATGCACGGCAGACCTTGTGCGAGCAGGGCATCGACCACGGTGGTGATCGCGGTTTCATGGTTGTACACCGGGATTACGGCGCAGGGGTTATGCATGGGCAGGCCCTAGGAGAATGCGTCCGCTGGAACACGTCGCCGTGTCATTGCGATAAGCGAAATACAACTTGCCGCGCTCGGCATCGAAACGCAGATGCAGCTGGATTTCATCACCCGGGCGCACCAGTTGCTGGAATTTCAGCACTTCCATTCCGGCAAACGCGCCGTCCAGCTTCAGCAACTGCCGACCCAGATTCAGCGCCCATTCCACCTGCACCACCCCGGGCAAAACCGGTGCCTTGGGAAAGTGTCCGCTGAAGTAGGCCAGATCCGGCGGCACGCTGAGTTGCAGGCTCCATTCGCCGTCGCTTGCGCTCTGCTCCAGCACTTCGGGGGCTTTCGGCCGTGCGGCCAGCAGCAGCGCTTCGACGTCGGCTTGCGCCAGTTTGCTTTGGCTGTTCAACGGCATTTGCCGCAGCAGGCGCCAGCGTCGGGGCAGGGCGAGGGCTTCGCAATGTTGGCTCAGATGTTTGCGCAGGGTTTCGGTCAGGCCACGGCGGCCGTGCTCGCGCAGGGCGAACAGGCCCGATTCGCTGAGCACCAGCAGCGCACCGAGCGAGGCGCGGTTTTCCTGAACCACACCGAGGCGCGCCTCGGCGACCCAGTCATGGGCTGCCAAGGCCTGCTCAAGCATCGGCAGCGAGATGCGTTTTTCTTCCAGTTTGACGATGCGGTCCAGTCGCCCCAGCAGTTCGAAGCGACCATCGGCGGCAATGCGCGCGGCATCGGCGCTGTGTTCGACATGGCCGGCGGGCAGGTAAGGCGAGGCGATCAGCAGGGCGCCGTCGCTGTCCTCGCTCAGTTCGACGCCGGCAAACGGTTGCCACAACGACTCGCCCTGACGCCAGGCGATGCCGCCGGTTTCCGAGCTGCCGAGGATTTCCGTCGGCCATTGCTGTAAGCGCTGTTGCAGGCTTTGCGCCGCTTCCGGCGGTAACGCGCCCCCGGAGGAAAACACCCGGCGCACCGCGCTCAGGGCCGGCCAGTCGAGGTTGTCGCCCATGCGCTTGAGCAGCGCCGGGCTGGCGACCCAGGCGAAGGCCGGGTATTCGCGGCTGGCGCGTTGCAAGTCTTCGGAGAACGCCAGTTGCCGGCGCACGAACGGACGCCCGGCGCACAATGGCCACAACACGCGAAACAGCAGGCCATAGATGTGTTGCGTGGCGACACTGCCGATGATGCAGGCTTCGCCGAGGTCTGCGCCCCACAACTGCTCCAGCGCTTCGACCTCGTTGGCCAACTGGCGCAAGGTCTTGTCGATGCGCTTGGGTTCGCCGCTGGAGCCGGAAGTGCACAGGCTCAGGCGGCATTGATCGAGATCCAGTTCTGCACCGGGCAGGCCGAGCTGAGTGAAGTCGTGCAACTGGGCGTCGCCGGGTTGATCGGTCAGCCATAGATCGACTTCCTGCGACCAGCGCTGACGCGTCTGCGCTTGCAGATCCGCCGGCAGCAACACGCTGACGCCGGCACGCCAGGCACCGAGCAGGGCGATGGCAAGGTCGGCGGCATCTTCCAGATGCACGGCCAGGCTTTTCACGCCTCGGCTTTGCAGACCCGCGGCGACGCTCAAGGCCTGCGCTCGCAGTTGCGTGTGATTGAGGGCCGGCGCCTGGCAGATCGCCCGTGCCGGCAATGCCTTGAGCAACAGCTGCTCAAGTTTTATCCAATTCATGTACGGCCTCTTACCCGTTGTCGTATCAGCCATTCAATGGCAAACATCAGGCCGATCAATCCGTAGGAGATCAGGCCGGTGTACAACATCCACCAATCCAGCGGCGCCCACAGGGTGAGGAGGGCGGCGCACAAACCGTTGCAGAAGAAAAACACGCTCCAGGCCAGCGTGACCTTGCGTGTGTAGCGAATGGCAACCTCCGGCAGTTCCGGCTCGCGCAAGCGCGCCAGACGCTCGACCATTGGCGGGCCGTATTTCAGGCTGGCGCCGAACAGCACCAGCATGAATGCGCTGATCAGCACCGGGTACCAGCGCAGCAGCTGCGGGCTGTCGAACACCGCCAGCAGCAGGCAGAACACCATCGCCACGCACGCCATCCACAGGCTGCCGGGCTTGCGTTCGCCGGTCAGAGCGCGCGCCAGCCACAGGCTGCCCAGCAGCAGTGCAAATTGCCACGGGGCGAAATGCTCCATGCCGAAATACACCGCAAAGGGGTACAGCAGACCGGCCAGCAGCAGGCCCAGGCCGATCAGTCGGCTCATGCGGCCGGTTGAACCAGACGGAACACCGCCTCGACCACGTCTCCGACGGTGCGCACCGATTTGAATTCTTCGGCGGCGATTTTCTTGCCGGTCTGGCGTTTGATGTGATCGATCAGGTCAACCGCATCGATGCTGTCGATTTCCAGATCCTGATACAGATTGGCGTCCATGCTTACGCGGGCCGGATCCAGCTCGAACAGCTCGACCAGGGCATCGCGCAGGGTGTTGAAGATATCGTCACGAGTTTGCATGGTCCGGTCTCAAGCTGCCTGTTTTGCCGTGACGAATGCCGCAAGGCTGGCCACGTTGGTGAAATGGTTGCGGGTGTCTTTGGCATCGGCGTCGATCTTGATGCCGTATTTTTTCTGGATCGCCAGGCCCAGTTCCAGCGCGTCCACGGAGTCCAGGCCGAGGCCTTCGCCGAACAATGTCTGCTCGTCGCCGATGTCCTCGGGGCTGATGTCTTCGAGGCCCAAGGCGTCGATGATCAGCAGTTTGATGTCACGCACCAGGCTAGCGGTGTTCTGATCGCTCATCTGCGGCGAGCTCCTTAATAAAATAGTCATGCAAATAATCGTTGAGCTTGCGCGAGGCCTGCGGTGCGGGGCCTTGCGCGGCGAAGGTCTGTGGGTCTATATCGGCCCCCACGCGAAAACTGAAGTGCACGCGGCGATGGGGGATGCGATACCACGGCTCGGCTTTGGTCAGGGTGGTCGGGCTGACCTTGATGATCACCGGGGTAACGATTTTCGCACCGCGCAGGGCAATTGCCGCCGCGCCCCGATGAAAGGCCGGCGCCTGCCCCGGCTGAGTGCGGGTGCCTTCGGGGAAGATGATCAGAGTCTGGCCGTCCTGCAACGACTGCGCGGCTGCGTCGAGCATGTCCATGCTGCCGTCGTTGCTGATGTACTCGGTGCGGCGCAGCGGCCCACGAGTGAACGGGTTTTCCCAAAGGGTTTTCTTCACTACGCAATTGGCGTGGCGCACCAGACCGATGAGAAACACCACATCGATCAGCGACGGGTGGTTGGCGATGATCATCTGCCCCGGTCGGCCGAGGCGCTCGGCACCCTCGATGTTGTAAGTGAGCACGCCGGTGCGGGCCATGAAACGCACGAAAAACCAGAACAAGCGACTGACCGTACGCCGCGCGCGCAGGCGATGGACCAGCGCGTCACCGGGCAGGCAGCCGAGCAGCGGAAATACCAGCAGGCGCAGACACAGCCCGCCGAGCCCGAACAAGGCGAAGCTCGCAGCAGTGGCCAGCAGCCGCCAGTAGTAGGCGTCGCGGTGTTTGGCCGTCACGGGTTGCGATGCCAGGTCCATACACGATTTTTCCACGCATGTTGGCAGTCAGGTTGCTGGCCGAGCAGGGTTCGCAGCAGGTTGAGCGCGTGCGGCCAGTGCGCCTTGGACCGGGTTTCGGTGCTGCTGTTCAGGGTCAGCCGCCAGTCGGTACCGGGCGTGAGCAATAAACCCAGCGCGTAAGGGAATGGCACGTCATCGACCCACTGCGAATACGCCTCGGGCGGTTGCTCTTCGGTGATCACCAGCAGCACGGCCGGGGCGCCTTCTTCGAGCAGTGCGGCTGCTTCAAGCATGCCGTGTTCAAGGCCATCGCCAGCCGCCGCGAGGGCGGTCATTTCGCTGGTTTCACCGCGCATGATCGACCACAAACCGATGATCGCGTTATGCACTGAAAGGCTGAATTGGGTCGGCGACAAGGGCTGTTCGGTGGCCAGATCGCGGAGGATTTCAAACGTGCGTGGGGTTTCGCCGTGCCGCGAGACGAACACCAGCGGCAGATGGTCCCGGCCTTCGGCCAGCGGCCAGCCAACGCTGAAGGCCATCCGCGCCAGGCGGCTGAGGCGACGGCGTTGCATGGCCGGCAGAAACGACACATCGGGCGCGGCATCACTGCTCTGCAGCACGACCGGTTGTCGGCTCCAGGCCTGCCAGGCGTCCACGCTGTCGAGCCCCGGGGCCCACGCGCGCCATTGGGCGATGTTGAAGTTGATCACGGACATTCATCCCGCCCCTGCGGGCTTTCGTTGACGCGTTGAGTCGCCAGCGCCGCAGCAGGCTTGGCTTGGCGCAGGGCGCCGGGTGGCGCGCATTATCCCGGTGCGACGGGTGTGTAGCAAATGTTGGTTACATTTTGCCCAACAAAATGTACCGAGCGGTTCGCTGCATGGCTATCACTTGGCCATTATCCAGATTTGACGCGGCGTGTCTGTCAGGTGTCTCTGCGATGGCTGGCGGTTTTTTCCATGCCTGGGCGTCGGTTTTTACACCTGACGACGTAGTCCATGTCCGTGAAGGTAGCGAAGCGCGGTCACCGCCAACTACACTCGGTCATTCTTTGATACACGGAGGTTTGGTCATGCGGCGCGTGGTGTTCAATCAGAAAGGTGGCGTGGGCAAATCCAGCATCGCCTGCAATCTGGCGGCGGTCAGCGCCAGCGAGGGTTATCGCACGTTGTTGGTAGACCTCGATGCCCAGGCCAATTCCACTCAGTATCTGACCGGTCTCACCGGCGACGATATCCCGATGGGTATCGCTGACTTCTTCAAACAGACGCTGTCCTCCGGGCCGTTCTCGAAAAAGAATCAGGCGGACATCTATGAAACGCCGTTCGACAACCTGCACATCATTACCGCCACCGCCGAACTGGCCGACCTGCAGCCCAAGCTCGAGGCGAAACACAAGATCAACAAGCTGCGCAAGTTGCTGGACGAATTGTCCGAGGACTACGACCGAATCTATCTCGACACCCCGCCAGCACTGAATTTCTACGCGGTATCGGCGCTGATTGCCGCGGATCGAGTATTGATCCCCTTCGACTGCGACAGCTTTTCACGTCAGGCCCTGTACGGACTGATCGCCGAGATCGAAGAGTTGAAGGATGACCACAACGAAGGGTTGGAAGTCGAAGGCATCGTGGTCAATCAGTTCCAGGCGCGGGCCAGCCTGCCGCAGCAGATGCTCGATGAGTTGATCGCCGAAGGCTTGCCGGTATTACCGGTGTATCTGAGCAGTTCGGTGCGCATGCGCGAGTCGCACCAAGCGAGCATGCCGCTGATCCACCTCGATCCACGGCACAAGCTGACCCAGCAGTTTGTGGAACTGCACAATCTGCTGGAAGACCACTGATTCCCCGACTCACACGCAAATCTCCTGTGGGAGCGAGCCTGCTCGCGAAGAGGCCGGCACATTCAACATCGGCGCTGAATGATCGACCGCCTTCGCGAGCAGGCTCGCTCCCACAGGGTGGTCTGTGTTGGGTCAGATGCCTTGGCTACGCAGCCACGCCATCAACTGCGGCAATGGAAACGCACCGCTCTGCCGCGCCACTTCCTTGCCGTTTTTAAACAGAATCAGACTCGGAATCGAGCGAATCCCCAACTGCGCCGACAACTGCTGATTCGCTTCGCTGTCGAGCTTGGCCAGCCGACACTTGCCCGCCAGCTGCGCCGCAGCCTGTTCGAACACCGGCGCAAACGACTTGCACGGCCCGCACCAGTCCGCCCAGACATCCACCAGTAACGGCAGATCGCCCTTGATCTGACTGGCGTAATCGCCTTGCTTGAGTTCGAAAGGCTTGCTCAACAGCACCGCAGATTTGCAGCGTCCGCACTTGGGTTGATCGGCGAGACGCTCGGCTGGAATGCGGTTGACGCCGTTGCAGGAGGGGCAGGGGATGAGG
>NZ_RCOC01000042.1:0-50608 GCF_004307515.1 Pseudomonas sp. Sample_14 | reverse complement strand
TTGAGTTCGCTGCGGCGGATTTTCAGGCCCATGATCAGCTGTGGCACCGTCTTCACCGTCAGCGAATACAGCGAGCCGAGCTTGAAGCGCTCGGCGGAAAATCCGGCGGCTTCGCGGGTCAGGCGCACGCTGTCGACGACGTCGTTGATCAGCTTCTGCGCACGTTCTTCCAGCACATAAGCGCTTTCCAGCGGCGTCAGGTTGCGCCCTTCGTGTTTGAACAGCGGGCAGCGCAGAGCATTTTCCAAAGAGTGAATGGCGCGGTGCACGCTGACGTTGCTGGTCTGCAATTCGGCGGCGGCGCGGGCGAGGTTGCCGGTGCGCATGAAGGCGAGGAACACCTCGAGTTTTTTCAGGGTCAATTCTTCGTCGATCAGCATGGCGCGGACTCTTTTTGGTATCGGGCGATTGTGCCCAATTCCCGCGGGTCGCGCAGGCGAGGTTGAACAGAAACATTGCGCTTTTACGCTCAAGGCCCGAGCCTTGCGCGCTTGCGGTAGTGACTACGAGGTATGCGACACATGTATCACGGGGAAAAACTCAACGCCTGGACCCATCTGGTCGGAGCCATCGCCGCGTTTATCGGCGGCGTATGGATGCTGGTGATTGCCAGCCTCGACGGCAGCCCTTGGAAGATCGTCAGCGTGGCGATCTACGCCTTCACTTTGCTGGTGCTCTACAGCGCCTCGACCGTGTACCACAGCGTGCGCGGGCGCAAGAAAGCGATCATGAAGAAGGTCGATCATTTCTCGATCTACCTGTTGATCGCCGGCAGCTACACGCCGTTCTGCCTGGTGACGTTACGCGGGCCTTGGGGCTGGACGCTGTTCGGGATTGTCTGGGGGCTGGCGCTGATCGGTATTCTGCAAGAGATCAAACCGCGCTCCGAGGCACGGATTCTATCGATCGTGATTTACGCGGTGATGGGCTGGATCGTGCTGGTCGCGGTCAAACCGCTGATCGCCGCGCTGGGCACGGCCGGGTTTGCCTGGCTGGCGTCGGGCGGGGTGTTGTATACGGTGGGGATTATCTTTTTTGCCCTCGATCACCGACTGCGGCATGCCCATGGCATCTGGCACCTGTTCGTGATTGCCGGGAGCTTGCTGCATTTTGTCGCGATTCTGTTTTACGTGCTGTAGCCCGGCTTACTGATCGTTCCCACGCTCTGCGTGGTAACGCCTCCTGTGACGCTCTGCGTCACGCTGTTTGGGACGCGGAGCGTCCCGGGCTGCATTCCCACGCAGAGCGTGGGAACGATCAGTCCGGCAAAAAGGTTTAGAAATCACCCCAAAGTTGCTGGGCTACCGCCAGCGCCACCACCGGCGCAGTCTCGGTGCGCAGCACCCGTGGGCCGAGGCGGGCGGCGTGGAAACCGTTGCCTTTGGCCTGCTCGACTTCGCCATCCGTCAGGCCACCTTCCGGTCCGATCAGAAACGCCAGCGTCGCCGGTTTGGCATGACTCACCAGCGGTTCTGCGACCGGGTGCAGCACCAGTTTCAATTCGGCTTCGGTCTGCTTGAGCCAGTCCGCCAGCAACACTGGCGGATGAATCACCGGCACCCGTGAACGCCCGCACTGTTCGCAGGCACTGATCGCCACTTGGCGCCAGTGCAGCAAGCGCTTGTCGGCGCGTTCGTCCTTGAGCCGCACTTCGCAGCGTTCGCTGAAGATCGGGGTGATTTGTGTCACGCCCAGTTCAGTGGCTTTCTGAATCGCCCAGTCCATGCGCTCGCCCCGGGACAGGCCCTGGCCGAGGTGGATCTGCAGTGGCGATTCGATTTGCCCGGCGAATTGCTCGTCGATCTGCACGACCACGCGTTTCTTGCCGACATCCACCAAGGACCCGCGAAACTCATGGCCGGAACCGTCGAACAACTGCACCGCATCGCCCTCGACCATGCGCAACACGCGGCTGATGTAATGCGCCTGGGCTTCCGGCAGTTCGTGTTCGCCAGTGCTCAGCGGGGCGTCGATAAAGAAGCGGGACAGTCTCATTTCGGGTCTCTAAAAAATTGGCGCGTAGTCACTGTTGGCAGAGCTTTGGTGGCGAGGGGATTTAGCGAACCGTCGCACCGCCCCGTTCGGCTGCGCAGCAGTCGTGAAATCAGCACACGCAATAATCCTGACTCACCGCGATTGCAGATTTCAGGGCGGCTTCGCCACCCAACGGGGATAAATCCCCTCGCCACAGGGTCCTTCTCAAACCTTTGGTATCGATCAGCCCGGGTCGCGGAATCCCGGATGGAAGTCTTTCGGCACCGCCACGCTGACGCTGTCACCCGTCGCAATATCAATACCTTCACTGGCCACTTCGGCCAGGAAGTCGATCTGCTCCGGGGTGATCACATACGGCGGCAGGAAATACACCACGCTGCCCAGCGGCCGCAACAACGCACCACGTTCCAGCGCATGCTGGAAAACTTTCAAGCCACGACGCTCCTGCCAAGGGTAGGCCTCTTTCGTGGCTTTATCCTTGACCATCTCGATGGCCAGGACCATGCCGGTCTGGCGCACTTCCGACACGTTAGGGTGATCGACCAGATGCGCGGTCGCCGAGGCCATGCGCTGGGCCAAGGCTTTGTTGTTCTCGATCACGTTGTCCTGCTCGAAAATGTCCAGGGTCGCCAGTGCCGCAGCGCAGGCCAGCGGGTTGCCGGTGTAGCTGTGCGAATGCAGGAAAGCGCGCAGAGTCGGGTAGTCGTCGTAGAAGGCGCTGTAGACCTCGTCGGTGGTCAGGCACGCCGCCAGCGGCAGATAGCCGCCGGTCAGGGCTTTGGACAGGCAGAGGAAGTCCGGGCGGATGCCGGCCTGTTCGCAGGCGAACATCGTCCCGGTGCGGCCGAAGCCGACGGCGATTTCATCGTGGATCAGGTGCACGCCATAGCGGTCGCAGGCCTCGCGCAACAGCTTGAGGTACACCGGGTGATACATGCGCATGCCGCCGGCGCCCTGAATCAACGGCTCGACGATCACTGCCGCGACGCTGTCATGATTCGCTGCCAGCGTCTGTTCCATGGCGGCGAACATGTTGCGCGAATGTTCTTCCCAGCTCATGCCTTGCGGGCGCAGATAGCAATCCGGGCTCGGCACTTTGATGGTGTCCATCAACAGGGCTTTGTAGGTCTCGGTGAACAGCGGCACATCGCCGACCGCCATCGCTGCCATGGTTTCGCCGTGGTAGCTGTTGGTCAGGGTGACGAAGCGCTTCTTGTTCGGCTGGCCGCGATTGAGCCAGTAATGAAAACTCATCTTCAGCGCGACTTCGATGCACGACGAGCCGTTATCGGCGTAGAACACCCGGTTCAAGCCTTGCGGGGTCATTTCCACCAGACGCTCGGACAGCTCGATCACCGGCTGATGGCTGAAACCGGCAAGAATCACGTGTTCGAGTTGATCGACCTGATCCTTGATGCGCTGGTTGATGCGCGGGTTGGCGTGGCCGAACACGTTGACCCACCAGGAACTGACCGCGTCGAGGTAGCGCTTGCCTTCGAAGTCTTCGAGCCAGACGCCTTCGCCGCGCTTGATCGGGATCAGCGGCAGCTGTTCGTGGTCTTTCATCTGGGTGCAGGGATGCCACAACACCGCAAGATCGCGTTGCATCCACTGGTTATTCAGGCCCATTTACAGTCTCCTCGAGGCGGCTCGCGTCAGGCGCGGGCGAACAATCGCGCAAGCCTATGCAATGCATCGCGCGGGAACAACCCATTGTGTCGATTGAGCTACTTTGTCTGAGCCGATAGACGTCGCTGGCGGCGTTTTGATGGCTAACGTATTCTTCGCGGTTATTTGAGTCGTCTGACTCGCAAAACTGCTTTTTCCCACATGTTTTTCCGGAGTTCGCTGAATGTCTGTCGGTTGGCTGCGCGCCTGTGCGCTGGTGATGTTGGGGCTGTTCAGCGTTACGGCGCTGGCCAAGGATAAAACCGCAATCGTGATCGGCGGCGGCCTGTCGGGTCTGACCGCCGCTTACGAACTGCAGAACAAAGGCTGGCAGGTCACTCTGCTGGAAGCCAAACCGAGCCTGGGCGGCCGCTCGGGCATGGCCACCAGCGAATGGATCGGCAACGACAAGACCCAGCCGGTGCTGAACAAGTACGTGTCGACCTTCAAGCTCGGCACCACGCCGGCGCCGGAATTCGTGCGTACGCCGGGTTATCTGATCGACGGCGATTATTTCTCCGCCGCTGATCTGGCCACCAAGCAGCCAGCCACCGCCGATGCGCTCAAGCGCTACCAGAAAACCCTCGACGATCTGGCGCGCTCGATCGACGACCCGCAGAACCCGGCGGCGACCGCCACTTTGCATGCGCTGGACCAGATCACCGTATCGAGCTGGCTCGACAAGCAGAACCTGCCGGCCACCGCGCGTCAGTTGATCAACCAGGACATCCGCACCCACTACGACGAACCTTCGCGTCTGTCGCTGCTGTATTTCGCTCAGCAGAACCGCGTCTATCGCGGCGTCTCCGACCGCGACCTGCGCGCCTCGCGTCTGGTCGGCGGCAGCCAGGTCCTGGCCCAGGCCTTCGTCAAACAGATCAAGACCATCAAGACCAGCTCGCCGGTCTCGGCGATCATCCAGGACAAGGACGGCGTGACCGTCAAAGTCGGCAGCGTCGGCTATCAGGCTGACTACGTGGTGCTGGCGGTGCCGTTGCGCGCACTGAACAAGATCTCGCTGACCCCGGCGCTGGATGCCCAGCATCTGGCGGCGATCAAGGGCACCAACTACGGCTGGCGCGACCAGATCATGCTGAAGTTCAAGACGCCAGTGTGGGAAAGCAAATCGCGCATGTCCGGCGAGATCTACAGCAACGCAGGTTTAGGCATGCTCTGGATCGAGCCGGCGCTGAAGGGCGGCGCCAATGTGGTGATCAACCTGTCCGGCGATAACGCCCGTGTGATGCAGGCGTTCGGCGACAAGCAGATGGTCGATCAGGTGCTGATCCGCCTGCACGCGTTTTATCCACAGGCCCGTGGCTCGTTCACCGGTTATGAAATCCGTCGCTACAGCACCGACCCGTCGATGGGCGGCGCCTACCTGGCTTACGGCCCGGGGCAGATCAGCAAGTTCTGGCGCCTGTGGGAACGTCCGCTGCAACGCGTAGCGTTCGCCGGCGAACACACCGACACCTTGTACCCGGGCACCCTGGAAGGCGCACTGCGCACCGGCCAGCGCGCGGCCAGCCAGGTTGAAGATCTGGCGGCAGGCAAGTCCTTTGAACCGGTCAAAGTGGTTCCGGCTGCAGCAGCTGCAGGCGCGGCGGGTGCCGTGGCGGCGAAGAAGGGCAACTTCTTCAGCAACCTGTTCGGCGGTTCGGATGACGAGAAAAAGCCTGAGCCTGCGAAAGCGCCAGAGCCAGCACCTGCTCCGGCCGCTCCAGCGCCTGCACCGACCCCGGCACCTGCGCCAGCGCCGGTGGAAGCACCGAAACCAGCGGCCCCGGTGAAAGCCGAGCCGGCGAAAAAAGCAGCGGCCAAGCCAGCGGCGAAGAAGCCTGCAGCCAAAACCGAAACGAAAAAGCCGGCGGCCAAACCGGCAGCGAAAAAGGCTGAGCCGGCGAAGAAACCAGCGGCCAAGCCTGCTGCAACGACCGAGACCAAGGCGCAGTAAGGCTTTGTTCACATGAAAACGCGGCCCTCGGGTCGCGTTTTTTTTGCCCTGCGGTTCAGTCCTTCGTCATCCGGTTACGGGACTTACCGGCGTACCGGAGCCTTCCCACAAGATGCTCGGAATGAGGTGATAGCGGCTGCCAGCGCGCCAATTTTATGCTGGAAAAAATTGGGGGCATGCTATGAAAACGCTTATCGCGATACTGGTTTCGATTGCACTTTCCGGATGTAGCAACGGGCAATTTTTCCCCGGCGGCTATGGTTCTGAACTGGCGCACAAGTGCCACATAGACCCCTACAGTGCCGAATGCCTGCAACCGCCGGCAGTACTTCATAACTGATCGGCCATGAATGGCTGGTCAGTCAAAACTCCCACTTGAAGAACTCTGTCCCGTTCGGCAGTTTCCTCAGCCACTTTTGCTTGGGTTTGCGCAGGCGCCCGATATCAAAACCGTTCATTTGTTCAAGCGCCCTATCCTGAGATCGCCTTTAATCCTTCCTTAACACCTCGCTCGCAGACTCTTGATCGTATTTCTCGATATTTCAAAGCAAAATTTTCCGCTTTAATTCGATAGATAACTCGCTAGTCTTGGTTCGCAGTTCTCACAGGATTTGGGCAATGCAGCTACGTAACTCTTCTTCGCGCTATGGTTGGGTCAGCATCTTCATGCACTGGGGCGTGGCGCTGGCGGTCTTCGGGCTGTTTGCGTTGGGTCTGTGGATGGTCGGGCTGGATTACTACAGCACCTGGCGCAAAGACGCGCCGGATCTGCACAAGAGCATCGGTCTGGTGCTGCTCGGTGTGATGGTGTTGCGGGTGCTGTGGCGTTTCATCAGCCCGCCGCCGCCAACGCTGCAAAGCTACAGCCGCATGACCCGTATCGGCGCCAAGTTCGGCCACGGGTTTCTGTATCTGGCGCTGTTCGCTGTGATGATTGCCGGTTACCTGATTTCCACCGCAGACGGTGTCGGGATCCCGGTGTTTGGCCTGTTTGAAGTTCCTGCACTGCTCTCCGGACTACCGGATCAGGCAGATACCGCTGGGGTGATTCATCTCTGGCTGGCGTGGGCACTGGTAATTTTTTCCGGTCTCCATGCGTTGGCAGCATTGAAGCACCACTTTATCGATCGTGATGCGACCCTCACTCGAATGCTCGGTCGCAAAGCCTGAAATTCAACCTCGACTCAAAGGAAAAGAAAGCATGTTGAAAAAGACTCTGGCCGCTCTGGCAATCGGTTCTGCACTGCTCTCGGCTGGTCAGGCCATGGCTGCGGACTACAAAATCGACAAGGAAGGCCAGCACGCCTTCGTTGACTGGAAAATCAGCCACCTGGGTTACAGCTTCATCCACGGTACTTTCAAAGATTTCGACGGTACTTTCTCTTGGGATTCGGCCAAGCCTGAAGCCAGCAAGATCTCTGTGGATGTGAAAACTGCCAGCCTGTGGTCGAACCATGCTGAACGTGACAAGCACATCGCCAGCAAAGACTTCCTCGACGTGAGCAAGTTTGCTGATGCCAAGTTCGTCTCCACCGCCGTTAAATCGACCGGTGAAAAGACTGCTGACGTGACCGGCGACCTGACCTTGCACGGCGTGACCAAGCCTGTGACCTTCAAGGCCACATTCAACGGCGAAGGCAAGGATCCATGGGGCGGCGAGCGCGCTGGCTTCAACGCCAAGACCACTCTCAATCTGAACGATTTCGGGATCAAGGGCCCAGGCCCAACCTCGCAAACTGCAGATCTGGATATCTCGCTGGAAGGTGTGAAAGTTAAATAACTTTCGCTCGCCACAATAAAACGCCCCTGGTCAAAAGGCCCGGGGCGTTTTTTATTGCCTGCGACACATCCCCTGTGGGAGCGAGCCTGCTCGCGAAAGCGGTCATTCCGGCAACATCATTGCTGACTGACCCGCCGCCTTCGCGAGCAGGCTCGCTCCCACAGGGGTATTGCGGTGTGGCAGAGATATCGAGGTAAAAAAATGCCCCGGCTCTTTCGAGCCGGGGCATTTTTCATTGCGGCTTGAAACTCAGCGATTGCGGGTCAGCAGTGCTGGTTTCTCGCCACGCGGGCGGCTTGGCAGTTGATCGAGTTGCTCAGGCGTCGGGAAGCGGTCGGCTTTCGATTCCTTGTGCATGATCTTCGGACCGTTGCTGCGCGGATTCTGCACGGCTGGTTCGCTGCGTGGCTGATCGTCACGGGCCGGGCGGCGGTTGCGCGGCGCGGATTCGTCACGACGACCCTGACCGTCACGCGGTGCGCCATTGCGCGGGCCGCTGCGTTTGGCCGGTGGCGTGCCGGTGCTCGAACCGTTGCTGTTGCGCGGACCGTTCTGACGACCCTGAGGCTGACCACCGCGTGGTGCGCCTGCGCCTTGCGCCGGTGCGCCCGGACGACGGCCACGGCCGCCGGCAGGAGCGGCCTTCGGCACGTAGTCAACGCGGTTACCGAAGTTATCGATATCGTCGTCGAGGAACTCGTCCGGAGCGCGGTCAGCCGCTGCACGCGGTGGCTGGCTCGGGCGCTGTTCGCGGCTCGGCGTGCCTTCGCGCGGTTTCTGCTGACGGGCAGGGCGCTCGCCACGTTCAGCGGCCGGCTTTTCCTTGCCCTTGTCTTTGCCTTTGTCCTTGCGACCGCCGCCACCGCCGCCGCCATTCGGGCCGTCGCCACGTGGGCCACGGGAATTGCGCGGGTTGCGGATGTCCGGACGCTCGCGGGCTTCAGGCTTCTCGGCTTCGATGGTGCTGGAGTCGAAGCCCATCAGATCGCCGTCGGCAATCTTCTGCTTGGTCATGCGCTCGATGCTTTTCAGCAGCTTCTCTTCGTCTGGCGCGACCAGCGAGATCGCTTCGCCGGAACGACCGGCGCGGCCGGTACGGCCGATACGGTGCACATAGTCTTCATCGACGTTCGGCAGCTCGAAGTTGACCACATGCGGCAACTGATCGATGTCCAGGCCACGGGCAGCGATGTCGGTGGCAACCAGAATGCGTACTTCGCCGGCCTTGAAGTCGGCCAGGGCTTTGGTGCGCGCGTTCTGGCTCTTGTTACCGTGGATCGCCACCGCCGGCAGGCCATGTTTGTCCAGGTATTCAGCGAGACGGTTGGCGCCGTGCTTGGTGCGGGTGAACACCAGCACCTGTTCCCACGCGCCGGCGGTGATCAGGTGTGCCAGCAGCGCACGTTTGTGGCTGGCGGGCAGGCGGAACACGCGTTGTTCGATGCGCTCGACCGTGGTGTTCGGCGGCGTCACTTCGATGCGTTCCGGGTTGTGCAGCAGTTTGCCGGCAAGATCGGTGATGTCTTTGGAGAACGTTGCCGAGAACAGCAGGTTCTGACGCTTGGCCGGCAGACGTGCGAGGACTTTCTTCACGTCGTGCACAAAACCCATGTCGAGCATGCGGTCGGCTTCGTCGAGAACGAGAATTTCCACGTGGGACAGATCGACGCTGCCCTGGCCGGCGAGGTCGAGCAAGCGACCCGGGCAGGCGACGAGAACGTCGACGCCACGGGACATGGCCTGGACCTGCGGGTTCATGCCGACGCCGCCGAAGATGCAGGCGCTGACGAATTTCAGGTCACGGGCGTAGATCTTGAAGCTCTCGTGCACCTGGGCCGCGAGTTCGCGGGTCGGGGTCAGGACCAGCACGCGCGGTTGGCGCGGGCCGTGACGCTGGGATTTGTCCGGGTGACCGTTGGGGAACAACCGCTCCAGAATCGGGAGGGCGAAACCGCCGGTTTTACCGGTACCTGTCTGAGCCGCCACCATCAGGTCGCGACCTTGCAACACGGCGGGAATGGCCCGCTGTTGCACCGGAGTAGGCTCGGTATAGCCCGCATCTTCGATGGCACGGACTAAAGCCTCGGAGAGACCGAGGGAAGCAAAGGACATGAGTAATCCTGTTTTAGTTAGGGCTTGGCCCAATGGGAGTCTTGCCTGGCGCGAATCACGTTTAAGAGGACGCAATCCCGTCCGGTCCAGCGGCGGTTCCGAAGGCACGTCAGGAGCGCTCGCGCGGGCTGGAAGCTGCGCTGTAGCGGGTCGAGAGGCCTGTTACGGTTCCGGGCGTCCGGGCGTGAGCCTGGCGGGAACGCCGGAGTATAACAGAGCAATCACTGCGCGCTGCTTTCCTGCTGCTCAACGGTTTCGCCGCTGGCCGTGGCCGAGCGCAGTGATGCGCTATCAACAGGCGCGGCACCGTAGCGCGCGCTGAGCTCGGCGTAGGCCGGTTCGCGCTTGAAACGCTTGAGCTCGGCACCGAAACGCTGCACCAACAAATCCATGCCGGCATTGCGCCGAACTGCTAGAAACTGGCTCTGGCGGCTGATAACCGTCGGGTTTTCCGTGATCAGATCGCGAATATCCAGTTCATCGAGCAAATGCTGACCGACGCGGCGATCGGTAATCAACAGGTCGATGCGTCCGCGCACCAGTTTGCCGAAATTGGCTTCATGGGTTGGCGCCGGCTCACGGGTAAACAGGTCCGACTGGCTGAAGTCAGGGCTGTACAGATAACCCGGCGAGGTGCCGATGGTCAGGCCTTTGAGTTGTTCGAGGGTGTTGAATGGATGCGGCCGCTCGTTGGCGTAGAACATCACGAATTCGACATCGGACAACGGTTCGCTGGGGTAGAGCAGGGTGGCGTCGCGTTCGGCGCTGTGAAAGATGTCCAGGGCACCGTCGGCCTGGCCGGTCTCGAGCATCGACAGGCAGCGCTTCCACGGCAGGAACTGCCATTCCACTTCAATGCCCAGACGCTGGAACACGATGGCGGTGGTTTCGTAGTCAAGACCAAGGTTTTTGCCACCCTGTTCGTAGACGTACGGCGCCCACGGCTCGGTGACAATACGCAACTTCTCCCCCCGAGCGGCGACGCTCAGGCAAGTCAGAAGAATAACGCTCAGCAGTTGGGCAATAAGGGGCATGGCCTGAGGTTAGTACGCGAAACGCCTGATGAGAAGCTCTGGCATGCATGTTTCGCGCAGACCCCGGGCGCAATGGCCGTGATGGCCTTATTTGCTTGCGGTTTTCAGCAGGTGTTGGTGGACCTTCGCGTGACGCGAACCAAGGATCCGCTTGACCAGGCCGCGACTGAACCAGTCCCTGAGCAAGTGCCTGCAAACCGGCTTGCCAATGCGTTGCTGCTGGTTTTCCAGCGCCTTGTCCCACCAGACCGCTGCACACGCCTGATCGAACTCGTTGGGATGTTCATAGCAGCCGTAAAGGATTTCGCGAATGAACTGACGCAGATGCGTCGGCAGCAGCAGCGTGACGAGCTTGTAGAACATCCGCTGCAGGCGCGGTGGTCGAGGCAGTTGCGGTGATACACGTCGGGTGTCGTCCAGTGCAGCCTCGCCGGTCGGGTTGTCGCCATGTTTGGCGACCCAGGCCTGAACCTTGGCCCTGAACAGGTGCTTGCGGCTCCAGTAATGGTGAATCAGATCCGGGCACTTGTTGACGTCGAGCGTGCGGTAGGCGGCCACTGACAGGCAGAACTCTTCGAGGGTGTAGGCGCCCTGTGCCGACGGGAACAGCTCATCAATCAAAGCGATGGAGCGGTCCAGCACGTGAGCGTCCTGCCGGTGCAAGCCGATGACGCCGGAGTTGAGCAGGCGCATGTGATCGTCAGTCAGGCCTTTGTCCAGCAGTGTGGCCGACAGCGTGCGGTAGAGCAGGCTCATCTTGTTGTCGCCATAGCGGGCGTAGTAGTCATTGCACAGCAGGGTGCCGGGCTGCACCCGCTCGAACAGTTTCAGCGGCGAGCAGTGGAAAAATGTATCGGTGTCGATCAACAGCGCCGTTTCATGCTCTTCAAGTACCGAGCGCAACGCGACATGTTTGATGCGGAAATGATAACCGTGGGGCTCGCTCCATTTCTGGCGCGTTTCGGCGTCCAGCGGGCGAATGCGTACGGGGAGATGCTCGTAGGGTTGCGGATTGTCGCTGAAGACCTGGATATCGATCGCGGCATCCGGTGTCTCGCGCAACCACGCCAGAGCACTGGCGATGCTGAAAACAGCTTCCTGATGGTAGGTCTCGGCACCGAAAACCAGATAGACCAGTTGAGGGCGTGTTTTTGTTTGCGCGCAGATCATCGACAACAATATTCCATTTGTGCTTTTCATTGAAAAGGCCCGGTGAGGGCCTTTTTTATCGCATGGATAACCTTCAGCGCGGCAGCTTCAGGTTGTTCCAGATGGCCAGGCTAGGTTCGGCCTGGTTCATCGAGTAGAAGTGCAGCCCCGGCGCGCCGCCCTGCAGCAGGCGTTCGCACATCTCGCTGACGACTTGTTCGCCAAAGCTTTGAATGCTTCGCGTGTCATCGCCGTAGGCTTCCAGTTGCTTGCGGATCCAGCGCGGAATTTCCGCACCGCAGGCATCGGAGAAGCGTGCGAGTTTGCTGTAGTTGGTAATCGGCATGATCCCCGGCACGATCGGCAGATCCACGCCCAGCGCCTGCAAACGGTCGACGAAGTAGAAGTAGCTGTCGGCGTTGAAGAAGTACTGGGTGATCGCGCTGTCGGCACCGGCCTTTGCCTTGCGCACGAAGTTGGCGAGATCGTCTTCGTAGTTGCGCGCTTGCGGATGCATCTCCGGGTATGCGGCGACTTCGATGTGGAAATGATCGGCGGTTTCTTCACGAATGAATTCCACCAGTTCATTGGCGTGACGCAGCTCACCGCTGGTCATGCCCATGCCGGACGGCAGGTCGCCACGCAGGGCAACGATGCGCTTGATGCCGGCAGTCTTGTATTCGTTCAGCAGGCCGCGCAGGTCGTCCTTGCTGTCACCGACGCACGACAGGTGCGGAGCGGCGGGGACTTTGACTTCGCTTTCCAGCTGCAACACGGTGTTGAGCGTGCGATCACGGGTCGAACCGCCAGCGCCGTAGGTGCAGGAAAAGAAATCAGGGTTGTAAGTGGCCAACTGACGGGCAGTGGCAAGCAGCTTTTCTTGCCCGGCATCGGTCTTGGTCGGGAAAAACTCGAAGCTGTAGCGACGGTCTTGGGACATGGTCATACCCTTGGAAACAAGTACCTTCGAGGCGCTGCAATCCGGTGTGGGAGCGAGCCTGCTCGCGAAAGCGCTGGGTCAGACAACACGGATGTTGAATGATAAGCCGCCTTCGCGAGCAAGCTCGCTCCCACAGGGAGAGCGAGCATTCAGCGCCTGTTAGTAACGATAGGCGTGCGGCTTGAACGGGCCTTCGACGGTGACGCCGATGTAGTCAGCCTGTTGCTTGGTCAGTTGGGTGACCACGCCGCCGAAGCCGCGAACCATTTCCAGGGCCACTTCTTCGTCGAGTTTCTTCGGCAGCACTTCAACGGTCAGACGCTCGGCTTTCTGCGCTGGCGACAGGTCGGCATATTTCTGGCCGAACAGGAAGATCTGTGCCAGAACCTGGTTGGCGAACGAACCGTCCATGATGCGGCTCGGGTGACCGGTGGCGTTGCCCAGGTTCACCAGACGGCCTTCGGCCAGCAGGATCAGGTAGTCGTCGTTCTGTGGGTCGAAGCTGCCGGCACCGGTGCGGTGAACCTTGTGCACCTGTGGCTTCACTTCTTCCCATGCCCAGTTCTTGCGCATGAAAGCGGTGTCGATTTCGTTGTCGAAGTGACCGATGTTGCAGACAACGGCGCGCTTCTTCAGGGCTTTGAGCATGTTCGCGTCGCAAACATTGACGTTACCGGTGGTGGTCACGATCAGGTCGATCTTGCCCAGCAGCGCTTTGTCGATGCTCGCTTCGGAACCGTCGTTGATACCGTCGATGAATGGCGACACCAGTTCGAAACCGTCCATGCAGGCTTGCATGGCGCAGATCGGGTCAACTTCGGAGACTTTAACGATCATGCCTTCCTGACGCAGGGACTGGGCCGAGCCCTTGCCCACGTCACCGTAACCGATGACCAGCGCTTGCTTGCCGGACAGCAGGTGGTCGGTGCCGCGCTTGATCGCATCGTTCAGGCTGTGACGGCAGCCGTACTTGTTGTCGTTCTTGGACTTGGTCACCGAGTCGTTGACGTTGATCGCCGGGATCTTCAGCTCGCCCTTGGCCAGCATGTCCAGCAGACGGTGTACGCCAGTGGTGGTTTCTTCGGTCACGCCGTGAACGCGATCGAGCACTTGCGGGTATTTCTTGTGCAGCAGCTCGGTCAGGTCGCCGCCGTCGTCGAGGATCATGTTGGCGTCCCATGGCTGGCCATCCTTGAGGATGGTCTGCTCCAGGCACCACTCGTACTCTTCTTCAGTCTCGCCTTTCCAGGCGAACACCGGGATACCGGCGGCAGCGATAGCGGCAGCGGCCTGATCCTGAGTGGAGAAAATGTTGCAGGACGACCAGCGTACTTCGGCACCCAGGGCAACCAGGGTTTCGATCAGCACGGCAGTCTGAATGGTCATGTGGATGCAGCCGAGGATTTTCGCGCCCTTGAGCGGCTGCTCGGCAGCGTATTTGCGGCGCAGACCCATCAGGGCAGGCATTTCCGATTCGGCGATGATGGTTTCGCGACGGCCCCAGGCAGCCAGGGACATGTCGGCAACTTTGTAATCGGTAAAATCGGCAGGCGTGTTGACAGCGCTCATGAAGAGCCTCCATTCGTAATGTATGCGAATGGGCGCCGTTGTGCGTTTAGTGTCCGGCGTGAGCCGGTCAACGCCCCATCCGAGCCTGACAGGTCGAACCTGCTGCAGCGCCCCTCGGACAGGTGGCGGGAAAACGGTAGCCAGTGAACGTTACCGTTTTTTGAAACGGGGGCGATTATAGCCGCCCGGGCTGATCTTCCAAAGGGTTTCTGTCGGCCAGATGAAGATCGCCAATGGCGACCATAGTCGCAGCTGCCTGGAGCCTGACTGAGCAGTCTGCCAAGATGGGCGCATCTTTCGGCAAGCGCTCAGGAGTGAACATGAATTTCCACACCCGCAAATGGGTTAAACCCGAAGACCTCAACCCCAACGGCACCCTGTTCGGCGGCAGCCTGCTGCGCTGGATCGATGAAGAAGCGGCGATCTACGCCATCGTGCAACTGGGCAACCAGCGTGTGGTGACCAAGTACATCTCGGAAATCAACTTCGTCAGCGCCTCGCGCCAGGGCGACATCATCGAACTGGGCATCACCGCCACCGAATTCGGCCGCACCTCGATCACCCTGACCTGCGAAGTGCGCAACAAGATCACCCGCAAGAGCATCCTGACCGTCGAGAAGATGGTGTTCGTCAACCTCGGCGAAGACGGCCTGCCGGCGCCGCACGGGCGGACCGAGATCAAATATGTGAAAGACCAGTTCAAGGATGACGAAGCTGTTCAATAAGATCGGCGGCGCATTCTTCGCGAGCAGGCTCGCTCCCACAGGTACAGCGTGATCCTTGTGGGAGCGAGCCTGCTCGCGAAAGCGGTTGCCAATTCAGCGGAGATTCGCCTGGCCACTGAACAGCCATGAAGCGCAACGGTCGTAGCTACATCGCCCCCCACCGGTTGCCACGCCATGACCACCCCCACCAGCGACAAGACCCCCGACCTCTCGGCCAAGGAGCAGCACGAAGTCGAGAAGAGCCAGCCGCCGCGCGCGGCCGTTCTGCATGAAATCATCCGCACCCAGGGCGATCAGGAACTGGAGCGCAGCATTGCCGCGCTGTGGTGGTCGGCGCTGGCGGCAGGGTTGACCATGGGCCTGTCGCTGATGGGCATGGGATTGCTCAATTCGCGCCTGCCCGACGGCGACGAATTCAAGGTGATCGCCAGTTTCGGCTACTGCGCCGGTTTCCTCGCGGTCATCCTCGCGCGCCAGCAACTCTTTACCGAAAACACCCTGACCGCCGTGCTGCCGGTGATGACCAGGCCGACGCTGAAGAATTTCCTGCGCCTGATCCGTCTGTGGACAGTGGTATTGGTCGGCAACCTCTGCGGGACGATTCTGGTGGCGTACGTGATGCTGGAACTGCCGATTTTCGACAGCAAGACCGACGTCGCCTTCCTCGAGATCGGCCGCAAGGTCATGGAACACAGCGCCAGTCAGATGTTCGCCAAGGGCATCGTCTCCGGCTGGATGATCGCCACCATGGTCTGGATGATCCCGTCCATGGAGAGCGCGAAGATGTGGATCATCATCCTCATCACCTACTTCATGGCGCTGGGCGACTTCACCCACATCGTCGTCGGATCGGCGGAAGTGTCGTATCTGGTGTTTGCCGGCGAGTTGCCGTGGAGTGATTTCTGGGCGGTGTTCGCCGGGCCGACGCTGGCGGGGAACATCATTGGCGGCAGCTTCATCTTCGCGCTGATCAGCCATGCGCAGATTCGCAGTGAAAGCGGTGCGCCGAAGGAATCTGCGGATCAGGCTGTTAAGCCCGATCCGCAGTCGATCAAGAAATGATCAGTGGTGGGCTGGCTCAGCCACGCTGGCCGGCTCATTACGCGTCGCGTGCTTGACCAGTTTGCCGATGGTCAGGCCCTGCAGCAGGATCGACGACAGCACAACGATGTAGGTGATGCTCAGCAGCAGGTCGCGTTCCGGGCCCAGCGGCAGGGCCAGCGCCAGGGCCACCGACACACCGCCGCGCAAACCGCCCCAAGTGAGGATGCGGATGGTGCCGGCCGGCACTGAGCGCCAGCGCCGCAGCAGCAGGATCGCCGGCGCCACGGTAAGCAGGCGCGACAACAGAATCGCCACCGCCAGCAGACCTGCGGCGGCCATGTGCAGCCAGTTGAACGGCAGCAGCAACAGCTCCATGCCGATCAGCGCAAACAGCAGCGCGTTGAGCATGTCATCGAGCAACTCCCAGAAACCGTCCAGATAGCGCCGGGTCATGTCGTTCATCGCCAGATTGCGCCCCAGGTTGCCGATGATCAGACCGGCGACCACCATCGCGATCGGTGCCGAGACGTGCAGTTCGGTGGACATCGCCGAACCGCCGATCACCAGGGCCAGGGTCAGCATGACGGTGATCTGGTGCTGCTCGACGCTTTTGATCATCCGATAGACCAGATAACCGATCAGCCCGCCGAACAACACGCCGCCGATCGCCTCATGGACGAAGAGCATGGCCGTGGCGCTGACGGTCGGGGTTTCGCCCAGTTGCGCGATGCCCAGCAGCACGGTGAAGACCACCACCGCCGTGCCGTCGTTGAACAGTGATTCGCCGACGATGGTGGTTTTCAGTGGTTTCGAAGCGTTGGCGGTACGCAGTACGCCGAGCACGGCAATCGGGTCGGTCGGTGAGATCAGCGCGCCGAACAACAGGCAGTAGAGGAAACTCACGTGCCAGCCGAACAGGGCAAAAATGTAGAAGGCCAGGCTGCCGATCACCACGGTGGCGATCAACACGCCGAAGGTGGCCAGCAGGCCGATCGGCCAGCGGTAGCTGCGCAAATCATTGAGGTTGACGTGCAGGGCGCCGGCGAACAGCAGGAACGAGAGCATCCAGTTCATCAGCAGATCGCCGAAATCGATCTGGCCGATCAGTTGCTGCACGCGGTCTTCGAGGCCGGGAAAGCCGAGGACGCTGAGGCCTTGCAGGAGCAGTGAGAACAGCAGGGCGGTAACCATCACGCCGATGGTCGGCGGCAGGCCGATAAAGCGGAAATTGACGAAGGTCAGGAGGGTGGTGAGGCAGATGAAAGCGGCGACGAGTTCAAGCATCCGGGGTCCTTTGGATGGAGAGTGAATGGAGCGCGACCGGAGGTTGGACGCAGGGGTTTGATGGGCAAACAGCGACATGGGACACACCACAGTTCATTGTGGCGAGGGGATTTATCCCCGCTCGGCGGCGAAGCCGTCGCAATCGGGCTTATCGATAATTCCTGACAAAACCCGATCGAAGGTTTTGGGGCTGCTGCGCAGCCCAACGGGGATAAATAGAGGTCTCAGCCAGACACATTGACCGCACTCGCCCGCCGACGTTGCAGGTAAATGAACAACAGCGCCGTCAGCACCGTCAGCACGCCGACCAGCGCCCCGGTCCACGGCAGGTCCGCCAGATCCGCGCCGCTGGCAACCACCAGCCCACCGATCCAGGCGCCTGCGGCATTGCCAAGGTTGAACGCGCTCTGGTTCAGCGTCGAACCCAGATTCGGCGCTTCATGCGCCTGATCGATGATCAACAGCTGCAGAATCGGGCACAGCGCAAAGGCGAAAATTCCCCACAGCACCAAGGTAATCGCCGCCGGAATAACCGCACGGCTGGTCTGGCTGAACGCCGCGAGAATCACCACAACTGCCAGTGCCACGCCGACCAGTGACGGCAGCAAGCGGCTATCAGCCAGGCGCCCGCCGAGCATGCTTCCCGCTGTCAGGCCGACGCCGAACAACAGCAGCATCACCGTCACGCCGTGGGGGCTGACGCCAGTGATGTCTTGCAGGATCGGTGCGATATACGTGAACACGCTGAACAGGCTGGTCGAGGCCAGCACGCTCATGCCCAGCGCCAGCAGCACGTTGGCCTTGCCCAGCACCTTGAATTCGCTGGCGAGATTGGCCTTGTCCATCGCGATGTGTTTCGGCAACCACAACCATTGCGCCAACGCCGCCACAATGCCAATCACCGACACCGCCCAGAAGGTCGAGCGCCAGCCAGCGTATTGGCCCAGCGCTGTGCCGAGTGGCACGCCAAGCACGTTGGCCAGTGTCAGGCCGGTGAACATCATGGCAATCGCCTGCGCACGTTTGTTCGGCGCAACCAGCCCGGCAGCAACCACCGAGCCAATGCCGAAAAACGCCCCGTGACACAGCGCCGTAACCACCCGCGCCGCCATCAGCGTCGCGTAGTTGGGTGCCAGCGCGCAGAGCACGTTGCCGAGGATGAACATCAGCGTCATGCCCAGCAATGTCGCTTTGCGCGGCATATTGGCGGTGCCGATCGCCAGGATCGGTGCGCCGAACACCACGCCCAGGGCGTAACCGGTGATCAGCAGCCCGGCGTGAGGAATGCTCACCGCCAGATCGCGGGCGACGTCGGGCAGCAGGCCCATGATGACGAGTTCGGTAGTGCCTATGCCGAACGCGGCAACGGCGAGTGCAAGCAAAGCGAGGGGCATGCGCAAGGTCTCTGTCGGTAGTCTTGACGCTTTGATCAGGCATACGCGTGCCAGCGACCGTTTTCGAAGAAAGCGGAGCAGGCAGCTTTTATTGGAGTTTTTTGGTGTGCAGCTGAGTACGGCGTGGTGGGTTGCAGTATAAACAGCTGCTGACACATGGCGAATCAATAATCTGACTAATCGACGGCGCGCTGGAAGTGCCGTGTTATATCCAGCTGAAAGAACCTTTCTGCCGGGCGCGGCTCTTAGCCTGTGGGCAGGTGCTGATCGGCATGCTGGTGATGAATTTCTGATCGCTCGCCAATTTCTCCAATCGAAAAAAGGACGACGTTATGACAGTGGCTCTGTGGTGTGTGTTGGTCGCGATTTTCCTGCCTTACGTGTGCACGATCGTGGCGAAGGCCAGCGGCGGTTTCCGCCTCAAGGACAATTACGATCCACGGGACTTTCTCGACAGCGTCGATGGCGTCGCCCGTCGCGCCCACGCCGCGCAACTGAACAGCTTTGAAGTAACGCCTGCGTTTGCCGCTGCGGTGATCGTTGCGCATCTGGTCGGCACGGCGGAGCTGGTGACGGTCAATGTGCTGGCCGTGCTGTTTATCACCAGTCGCCTGCTGTACATCATTTGCTACCTGGCTGACTGGGCTGCACTGCGTTCGGTGGTGTGGTTTATCGGGATGGGGCTGATTGCTTCGTTTTTCTTTGTGTCGATCTGACTATCGGCTGTTGCTGCCGGCCTCTTCGCGAGCAGGCTCGCTCCCACATGGAATGCATTCCAGATGTGGGAGCGAGCCTGCTCGCGAAAGCGATGGATCAGACCACGAAGAACCTAAGACTTTTGCTTCGGTGTATCCGCCACCTGCGGCACTTGCGGCAACTCTTGTCCTTTAGGCCAGAGCATCCAGATCTGCCCCTGCTGTTTCATGTCCCCGGCCAGTTGCCCGGCCGCATCACCAGTGCCCCAGAACAGATCCGCGCGCACCTCGCCGGCAATCGCGCCGCCGGTATCCTGCGCCGCGACCGGGCGCACCAGTGGGGTGCCATCCGGTTTGGTGGTCGACAGCCATAACAGACTGCCCAACGGAATCACCTTGCGATCCACCGCCGCGCTGTAGCCGGCGGTCAGCGGCACGTTCAGCGAGCCGCGTGGGCCTTCGTTGCTGTCCGGGTTGCGGGTGAAGAACACGTAGCTCGGGTTGCTGGCCAGCAATTCCGGAATGCGCGTGGGGTTGGCCTTGGCCCAGTTGCTGATCGCGCTCATGGTCACGTCTTCTTTCTTCAGCTCGCCTTGCTCGACCAGCCAGCGACCGATCGGCCGGTACGGGTGGCCGTTCTGATCGGCGTAGGCGATGCGCAACTGTTTGCCGTCCTCGGTCTGGATCCGGCCCGAGCCCTGGATCTGTAGAAATTGCAGATTCATCGGGTCAGTCAGATAGGCGACCACTGGCGCTTTCACGCCTTTGGATTCGATGGTCGCCGCGTCATCGTAAGGCTTGAGCACGCGACCTTCGAGGCGGCCGCGCAGGCGCTTGCCTTTCAATTCCGGGTAGATGCTGTCGAGCGAGACGATGATCATGTCTTCCGGCACGCCATACACTGGCACGTTCGCCGTTGCGGTGGGCGTCAGGCTGCCGGGGTACACCGGTTCGTAGTAGCCGGTGATCAGACCATTGGGGTTGTCATTCTCGGCGCGCAGGCCGTAGACATCGAGATTCTGCTTGAGAAATGCACGAATCTCGGCGGCGCTTTGCGGCACATTCACCGCCGCAGCGCAGGTCGGCCCCCAGACTGTGTCGGCCTTGAGTCGTGTGCAGGCGCTGCGCCACGAGCCGAAACCGGCGACCAGATCGCTATCGGATACCGCTGGCAAGGCTTCCCATGCCGCGCTGGAATAGGTAGCCAGCGCATGGGTTTTTGGTTTGGCGCTGTCTCCGCCTGTGCAACCGGCGAGAATGGCGAGCAGTGAAAGGGTGACGATAAGCGGGTGACGCCAGGCCGTGAAGCGGCTGTTCATGGAGTGATTCCTGTGCCGGTTGGCCGAGTGCTCCATGCGCTCGACCAACCCGTATTTTTAATAGGGCTATTGGTGTTTGGCGGTGAGCCGAGGATACTGGCCGCCGATTTCCGCGACCTGAAGCCACCATGACTCTGAAACCAGTTGCTGTTGTATTGCTGGCCTGCCTGACCTTGTCCGCCTGTGGCGGTGTCGACCCGAATTCGCCGCTGGGCCAGCGCAAGGCGATCTTCAAGCAGATGCTCAAGACCAGCGAAGACCTCGGCGGCATGTTGCGCGGGCGCATTGCCTTCGACGGGCCGAAATTTGCCGAGGGCGCAGTCAGACTTGATGCGTTGGCCCATGAGCCGTGGAAGCATTTCCCGCAGGTGCGCGAGGAAGATCACACCAGCGCCAAAGATGATGTCTGGCAGAAACAGGCGCGTTTTCAGGAACTGGCCCGCGCCCTCGAGACAGCCACCGGTGAATTGGTGGTCGCCAGTCAGGTTCAGCCGTACAAGGCCAGCAATCTTGGGCCGGCAGTGCAGAAAGTTGAAGATGCCTGCAGTGCTTGCCATAAAGAGTTTCGCGATCATTGATTCCTGAAGCTGCTGAGTACCTTGTGGCGAGGGGATTTATCCCCGATGGGCTGCGAAGCAGCCCCAAAACCATACAGCCGAGTTTTTTCAGTCGGACCCGACCAGCCGAATTTGCGACCGCTTCGCCGTCGGACGGGGATAAATCCCCTCCCCAAAGGGCTTCGGTTACTTATCGATCTCGTCCAGCGCTTCCTGCAGTTCCTTGCGCGACTCGGCGAGCTTTTCCTTGCGCTTGTTGATCTTCTCCGGATCGCCCTTCTTCATGGCCTTGTCGAGGTCCGCCTGACGCTGGCTCACCTCATGCTTGGCCTCAAGCACTTTGTTCTCACGTTCTTTTTTCAGCCCGGCGTCGGTGCAGTGTTCATTGACTTCACGCAGTGCGGTTTCCAGGCCTGCCTGCTGCTCCATGTTGCCGCGCGACTTGGCCTGTTCGATCTGATTGATGATGCCCTGCTTCTTGGCAGCGCAACCGGTCAGGCCCGGGCCGTCTTCTTCGGCCATGACCGGGGCGGCCATGACGCCGCAAAGAGTAAGCAGGGCGAGCGGTGCGAGAAATTTCATAAAAGCTCCATGTGCAAAGGCAATCGGGGTGGGAGGGCACTGCGCTGTTGGAGCGTCTGGCCGGCCGTTGGGTTCCCGCCGGGCGGGGATTGCAGGTTCAGAAGCCGTCGATTCCGGCGGCTTTCAGGGTTTCACTCAAAGCCAGTACCTGCGGGTCGCGAAAGAATGCGCTCAGTTGCGCCGCGCGTCCCGGGCCGATGCCGGCTTCTGCCTGCCATTGTTCAGTGTCGCGTTGTGCCAGGGCCTGCCACGAATCGTCCAGTTGTGCCTGTCCGGTCGGCGGCATGCCCAGCGCTTTCAACCATCGAGCGAACGGCTGTTGCCGCGCGCCCTCAAAACTCTGGATCAAACGTGCGCTGCTGCGCTCGCCGAGGCCGGCAATGTTAGCAAGCTCTGACGCATCGAGGGTCAGCCAATCCAGCAGGTGTTTCAGACGGCCTGTTTCCAAAAGTTTCTCCCAGGTGCCACGCCCGACATGCTGCATGGCCAGGCCCTGCTTGCCACTGATCCAGGTCAGACGCGCGAGAAACTGGCTTTCACACCCCGGCGTCGGTTGCCAGCAGCTCAGTACGTGGTAATCGCCGGCATCGGGAATGCTGATGTCCGCCCGTTCGCTGGTGCGAAGCACGACACTGTCCAGGCGCGGAATGGTCAGCCCGGCGAGACTGATTGCCACCTGATCGCCTGGACGGATGTCGAGGGTTTGCCAGCGCTTGAGCGAGCTGACGCTGACCCGTTTGATTTCGCGGTCATCGAGTCTGACGGGCAGCAGTTCCAGCACCGGAGTGATTCGCCCGGTGCGGCCGATTTTGAAGTTGACCTTGCGCACTTCGGCCAATGCTTGGGCGAACGGGTATTTCCAGGCGATTGCCCAATACGGCGCGCGAGCCTGCCAGCGTTCGGCAGGTGGCCGTTGGCTCTGACGCAGCACCACGCCGTCGCTGGCAAAGGGCAGGGGCGAGCGATACCAGTGCTCGCGCCATTTTTGCGCGTCTTCGAATCGGCTGACGGGCTGTGTAAAGGGCTCGGTTGCGGCGAACCCCAACGCCTGCAGTTCGGACATTCTTTCCGGCAGCCGCACAGGACCTTGCGGCCAGTCCCAGACAAACAGGCCGATCCCGGCGGCCTGTTCAACATCGAGTGTTTTACGTCCCATCAGCCCCGCGACGGTGGCGCGGGCATTGACGCTGCCGGACTGTGATTGAACATGCGCGCTCAGGCGCCAATAGAGTTCGCCCTGTACCAGCAGATCCCGTGGCTGCCTCAAACGTTGCGGAATGGCTGCAATCCTGCGCGCGGAAGCGGTCCAGTCCTGACCATTGACACCGTCGCCGCGACTGATCGCCTGCTGCAATACTCCCTGGCGGTAGATCAGCGTGACAGCCACGCCGTCGACCTTGGGCTGCACCCAGACGTTCTGGCGATCGCGCAACCAGTGGGCGACGTCTTCGGCTTTGTGCAGCTTGTCCAGACCGGTGTGGGCGATGGGGTGGGTGACCGTGCCGGACGCGGTGTGCAACGGCTGCGGGGATGAGGGTTGATTGAAACAGGCTTGCCATTCTTTCAGCCGCAGCCGGGACTGGTCATAGAGTTCGTCGCTGATCAATGAACGGCCTTCGCGGTGATAGGCGTCGTCCCATTGGTCGATCCGGTTTTGCAGGGCGGTGATTTCGCGTTGGGCTTGGGAAAGATCCCAGTTCGGGCAGTTGGCTTGGCTGACGAGGGTGATGAGTGCCAGCAGGAAGGCCAGCAACAGGCGCAGTGTGAAGAGCATTGTGAGCGTCCTTGCTCGGGGGGTGATGCTTGAAGGGTAGGTGAGGATCTGAAGAGCGTTGCGCGGCTTTTTTGCGAACTGTTTCGGGGCAGGGGAACTGGTGTTGCCGGGGCGGGCGCCTTCGCGAGCAGGCTCGCTCCCACACGGATCTCAAAAAATCTGTCAGGCATGAAAAAGCCCCGCACGGCGCGAACCGTGCGGGGCTTTCATGCAGCCAGGGGGGTTACAGGCCAGCGGCAGAACGCAGGGCGTCGGCGCGGTCGGTTTTTTCCCAGGTGAACGTGGTGAAGCTGTCTTCGCCAACGGTCTTGGTCTGCGGCGCACGACCGAAGTGGCCGTAGGCTGCGGTTTCCTGGTACATCGGGTGCAGCAGGTCGAGCATGGTGGTGATCGCGTATGGACGCAGGTCGAACACTTCACGCACCAGTTTGATGATCTTGTCATCGCTGATCTTGCCGGTGCCGAAGGTGTTCAGCGAGATCGACGTAGGCTGAGCCACACCGATCGCGTAGGAAACCTGAATCTCGCAACGCTCGGCCAGGCCGGCTGCAACGATGTTCTTGGCCACGTAACGGCCAGCGTAGGCAGCCGAACGGTCAACCTTCGATGGATCCTTGCCGGAGAACGCGCCGCCGCCGTGACGGGCCATGCCGCCGTAGCTGTCGACGATGATCTTGCGGCCGGTCAGACCGCAGTCACCTACCGGGCCACCAATGATGAACTGGCCGGTCGGGTTGATGTGGAACTGGGTGTCCTTGCTCAGCAGTTCGGCAGGCAGTACGTGCTTGACGATCAACTCCATCACGCCTTCGCGCAGGTCTTTGTACGACACTTCCGGGTTGTGCTGGGTCGACAGCACCACAGCGTCGATGCCGACAACCTTGCCGCCTTCGTAACGGCAGGTCACTTGCGACTTGGCATCCGGACGCAGCCAAGGCAGCAGGCCCGACTTGCGTGCTTCAGCCTG
The DNA here is from genome assembly GCF_004307515.1 of Pseudomonas sp. Sample_14. Classification (NCBI taxonomy): domain Bacteria; kingdom Pseudomonadati; phylum Pseudomonadota; class Gammaproteobacteria; order Pseudomonadales; family Pseudomonadaceae; genus Pseudomonas; species Pseudomonas sp. Sample_14. The sequence goes on along the minus strand of NZ_RCOC01000042.1, from coordinate 26,066 downwards.
ACGCTGCACCAGCTGGTGCGAGAAGGTGATCGGTGCTGGCATCAAAACGTCTGTTTCGTTGCTGGCGTAGCCGAACATCAGGCCCTGGTCGCCGGCGCCCTGATCTTCAGGCTTGGCACGGTCAACACCCTGATTGATGTCGGGGGACTGCTTGCCGATGATGTTCATCACGCCGCAGGTGGCGCCGTCGAAGCCGACTTCGGAGCTGGTGTAGCCGATGTCGCAAATCACGTCACGAACGATCTGCTCCAGGTCGACCCAGGCGCTGGTGGTCACTTCACCGGCAACGATGGCCACGCCGGTCTTGACCAGGGTTTCCACGGCCACGCGAGCGTGTTTGTCCTGGGCAATAATGGCGTCCAGCACCGCATCGGAAATCTGGTCGGCGATTTTGTCCGGATGTCCTTCAGACACGGACTCGGAGGTGAAGAGGGAGTATTCGCTCATCTCGATGTTTTCCTGAGTTTACCGATGGTGAGTGTCGCCAGCCGGTCGCTGAAAGTGGCGAACCTGGATCTGGAAACCATTACGTAAGCCTACATAGAGGCTTTCCCCGGGAACGAGTCCCGCAGCGGTGGCCCAACGGGCCAGATCGTCCTGTTCAAACCCCAACCAGAGATCACCGCAGGCCTCCCTGGCCCAACTCTGGTTGTGGCTACATAACTCTGTCACGAGCAGGCTACCGCCCGGTTGCAGCAAGTCGGCCATGTGCCTGAGCGCATCGGCCGGGGCGGCGAAATGGTGCAGGACCATGTTCAACACCACGCAATCGGCTTGAAGGCTTGTGCCGTTCAATGCATCGGCCAATTGCAGGCTGACGTTAGCCAGCTGTTCACGTTCACATACCTGACGCGCCAGTTCGAGCATCGCCGGGCTGTTGTCCAGCGCGGTTACGGTGCCGAAGCGACGGGCCAGTTCCGGCAGAAAAGCACCATCGCCGGGGCCGACTTCAATGGCCGTGGCTGCACCATCGAAGTTCAGTTTGTCGAGCAGGGCCAGCACGCTGTCACGGTACTGCGGCAGGCCTGCGATCAAGTCCTGCTGGGCACGGAATTTTTCCGCGACCCGAGCGAAAAAGTCCCGGCTGGCGGCGGCACGCTGACCATGAACCTGCTCGATGCGTGCTTGCACTTCATCAGGCAGATCCAGATCGTCGACTTCTTCCAACAACGCCGCGTGCAGCTTGCCGCCGAGCAATCCACTGTGGGGCAGGGCGCGACGATAAAAAATTGCGTTGCCCTCACGGCGTGTCGCCACCAGGTCGGCTTGCGCCAGCACCTTGAGGTGATGGCTCATGCCCGACTGGCCGATGCCGAAAATCTGCGCCAGCTCCAGCACGCCAAACGAATCGTTGGCCAGCGCGCGCAATACATTCAGCCGCAGCGGATCGCCGCCGGCCTTGCACAGGGCCGCCAGCTCGTCGCAATCGTCATGGCGAATGGAAGGCACGCGTAAGTTCATAGGGCTGGCAGTCTAGAGACGGGGGCAAGGCACCGCAAGGCCAATATCAAAAAGTTTTGATATTGCTCGATAAATGGCACTTCTCGGCGGACGGCAGTCTCTACAAACGAATAGCGGAAAGGTTTCACCAAGCGAAACCTGTGCTATCGATTGGAAAAACGCCTGCCGATGACTATCTGTCATTGCCCCGAGGCGCATGGGTGAGGGAAAATGCCCTCCTTTTTTCCGTTTCAGTCTATTCACACCCAGGAGATCAGCGATGCCTAGCCGTCGTGAGCGTGCCAACGCCATTCGTGCCCTCAGCATGGATGCCGTGCAAAAAGCCAACAGCGGCCATCCCGGTGCCCCTATGGGTATGGCAGATATTGCCGAAGTGCTGTGGCGCGACTACCTCAAGCACAACCCGAGCAACCCGTCGTTCGCCGACCGTGACCGCTTCGTGCTGTCCAACGGCCACGGCTCGATGTTGATCTACTCGCTGCTGCACCTGACCGGCTACGACCTGTCCATCGACGACCTCAAGCAGTTCCGTCAACTGCACAGCCGCACTCCAGGCCACCCGGAATTCGGTTACACCCCGGGCGTCGAAACCACCACCGGCCCGCTGGGTCAGGGTCTGGCCAACGCCGTCGGTTTCGCTCTGGCTGAAAAAGTCATGGGCGCGCAGTTCAACCGTCCCGGCCACAACATCGTTGACCACCACACCTACGTGTTCCTCGGTGATGGCTGCATGATGGAAGGCATTTCCCACGAAGTCGCCTCCCTGGCCGGCACACTGGGCCTGGGCAAGCTGATTGCCTTCTACGATGACAACGGCATTTCCATCGACGGTGAAGTCGAAGGCTGGTTCACCGATGACACGCCGAAGCGTTTCGAAGCCTACAACTGGCAGGTGATCCGCAACGTCGACGGCCACGATCCGGAAGAGATCAAGACCGCCATCGAAACCGCGCGCAAGAGCGCCCAGCCGACGCTGATCTGCTGCAAGACCACCATCGGTTTCGGTTCGCCGAACAAGCAGGGCAAGGAAGATTGCCACGGCGCCCCATTGGGTGACGCAGAAATCGCCCTGACCCGTCAGGCGCTGAACTGGAACCACGGCCCGTTCGAAATCCCGGCCGAGATCTATGCCGAGTGGGACGCCAAAGAAGCTGGTCGCGCGGTTGAAGCCGAGTGGGATCAGCGTTTCGCCGCTTACTCCGCTGCATTCCCGACTGAAGCCAACGAGCTGATCCGTCGTCTGAGCGGCGAACTGCCGGCCGACTTCTCGGAAAAAGCCTCGGCCTACATCGCCGAAGTCGCGGCCAAGGGCGAAACCATCGCCAGCCGCAAAGCCAGCCAGAACACCCTCAACGCCTTCGGCCCGCTGCTGCCGGAAATGCTCGGCGGTTCGGCTGACCTCGCCGGCTCCAACCTGACCCTGTGGAAAGGCTGCAAAGGCGTCAGCGCTGAAGATGCCAGCGGCAACTACATGTACTACGGCGTGCGCGAGTTCGGCATGACCGCGATCATGAACGGCGTCGCCCTGCACGGCGGTCTGGTGCCTTACGGCGCGACCTTCCTGATGTTCATGGAATACGCACGCAACGCCGTACGTATGTCGGCTTTGATGAAGAAGCGCGTGATTCACGTGTACACCCACGACTCTATCGGTCTGGGCGAAGACGGCCCGACGCACCAGCCGATCGAGCAATTGACCAGCCTGCGCAGCACGCCGAACCTCGACACCTGGCGTCCAGCCGATGCCGTGGAATCGGCAGTGGCCTGGAAAAACGCGCTGGAGCGCAAGGACGGCCCGTCGGCGCTGATCTTCTCGCGGCAGAACCTGCAGCACCAGGAACGCGATGCTGGCCAGATTGCCAACATCAGCCGTGGTGGTTATGTGCTCAAGGACTGCGCAGGCGAGCCTGAGCTGATCCTGATCGCCACCGGTTCGGAAGTCGGTCTGGCGGTTCAAGCCTTCGACAAACTGACCGAGCAGGGCCGCAAGGTTCGCGTGGTCTCGATGCCTTGCACCAGTGCGTTCGATGCTCAGGATGCGGAGTACAAGCAGTCGGTTCTGCCGTTGCAGGTCAGCGCGCGTATCGCCATCGAAGCGGCCCACGCCGATTTCTGGTTCAAGTACGTGGGCCTGGAAGGTCGCGTGATCGGCATGACCACCTACGGTGAGTCGGCGCCGGCTTCGGCATTGTTCGAAGAGTTCGGCTTCACCCTGGAAAACATCCTCGGTCAGGCTGAAGAGCTGCTGGAAGACTAAATCTGACAGTTGTGTTGTCCGGGCTGACGCCTTCGCGAGCAGGCTCGCTCCCACAGGGAAATGCATTCCAATGTGGGAGCGAGCCTGCTCGCGAAAGCGTTGGTTCAGGCAATATCGCACTGCCTGATTCACCACGGTAATCGAGAACCCCATGCCTCAACCGCGTCCCTACAAAGTTGCACTCAACGGCTACGGCCGCATTGGTCGTTGCGTCTTGCGGGCGTTGTTCGAGCGCGGCGCGCAGGCCGGGTTTGAAATTGTCGCGATCAACGACCTGGCCGACATGGCCAGCATCGAATACCTGACACGCTTCGACTCCACCCACGGCCGCTTTCCCGGCGAAGTGCGGGTTGAGGGCGATTGTCTGCATATCAATGGCGACTGCGTGAAGGTCCTGCGCAGTGCCACCCCTGAAGGCATCGATTGGGCGTCGCTGGGCGTCGATCTGGTGCTGGAATGCTCCGGCGCTTACCACACCCGTGCCGATGGCCAGCGATTTCTCGATGCCGGCGCGCCGCGCGTGCTGTTCTCGCAGCCGATGGCCAGCGAAGCGGATGTCGACGCCACCATCGTCTACGGCGTTAATCAGGACTGCCTGACCGGCGACGAACTGCTGGTGTCCAACGCCTCCTGCACCACCAACTGCGGCGTGCCGCTGCTGCGTCTGCTCGATCAGGCGATCGGTCTGGATTACGTGTCGATCACCACGATTCACTCGGCAATGAACGATCAGCCGGTGATCGACGCCTATCATGACGAAGACCTGCGCCGCACGCGTTCGGCGTTCCAGTCGGTGATCCCGGTGTCCACTGGTCTGGCACGCGGTATCGAGCGTCTGCTGCCGGAACTTGCCGGGCGAATTCAGGCCAAAGCCGTGCGCGTGCCGACAGTCAACGTGTCCTGCCTCGACATCACGATGCAGACCGCCACCGCGACTGACGCCAACGAGGTCAACCGGATCCTGCGCGAAGCCGCCACCAGCGGCCCGCTCAAAGGCCTTTTGGCCTACACCGAGTTGCCGCACGCCAGCTGTGATTTCAACCATGACCCACATTCGGCCATCGTCGATGCCAGTCAGACCCGTGTTTCCGGCCCCAAACTGGTGAACATCCTGGCCTGGTTCGACAACGAATGGGGTTTTGCCAACCGAATGCTGGACGTAGCAGACCACTATCTGCAAACAGCAACTTCAAAAAAACCGTAGGAAGTGCGACCCATGACCGTGTTGAAGATGTCCGACCTCGATCTGCAAGGTAAGCGCGTATTGATCCGCGAAGACCTCAACGTCCCCGTCAAGGACGGTGTTGTCACCAGCGACGCGCGCATCCTGGCTTCGCTGCCGACCATCAAGCTGGCCCTGGAAAAAGGCGCGGCGGTGATGGTCTGCTCGCACCTGGGCCGTCCTACCGAAGGCGAGTTCTCCGCCGAAAACAGCCTGAAACCTGTCGCCGACTACCTGAGCAAAGCGCTCGGGCGCGAAGTGCCGCTGGTGGCTGATTACCTCGGTGGTGTTGAAGTCAAGGCTGGCGACATCGTGCTGTTCGAAAACGTGCGCTTCAACAAGGGCGAGAAAAAGAACGCCGACGACCTGGCGCAGCAATATGCGGCCCTGTGCGACGTGTTCGTGATGGATGCTTTCGGTACTGCTCACCGCGCCGAAGGTTCGACCCATGGTGTCGCCAAGTTCGCCAAAGTCGCCGCTGCCGGCCCGTTGCTGGCCGCTGAACTGGACGCACTGGGCAAAGCCTTGGGCGCACCGGCCAAGCCAATGGCGGCCATTGTTGCCGGCTCCAAGGTCTCGACCAAACTCGACGTACTCAACAGCCTGAGCCAGATCTGCGATCAACTGATCGTCGGCGGCGGCATAGCCAACACCTTCCTCGCGGCGGCTGGTCACCCGGTCGGCAAGTCGCTGTATGAACCGGACCTGCTCGACACCGCCCGTGAAATCGCGGCGAAAGTCAGCGTGCCGTTGCCGGTTGACGTCGTGGTCGCCAAGGAATTTGCCGAAAGTGCTGAAGCGACTGTGAAGCTGATCGCTGATGTTGCGGCTGAAGACATGATTCTCGACATCGGCCCGCAAACCGCGGCCAACTTCGCCGAGCTGCTGAAATCGTCGAAAACCATTCTGTGGAACGGCCCGGTCGGCGTGTTCGAGTTCGATCAGTTCGGCAACGGCACCAAAGTGCTGGCCCAGGCCATCGCCGAGAGCTCGGCATTCTCCATCGCGGGCGGTGGCGACACCTTGGCGGCGATCGATAAATATGGCGTGGCTGAGCAGATCTCCTACATTTCCACCGGCGGTGGCGCGTTCCTCGAATTCGTCGAGGGCAAGGTGCTGCCTGCCGTTGAAGTCCTGGAAAGCCGGGCCAAGGCCTGAGGCTGCCCGTTTGGCCAGGCAAAGGAGTGTTCACATGGTCAAGTCGTTAGCGCTGTTGTTGCTGACCGGTACGCTGGCGGCCTGCGGGAGCACCCCGAAGGCTGACGCGACGCCAGCACCGAGCGAACCGCAGAAGGGCTGTTATCAAGCCGACTGGCAGGCCGAAACCAACCCGGTGCTGAACAAGCGCTCGGGTCCGGACGGCCTGGACAAATACGAGACGCAAACCCCGGTCAAGGAACATGGTTGTCCTTGACGGGTCTGACTCTTTAACTCAGGGCTGGCGGCATGCGTCGTCAGTCGAGGAACACGGATGAAAGGCTTGATCGCCATTGCGGCGTTGGCATTGTTGGGTGGTTGCGCGCAGTTGAGCCTGTTTCAGTCGTCGGCCCCGGCAGACGACTGGACGACCTGGACCTGCGACAGTCAGGCCAAGGTGTTGTGGCGTTACGCCGATGCCGGACAGAAGGAAGTCGACGTTCGCCTCGGCGGCGGTGATCAGGTCTATCGCCTGAAAGAAGAGCCGGGCGCCTCTGGCACGCTGTACAGCGATGGCATGCTGGCGTTTCACGTCAAGGGTGACGAGGGCCTGGTGTACTGGGTCGCCACCAATGACCTGATTGGCCGTGGTTGCAAGGCCGAGTAACACGATTGAATTGGTGTACAGAGATCCAAATGTGGGAGCGAGCCTGCTCGCGAAAGCAATCTTGCCGTCGATGATGCAGTGTCTGTCAGACCGCTTTCGCGAGCAGGCTCGCTCCCACAGGGATTCTCTGTTGTTCACACAGTTTTGGTAACACCGAATCACCAGACCGGGCCTCAACCCCCGATCTGCATTAACTTGAATAGCCGCCGCCGCTCCGGCAGGCTGGCACGATCAACGACCCTCAACCGGGAGAGACACACACAATGGCACTTATCAGCATGCGCCAGATGCTGGACCACGCAGCCGAGTTCGGCTACGGCGTTCCAGCCTTCAACGTCAACAACCTTGAGCAGATGCGCGCCATCATGGAAGCCGCTGACAAGACTGACTCCCCGGTGATCGTCCAGGCTTCGGCCGGCGCCCGCAAATACGCCGGCGCGCCATTCCTGCGTCACTTGATCCTGGCGGCGATCGAAGAATTCCCGCACATCCCGGTGTGCATGCACCAGGACCACGGCACCAGCCCTGACGTCTGCCAGCGTTCGATTCAACTGGGCTTCAGCTCGGTGATGATGGACGGCTCGCTGGGCGAAGACGGCAAGACCCCGACCGACTACGACTACAACGTCCGCGTCACCCAACAAACCGTCGCCATGGCCCACGCCTGCGGCGTTTCGGTAGAAGGCGAGCTGGGTTGCCTGGGTTCGCTGGAAACCGGCATGGCCGGTGAAGAAGACGGCATCGGCGCCGAAGGCGTTCTGGATCACAGCCAGATGCTGACCGACCCGGAAGAAGCCGCTGACTTCGTCAAACGCACCCAGGTCGATGCCCTGGCCATCGCCATCGGCACCAGCCACGGCGCCTACAAGTTCACCAAGCCACCGACCGGTGACGTGCTGGCGATCGACCGCATCAAGGAAATCCACAAGCGCATCCCCAACACCCACCTGGTGATGCACGGTTCGTCCTCCGTGCCACAAGAGTGGCTGGCGATCATCAACCAGTACGGCGGCGACATCAAAGAAACCTACGGCGTCCCGGTTGAAGAAATCGTCGAAGGCATCAAGCACGGCGTGCGAAAGGTCAACATCGACACCGACCTGCGTCTGGCATCCACCGGCGCCATGCGTCGCCTGATGGCTACCAACCCGAGCGAATTCGACCCACGTAAATTCTTCGGCGCCACTGTGACCGCAATGCGCGATGTATGTATCGCTCGTTATGAAGCGTTCGGTACTGCCGGCAATGCTTCGAAGATCAAACCGATCTCGCTGGAAGCGATGTACCAGCGTTATCTGAAGGGTGAGTTGAACGCCAAGGTCAACTGAGCCTGAGGGTTGAGCTGATTCAAAAGAAACCCGCCGAGACAGACTGTGTGAAAACCTAGCAATCTGCGCAGCGCTCAAAGAAAATGCTCCGTATCGAAAGATACGGAGCATTTTTCGTTATGGCCTACATCCAGGGACAGTCCCGCAGCCAGACCAGCCTGTTTCCGGTCTCGCTGGAAGAGTTGATCCCCGAGGATCACCTCGTTCGCGTTATCGATCTTTACGTCGCCAAGCTGGATCTGGTTCGACTGGGCTTTGATAAAGCACTTCCCAAAAGTACCGGCCGTCCCTCTTACGATCCAGCGGATCAGCTCAAACTCTACCTCTACGGCTATTTCCAGCGGATTCGCTCATCACGACGGCTCGAAGCCGAGTGCCAGCGCAACGTCGAAGTGATGTGGCTGATCAATCGACTCAAGCCTGATTTCAAGACCATCGCCGATTTCCGTAAAGACAACAAAGCCGCTTTTATCGCGACGTGCCGGGCCTTCGTGCAGTTTTGCCGCACAGCGGGGCTGATAACCGGCGAGTTGGTGGCCATTGATGGCAGCAAATTTCAGGCGGTCGCCTCTTCACGGCGTCATATGAATTTGAAGCGGCTCCAACATCAAGAGCAGAAGCTGGAGAAGCGCATCGCCCACTATTTGGCAGAGCTGGACGAGGCAGATAAAACCGAAGCCGGCGAGAAGATTGACCGCAATGCAATCAAGGCGACTTTGGCGCAACTTGAAGTCAGGCATTCCAATAACTTGACGTGCCAGGCGCTGATGAATCCATGGAGCTTGAGCAATTCAATACCCACGAAAGCGATGCGCGAATGCTGCGAACGCACAAAGGGCCTCGGGTCGGGTACAACGTGCAGACAGCCGTGGACGCTGAAAACTGCATGATCGTGCATCATGAAGTGACTCAGGACAGCGATGATCGCAAGCAACTTGAACCGATGGCCAAGGCCGCCAAGGAACAACTTTCACAAGATGAACTGACGGTCACCGCGGATGCGGGCTACTCCAATGGCAAGCAGTTCCAGGCATGTGAGGATGAGAACATCACGGCTTATGTGCCTGTGGCGCGATCACTCAACTCCTGCGGCAAGGAGCAGATATTTTTCGATCGAACAGCATTTGCCTACGATGCGTCGCAAGATCGATATCAATGCCCTGCCGGAAAATGGCTGATCTTTAAGCAGATCAGCAACAAAGGCCGGATCTACCAAGCGAAGGTCAGCGACTGCGCAAGCTGCACGATTAAAGCGAAGTGCACCGACGCCAAACGCCGATACATCTCGCGCCATCTGCACGAACAGGCTTTCGAGCGAATGGAGCAGCGAATGCAGGCACATCCCGAAATGATGGTCAGTCGACGAGCCATCGTCGAACATCCCTTCGGCAACCTTAAACAGTGGTTATTTGGTAACGCTCGCTTCTTGCTGCGACAGCTTGAAGGCGCGAGAGCTGAAATGGCCTTGGCGGTGAACGCCTACAACCTGAAAAGAGCAATTAACGTGTTGGGCGTGCGCCAGATGATGGCGCTGATGGGCTGAAACGCCTTTTTTCGTCTGCTGTGAGCACAAAAGCAAACGCCCCGTACAAGTCGGGGCGTTTGCTGGGACCGCCGTCAGTGCGTTTTCACACAGTCTGGAGAGGCGGGTTTTTTGTGGTGCAAACGTTGTGACAAGACATCGGCATCCTTTTGCTTGAAATGTCACTTAAAGGGGACTTTACTGGCGATAATCTATTTAAAGTCCGATATGGGTGACATTGTGCTCCTCGATAATCCAGCAACGTTTGCCCAGCGTATCCGCCAATTGCGCAAAGCCAAGGGCTACAGTCAGGCGTTGCTTGCGCATAGGGCTCATTGCAGCCGCAAAACCATCATCGATCTCGAAGCAGGCGAAAACGTCGCTTTTTATACCGTGTTTAGAGTCATTGCCGCGTTAGGCATGGCGTTGGAGATTGTCGATAACCGAATCGATCTCAAATCACTCGCCGAATTGGTGGAGCATGATGAGTAAGGTGAAACGACTGAATGTCATGACGCCTCAGGGCCATTCCGGCGAGTTGTCCAAAGGTTCGCAGTTTTCATTCGCTTACCAGTCAGCGTCGCCACTCAGGGAAGTTTCCCTGGTCATGCCCTATGACCCGACACCGTCGGTGAGCAGCCTATTGCAGCCCATCTTCGATATGAATGTGCCTGAGGGATATCTGGCCGACCAAATCAAGCGGCGCATGGCCAAGCATATGCAAGTGGATGAAATGCGCCTGTTGTCCGTCATTGGCGGTAATTTATCAAGCGGTGGAAAGGAAAAGGCTGATAAATGATAAGCGGTGTACCGCTACCGTGACATTTGCTTCTCAAAGTCGCGTATACGCGACATTTCGCCAAGGCAGCGGCCCGCATGTGGAGGTGGCGCAGTCCGCAGCCCACCCCTGAAGCCCTTGCAGGCTCACTCCTACAATTGGAGCGAATGTGGTCTGCAAGTTATGGGTTGTTTGTCATTTTTGGCGGCTAGTTACTTGTCGTGATCAATATCCAGTTTGGTAAACGTCACCTGCCCACCTTCGCTGGTATACCCGGTGTTGTCCTGCACATACACCCCAGCCTTGAAATACAGCGGCTTGTCGCGCCAGGTCGCGCTGATCTGTGAGTCCCATTGATACCCCGCCGCACTTACGCCCAGTGCGCCGCCGGGACTCAGGTGGATCAGGTAGTTGAATTCACGATCAAGCTTGACGCCGGTGGCGAGGGTGATGACGCGGCTTTCGGCGTCGTCCGGGCGCATGCGCACTTTGATCACCAGATTGCCGGTCTGGGTTTTTTCCTTGTACTGATATTCGAGCTTGACCATCGGCCGCTGGCTTTCGTACGCGTGGATCTGGCCAATGACGATCTTGCCCGAGCTCGGCACCTTGTTCACCGCGAGGGTGGCGCGCAGCAGGTTGTCGGCGTCCGGGTAGTACCAGTTGCGCAGGGTGCCGTTGCTGTAGGTTTCGCGCAGTTCTGTACGCGGGTAGATGGCGTTTTCGGTTTTCGAGCCAGTCACCGGGGACCAGAAGAACAGGGTGCCGGTGTCGGAATGGAAGTACTGATCCTTGAAGCCATCCACCAGTTTTGAGGTTTCGACGGTGTACGGCGGGCTGCCAACAGGAACGCTGAGGTTCCAGGTTGCGAGATCGATCATGACGGTTCTTCCAATCAATTCATCCGGAACGCCGGTGCCAGAAGCTCTAGCCCGCGCGTTTTCGGGCGTCTTTATAAGCGTAGCGGCAATTTTTGTTAATGCCCGCCCGGCGATTACTTGACGTCAAAGTCCTGTCGAAATGCCATCCCGCCCGGTTTTCGGGGGCTGTAGCGGTGACCGTTAGTCGGCTGGGTTGAGCATTGTTTAAATGATGGCGGGATGACAGCTTCTGCTTTCACCGATCCGCGTCTAGAGTGAAGGCTCAGTACGTCTATGGTTTTGCCGGCAACCGGTCCCGATAAGAGAAGCAGCATGGAATGCGCGCAACCCCAGCCAGGTGAAGGCAGCTCGGTCCTTTTGATCGTCGATGATTACCCCGAAAATCTGATCAGCATGCGCGCGTTGCTGCAGCGTCAGGATTGGCACGTGATGACCGCCGCCTCGGGTTTCGAGGCGCTGAACCTTTTGCTCGAACACGACATCGACCTGGTCCTGCTTGATGTGCAGATGCCCGGCATGGACGGTTTCGAGGTCGCACGGTTGATGCGCGGCAGCCAGCGTACGCGGCTGACACCGATCATTTTCCTCACCGCCAACGAGCAATCCCAGGATGCCGTGATCAAGGGCTATGCCAGTGGCGCGGTGGATTACCTGTTCAAGCCGTTCGATCCGCAAATCCTCAAGCCCAAGGTACAGGCGCTGCTCGAGCACCAGCGCAATCGCCGTGCCCTGCAACGCCTCAGTCATGACCTGGAAGTGGCGCGCGCCTTCAATGCCTCGGTGCTGGACAACGCCGCCGAAGGCATTCTGGTGTTGAGCGAGGACGGCGTGATCCGCTTCGCCAACCCGGCGATTTCGCGACTGCTCAATGCGCCGGTGAAGGATCTGGAAGGCAAGGAGTTTCTCGATTTCCTGCAGAAGCCACACATTCCCCTGTGGGCCGATTCCGAGTTCTACGCCGGCTACCAACGCGGTGAAACCCTGCGTCTGCATGATGCGTTGCTGCGCACGGCGCCGGGGCAGCAAGTGCCGGTGGCGTTGTCCTGCGCACCGCTGCCCTCGGAGCAGCACGCGATGGTGGTGACGGTGCTGGACATGTCGGTGGTGCGTCACTTGCACCAGCAACTGGAGTTTCAGGCGGTGACCGATCCGCTGACCGGGCTGCTCAACCGGCGCGGGTTCTACCAGACCGTGGAAAACCTGTTGTTGCGCGGCGAACGCAGCGACAGCAGTTGGGTGTTGCTCTACCTCGATCTCGATGGCTTCAAACGGGTCAATGATTCCCTCGGCCATGACGCCGGCGACCGCGTGTTGCGCTGGGTTTCCGAGCAACTGAAGGCGTGCCTGCGGCCGTTCGATATTCTCGCGCGCATGGGCGGCGATGAATTCACCGCGCTGCTGGATCTGGAGTTTCCCGAGCAAGCGGCGAAGATTGCCGAAAAACTCATCGAACGGGTATCGGTGTGTCAGCAGATCGAAGGTCTGGATATCGTTCTTGGCGCCAGTATCGGCATTGCTACTTATCCCGACTGTGGGCGCAATCTCGACGGTTTGCTGCGCGCTTCGGACATTGCCATGTACGAAGCCAAGCGTGCCGGGCGTCAGCAATATCGTTTCTATGATCATGAAATGAACGGCCGCGCGCGTTCGCGTCTGATGCTTGAAGACAGCGTGCGCGAGGCCATCGAAAACCGCGATTTCAATCTGGTCTATCAACCGCAGGTGGCGATTGGCAGCGGGCAGATCCGTGGGTTCGAGGCGTTGCTGCGCTGGCAGCATCCGAGCGTCGGCGATGTGCCGCCGGGGTTGTTTCTGCCGTTGCTGGAAGAGGCGCGCTTGATCAGTCGCCTCGGCAGCTGGATCTATCACCGTGGCGCCGGGCAGCGCAAAGCCTGGGAAACCTTGTTCGCCGAAGATCTGGTGCTCGGTGTCAGCCTGAGCAACACCCAGTTCGGCCTGCCGAATCTGGTCACCGAACTGCGACAGGTCATGGAACGCCATGCGTTGCAACCGCGGCAACTGGAAGTCGAGGTCACCGAAGAAGCGTTGATGCAAAACCCGGACGAAACCCGCAAGCAACTGCGGCTGCTGCGTCATCTCGGGGTGCGCGTGGCGCTGGATGATTTTGGTTCGGGGCCGTGCTCGCTGGCGCATCTGCGCGATCTCGAACTGGATACGCTGAAGCTCGACCGCCACTTGATCGCGCGCCTGCCGGACTCGCCACGGGATGCGGCGCTGGTGCGCATGGTCATCGACCTGTGCAAGCAATACGGTCTGCTGGTGATTGCCGAAGGAGTGGAAACCCTCGAGCAATATCAGTGGCTGCAAACCCATGGTTGCGAATACGTGCAGGGCTTCCTCGTCGCGCGGCCGTTGATCGCCGAAGACGCGGTCAGCTTCGTCGAACCGTTTGACTGGAGCGCGTTGCCCGGTTGAATTCGCTACACTGGCGGACCTTTTTCGAACCGCGTCGCTCGTCCATGACTGTGTTGAAGTACCTCCAGGCCTACCCCGCACAATTGCAGGATCAGGTGCGCCAACTGATAGCCGAAGGGCGCCTGGGTGAATACCTGAATCAGCGCTATTCAGGGCGACACGACGTGCAGAGCGACAAGGCCTTGTACAGCTACGCGCTGGATCTCAAACAGCAGTACATGCGCAATGCGCCGGCCATCGACAAAGTGCTGTTCGACAACCGCCTCGACCTGACCCACCGCGCGCTCGGTCTGCACACCACGGTGTCGCGGGTGCAGGGCGGCAAGCTCAAGGCCAACAAGGAAATCCGCATCGCCGCGCTGTTCAAGGACGCCGCGCCGGATTTTCTGAAGATGATCGTGGTGCACGAGCTGGCGCACTTCAAGGAATCGGATCACAACAAGGCGTTCTATAAACTGTGCGAGCACATGCTGCCGGGGTATCACCAGATCGAGTTCGATCTGCGTGTGTACCTGACGTGGCGGGATATGCAGGCTTGACCAATCAGGAAGGTGTGGATGGACGTCAGCAAGACCAAGAGCAGTTTCTATCGCCGTTTGTACGTGGCTTATCTGATCGATAGCGGCCTGGCGCCGAGTGTGCCGACGCTGACCGAAGTCACCGGCATGCCGCGACGCACGGCGCAGGACACGATTGCCGCGCTGGCCGATCTGGACATCATCTGTGAGTTCGAACAGGAAGAGGGCGCGCGCAATCATGCCGGGCGCTATCGGATTCGCGAGTGGGGAGCGATTGATCGCGGCTGGATCGAGCGCAATTTGCGGCAAATAAAAGCGGTGCTGGAATACCCCTGATTCCTGCGCCGACGGTTCTGACGCCTTCGCGAGCAGGCTCGCTCCCCCAATGGATATGCATTCCCTGTGGGAGCGAGCCTGCTCGCGAAAGGGCCTTCAGGACCGACGCATGCCGATGTGCGGAATGTCATCCTCCAGATATTCCTCGCCGACTGCGACAAACCCGTACCTGCCGTAATACCCCTGCAAGTGTGCCTGCGCCGACAGATAGATCGGCACCTGCGGCCAGTGCTTTTCGGCCTGCTTCAGCGCCTGTTCCATCATCGCGTGGCCCAACCCTTTGCCACGGCCAGCGGGCGCGGTCACCACGCGGCCAATCACCACGTCGCCGCCCTGGGATTCCGGGTCCAGCAGGCGCAGATAAGCCATCAGCTGATCATCCTCCCAACCCATCAGGTGATGGGTATCGCCCTCCAGATCCTGGCCGTCGAGGTCCGGATAGGCACATTTCTGTTCGACCACGAATACATCAGAGCGCAGCTTCAACAAGGCGTACAACTGCTCTTTGCCCAAATCGCGATGATGTTTGCAGATCCACTCGATTGTCATTTTTCGATTCCTTGACCATGTCGCCCGATACTAAGCGCAGCAGCGCCGTATGTCTGTATGGCGCAACAGTCTGTGATAAAGGTCAAAATGCCACTATTCCTTTCTCGCGCTGGCTGCGACTTTGTGTAATCTGCTCAAGAGCACTGTCCACTGCCTCCCATGAGCTAATGTTCAATGCTTGGGTTTTGCCGATAAGGGGCCTTGGGTTTTGACGTGAAACCACGTCGGGCGGTTGCCCGCTGAGGATGTTCAAGCATGCTGCGATTGCTTCAAGCCGTTGCTTTGATCGGACTGCTGGTGCTCGGCCAGGATGTTGCGGCGCAGAAGCTGCGGCTGGCGTTCGATAATTGGCCGCCATTTACCGACGATGCACTGGTCAACGGTGGCCTGGCCACCGACATTGTCAGCACCGCACTGGCTCGCGCCGGTTATGCCAGCGGTTACGAACAAGTGCCGTGGGCGCGAGCATTGCTGGGGATTGGCGAGGGGCGTTACGACGTGCTGGTCAATGCCTGGTACAACGACGAACGCACGCAGATCGGTCAGTTTTCCGGTGAGTACCTGATCAATCGCATCCGATTCCTCAAGCGTAAAGACGCACCCATTGAATACAACAGCCTCGAGCAACTGCACACCTATCCGATCGCGGTGGTGCGCGGCTATGCCTATTCCGCCCCTTTCGATGCCGACACGGCGATGCAGAAAGTGCCCGTGCACAACTTCGCCATGGGCGTGCGCATGCTCGCGGCGGATCGGGTCAAGCTGACGCTTGAGGATGAGTACGTAGCGAAGTATTACCTGGCGCGGGAATCGGCCAAGGTGCGCAATTCGGTGGAGTTCCTATCCAAGCCGTTGAGTGAGAACAGCCTGCATATTCTGGTCAGCCTGAAGAATCCGCAGCATGAGCAGATCGTCGCCGGGTTTGACCGGGCGATTGCAGCGATGAAGGCTGACGGGACTTATGAGAAGTTATTGCGGCGGCATGGAATGTGAAGGGTGATCCGGCATTTTCTTTGTGGCTGATGACCTCTTCGCGAGCAGGCTCGCTCCCACAATTTGAAATGCATACCCTGTGGGAGCGAGCCTGCTCGCGAACGCGTCGTCTCAGGCGCCGCTGATTTCGGCAGTGTCCTTGATCAAATGCGCCGCCAATGTCCGAAGCGGCCCCAACTGCCGGCAAATCAGCGCCAGCTGCGTCTGCACCAACCGCTGCCCTTCATCGATTTCATCCGGCATCTGTTCCAGCTCATTGGCCAGCGCTTCTTCTTCATCACTCTGAATTGCAATCGGCTGCTTGCTCGCAAGGCCTTGAGCGATTTCGTCGATGCTGGTCGCCAGTTTCACCCCGGCGCCTTCGATCAGATGCTCGCGCACCTCCGCTGGCAACTGTGTTTCACGGTGTGCGCCGAGCCCTGACAAATAGCTGAGCAACGTGTGCGACAGCACTAGGAAACGGAAGCCGACATCCGCCTCCTTACGGAAATGCCCCGGCTCCATGAGCATGTTCGCCAGTGTGGTCGACAGCGCCGCGTCGGCGTTATGGGCGTTGCGGCGGGCCAGGCGATAGGCGAGGTCGTCGCTCTTGCCGGCGGCGTATTGCTGCATGATCTGGCGCAGGTAGATGCTGTTGCAGGTCAGGGTGTTGGCCAGCACTTTGTTCAGGCGCCGACCCTGCCAGTCCGGCAGGAACAGGAACACCGCCAGACCCGCGATCAAACTGCCGAGCAAGGTATCGAACAGCCGTGGCAAGAACAGCCCGTAGCCATCGCCGACCTGATTGAAGCAGAACAGCACCATAATCGTGATCGCCGCCGTCGCCAGGGTGTAGCGGGTGGTGCGATTGGTGAAGAACACCACGCCGGCAGCAATGGCGAAGCACGATTGCACCACCGGGTTGGGGAACAGATCGAACAGCGCCCACGCCACCGTCAGGCCAATGGCCGTGCCGATGATCCGCTGGCCGAGCTTACGCCGGGTGGCGCCGTAGTTCGGCTGGCAGACGAACAGCGTGGTGAGGATGATCCAGTAGCCTTGGGACGGGTGGATCAGGTGCACCATGCCGTAGCCGATGCTCAGTGCCAGCGGCAGGCGCAGGGCATGGCGGAACAGCAGCGAGGTCGGCGTCAGTTGCGTGCGCAGGCGAATCCACACGTCCTTGAGATTGCGCGGTGAGCGGTCGAGCAGGCTGCTGTCGGTGGCGTCCGCCAGGGCATCGGGGTTGCTGGCATCGCTGAGCAAGCGATCGAGGGTGCCGAGGTTGGCCGCCAGTGCGCGCAGCGAGCGCAGCAGGCCGCGCCATGCCGGATTGCTCTGGATGCGCAAGTGTTCGAGGGAGGCATGCAGGTCGTTCAGGGCTTCGGCGAAACTGGCGTCGTAGATGAACGGCTGGCGCATCTGGATGGATTCGGCCAAGGCCCGGCAGGCCTTGCCTTGCTGGCGCAGCAGGCGCTGGCAGCGGAACAGCACGTCACTGTGGAAGAACGCCTCGGCCAGCGCGTTGTAAGGGTAGTGCGAAGAGCTGGCGCGTTCGTGGATGTCCTGCGCGAGGAAATACAGCTTCAGATAACGGCTGACTTTCGAGCCCGGTCGACCGTTGCCGACCCGGTGCAGGATGATTTCCTTGGCCGTGTTCAGGGCGGCGACCACCCGGCCATTCTGCTGCGCCAGTTCGAGCCGGCGGGCTTCGACGTCCATCTGCCGGATCGGCTCGAACAGCGAGGATTTCAGCTTCAGGTACAGGCCCAGCTCGCGGAACAGGCGCGCCAGACTTTGCTGCACCGGTTGATTGGAAAACAGTGCCTGCCACAGCACCGAGAGCAGGCCGTACCACGCCGCGCCAGCGACCAGCAGCATCGGCTCATGCCAGAAGTCAGTGACCGCGCCGCCGCGCTGATCGACGCCGATCATCGTGTACACCGACAGAATCAGCGTCGCCGAGGCGATCGCACCGTAACGCTCGCCCAGTGCGCCGAGCATGGTCAGGCCGAAACTGGCCAGCGCCAGGGCCACGGCGAAAATGATCGGGTAGGGGAAGAGCAATTCCACCGACAGCGCGGCGATGCTGAAACACACCAGTGTCACCGCGAGGGCGTTGAGACGACCTTGCCAACTGTCGTCGGTCTCGGCCAGGGCGCTGGCGATGATGCCGAGGAACAACGGGATCAGCAGGCCCATTTCATCCTGATACCAGCACAGCGCCATGCTGCCGGTCAGGGCGATGAATACCCGCACGCTGTAGCTGAATTTATCCAGCGCCCACAGGCGCCGCAAAGACTGACGAAACGAGGTCGAGGACATGAAGTGCGAAGGCCTTCCGAGGCGATGCCGCTAAATTGAGCCAGTAATGACGCCGACGCAATGGCGTCGAGCACATCTGACAGCAAAAAGTGTTCCTTGATCGCCCGCGCCCCCCTGTAGGAGCTGCCGAAGGCTGCGATCTTTTGACTTTGATCTGTAAAAACAAGATCAAAAGATCGCAGCCTTCGGCAGCCCCTACACGGGGAGTGTTGTTCCGGTCAGACGAACTGCGCAGCAGCGTAACCAGAGGCCCAGGCCCACTGGAAGTTGAAGCCACCCAGATGCCCGGTGACGTCGAGCACTTCCCCAATGAAGTACAGGCCGGGGCTTTTCAGCGACTCCATGGTCTTCGACGACACCTCGCGGGTGTCGACGCCGCCCAGGGTCACCTCAGCCGTGCGATAGCCTTCAGTCCCCGCCGGCACAACCTTCCAGCTGCCGAGTTTCTCGGCAATCTCCGCCAGTTCAGCATGGGTGTACTGCTTCATCGGTTTGGAGACAAACCAGTTGTCCGCCAGCAGATTGGCCATCTTCTTGGTGAAGATCTCGCCAAGCAAAGTCTTCAGCTCGCTGTTCGGACGCTCGGCGACTTGCTCTTGCAACCAGCTCGCCGCGTCGTGATCCGGCAGCAGGTTGATCTCTACCGTATCGCCAGACTCCCAGAACGAGGAAATCTGCAGAATCGCCGGGCCGCTGAGGCCACGGTGAGTGAAGAGGATGTTCTCGCGAAAGCTCTGATCATTGCAGCTGACCAGACAATCCACCGACGTCCCGGACAATTCGGTGCAGAGTTCCTTAAGCTGATCGGTGATGGTGAACGGTACCAGCCCGGCGCGGGTCGGCAGCAGTTCATGGCCGAACTGTTTGGCGACTTGATAACCGAAACCGGTGGCGCCCAGGGTCGGAATCGATAGCCCGCCGGTGGCGATCACCAGCGACTGGCACTGGATTTGGCCGAGGGTGGTGTCGAGCAGATAACCGCTGTCGGTTTTTTCGATGGTCTGGATCGAGGTGTCCAGGTGCAGCTCGACGCCGGCCTGATCGCACTCATCAAGGAGCATGCCGAGGATGTCGCTGGATTTGTTATCGCAGAACAGCTGGCCGAGTTTCTTCTCGTGGTACGGCACGCCATGTTTGCCGACCAGACCGATGAAATCCCACTGGGTGTAACGCGCCAGCGCCGATTTGCAGAAATGCGGGTTCTGCGAAAGGAAATTGCTCGGTTCGGTGTACATGTTGGTGAAATTGCAGCGGCCACCGCCGGACATGAGGATTTTCTTGCCGGCCTTGTTCGCGTGGTCGAGCAGCAACACCTGACGCCCGCGCCCGGCGGCGGTCAGGGCACACATCAAGCCGGCCGCGCCAGCGCCAATGATCACGACTTCGGTAGAGCGCAAAACGGTGTCCTCACACAATGATCGTTCCCACGCTCTGCGTGGGAATGCCGCCATGGACGCTCTGCGTCCGTTGTTATGTGACGCGGAGCGTCACGGGATGCATTCCCACGCAGAGCGTGGGAACGATCAGGTCAGAGAATACGCACGCGCAACGAGCGGCCCTTGATCTTGCCGTCG
Organism: Pseudomonas sp. Sample_14; assembly: GCF_004307515.1. NCBI lineage: Bacteria > Pseudomonadati > Pseudomonadota > Gammaproteobacteria > Pseudomonadales > Pseudomonadaceae > Pseudomonas > Pseudomonas sp. Sample_14. The sequence goes on along the minus strand of NZ_RCOC01000042.1, from coordinate 6,103 downwards.
TTCAGGCGCTGCAAGGCCTGCATGGCCACGGTGCGCTCGACAGCGACGTAGGCCTGGAAATCGAAGATCGCGATCTTGCCGACCTGCGCACCGGGAATGCCCGCTTCGCCGGTCAGTGCGCCAAGAATGTCGCCCGGGCGCACTTTGTCTTTACGGCCAGCGCCGATGCACAGGGTGGTCATCGGTGGTTGCAGCGGCGCCAGGCCCTGGGACTTGAGGTTGTCGATCTGATCCCAGTTCAGCGGCGCTTTCTGCAGTTGTTCGATGGCTTGCGCACGATGAGCTTCGGACGGCGCGACCAGGCTGATGGCGATGCCTTTCTCGCCCGCGCGACCGGTACGGCCGACGCGGTGGATGTGGATTTCCGAATCGCGCGCCAGCTCGACGTTGATCACCATGTCCAGCGCATCGATGTCCAGACCACGGGCGGCGACGTCGGTGGCAACCAGCACCGAGGTGCTGCGGTTGGCGAACATCGCCAGTACCTGATCACGATCACGCTGTTCCAGATCGCCGTGCAGGCCAACGGCGGAAATACCTTTGGCGGTCAGGTGATCGACGGTTTCCTGAACCTGCTGCTTGGTGAAGCAGAACGCCACGCAGGACGCCGGACGGAAGTGGTGCAGGACTTTGGTCACCGCGCTCATGCGCTCTTCCGGGGAAATCTCGTAGAAGCGCTGCTCGATCTGCGTGTCGTCGTGGAAGGCTTCAGCCTTGACGGTCTGCGGATCGCGCATGAATTTCGAGGCCAGTTGCTTGATGCCCACCGGGTAGGTCGCGGAGAACAGCAGAGTCTGCCGGCGCTCCGGGGTCTTGATGATGATGTCTTCGATGGCGTCGTAGAAACCCATGTCGAGCATGCGGTCGGCTTCGTCGAGGATCAGCGTGTTCAGGCCGTCGAGCACCAGCGAACCCTTGCGCAGGTGCTGCTGAATGCGCCCCGGAGTGCCGACGATGATGTGCGCGCCGTGCTCCAGCGAAGCGATCTGCGGGCCGAATGACACGCCACCGCACAGGGTCAGGACCTTGATGTTGTCTTCAGCGCGGGCCAGACGACGGACTTCCTTGGCCACCTGGTCGGCCAGCTCGCGGGTCGGGCAGATCACCAGCGCCTGGCACCCGAAGTAGCGCGGGTTGATCGGGTTGAGCAAGCCGATGCCGAACGCGGCGGTCTTGCCGCTGCCGGTCTTGGCCTGGGCGATCAGGTCCATCCCCTTGAGGATCACCGGCAAGCTCTGCGCCTGGATCGGCGTCATCTGGGCATAACCGAGTGATTCGAGGTTAGCCAGCATGGCGGCGGACAGCGGCAGAGTATTAAAAGCGGTGGCGATGGTGGTCACGGGACTGGCCTGCAAAACAAAATGTCGCGCAGTGTAGCAGCCCCGTGCCAGTTTCCTCGACAGTTCTGGACGAACAGCGATTGAATCCGAGGCAGGGATTACCTGTGGCGAGGGGATTTATCTGTGGCGAGGGGATTTATCCCCGATGGGGTGCGCAGCACCCCCAATACCTGCCACCTCAATTCATCAGGCTGACCGCATCCAACCTTTTTGGGGCTGCTGCGCAACCCAGCGGGGATAAATCCCCTCGCCACGGAAGTCCTTCAGCAGCCACAGATGTCCTCCAGCACAATCAGTGTTCGATGTGCTCCTGTGGCCGTTTCGCCCGGCGCCCGTCTTCCTTGGACAGCTGCGAGAAAATCGTCGCCGCCAGCATCGCCATCACGCCGACCGTGACGAAGGTCAGCTGGAACGCACCGAGTACGGTTTCCACGCCATCGTTGCCGACCTTCGCAGTGAAGCCGCCGAGCAGCGCACCGGCGCAAGCCACGCCGAGGCTCAGCGACAACTGCGCTACCACCGACAGCAGACTGTTGCCGCTGCTGGCGCTGGCATCGTCGAGGTCGATCAGCGTCACCGTATTCATCGCGGTGAATTGCAGCGAGTTGATCGCACCGAGCACCGCCAGCAGGCACAGCAGCAGCCAGTACGGCGTCTGCTCGCTGACCAGACCCATGCTCGCCAGCATGATCCCCAGCGCCAGCGTGTTGCCGGTGAGCACGATGCGATAGCCGAGGCGTTCGATCAGCGGCCGCGCGACCCACTTGGCGATCATCGCCGCAGCGGCCAGTGGCAACATGCTCATCCCGGCTTGCGACGGCGAGTAACCCAACGCGACTTGCAGCAGTAGCGGTACCAGAAACGGCAGGGCGCCGCTGCCCAGTCGCGCGAACAGGTTGCCGAGAATGCCCACGGCGAACGTGCGGGTCTTGAACAATGACGGCGCGAACAACGGGTTTTCGATGTGCCCGGCGCGCAGCCAGTACGCCGCCAGACAGGCCATGCCGGCGAACAGCAGCAACATCACCCGCAGGTGCGGCAGGTGCAGTTCGCCAAGGCCTTCCATGGCGATGGTGATGAGGATCATCGCCGCGCCGAACAGCAGAAAACCGAGGCTATCGAAGCGCGTGCGCTCCGTGCCGCGCAGGTCGGGAATGAACTTCCACACCGCATAACAGCCGATCACCCCGACCGGCAGATTGATCAGGAAGATCCAGTGCCACGTCACGTATTCCACCATCCAGCCGCCCATGGTCGGGCCGATCAACGGGCCGAGCAGGCCGGGAATGGTGATGAAACCCATGATCCGCACCAGTTCCGAGCGCGGATAGGCGCGCAGCACCACCAGCCGCCCGACCGGCAGCATCAGCGCACCGCCGAGGCCCTGAATCACCCGCGCACCGATGAGCATGCTCAGACTGCTGGACAAAGCGCACAGCAACGAGCCGAAACTGAACAGCAGAATCGCGCCGAAGAAGATTTTCTTGGTGCCGAAGCGGTCGGCGATCCATCCGGAGGCCGGGATCAGCAGGGCCACGGTGAGCATGTAGGCGATGATCACACCCTGCATGCGCAACGGGTCTTCGGCCAGATCGCTGGCCATGGCCGGCAGCGCGGTGTTGAGGATGGTCCCGTCGAGGGACTGCATGAAGAACGCAATGGCGACGACCCACGGCAACCAGCGGGCGGTGATGGCGTCGAGAGGCGGGCGGTTGGGCATGGAACCTCTTGTGGTCTGTTTGATGATCGTTCCCACGCTCTGCGTGGGAATGCCTCAACGGACGCTCTGCGTCCGCTTTTGGCTGGGACGCGGAGCGTCCCGGGCTGCATTCCCACGCGGAGCGTGGGAACGATCGCTGTCAGAGGGTCAGGGTCAACCGGCTGACCAGCGCCCCCGGCAACAGCGATGACGAGGTATTGCGCTGGCTGTACGTACTCGCCGAGAGCAGCAGCTCACGCTCGGTGGTCAGTGCCTCCAACTGCGAACCGAGCAGGTTGTAGGCGCTGTCGTCGAAACGCATGGTGCTGACCGGCGCCTGGATTTCGCCGTTCTCGACCCAGAAGGTCGCGAAACGGGTCATGCCGGTCATGCGCGCCGCCGGTTGGTCCGAGTAGTTCAGGTACCACAGGTTGCTGATGTACAGCCCGGTGCCCAACTGCTTGAGGATCTCTGCTTGCGACAGATCACCGGCGGCCATGTTCAATGCACTGGGCATTTCGCCGCCGCCCGCACCGTTCGCCGCCAGACCATATTCGGCGGCGCTGCGCGAGCCGACCAGTTGATCACCGGCCCGGCCTTCGATGATCAGACGCAGATCGCTGCGCGGATATCCCTCGGCGGAAAACGCCGGGCTCAGGGATTCGCTGACTTTCTCATCCAGCGACACCAGCGGACTGAACGCCTGATCGCCGACGTAGAGTTTCTGCAACGGACTGCTCTTGCTGGCGATCGATTGCGCCGAGAAACCGCCCCAACTGAGCATGCCCATGATTTCTTCCAGTGCCGCCGGCGCCAGATAGGCGCGGTACTGTCCCGGTGCCAAAGTGCGTAACGGTCGGCCGAGAAACTCCAGCTGTTCGCGGGCCTGGGCGAAACGCCGGGCGAAGCCCTCGTCGCTCCAGTCATGCCCGGCGTAGCTGGCCTTCACCGCTTCGCCGTTTTCATGGAACAGGCTGAAGTCGAAGTTGAAACTGTTGGCTTCATGCCAGCCGAACGCGCCGGCGGAGCTGGCGAAACCGCGGCTGATCGGGCCGGCAGCATAGAAACCGACCAAATCCAGACCTTCAGCGGCAGCGCAGATTTGCCCGACGACATCTTCGGTGTCCGGCAGCGGATGCGCTTGTACGTGCGTGCTCTGCCAGCTGTTGTGATTGAGCAGCAGGTACGGATCCTGCGGCAGCAGCGGCAGGGTTTCGCGCAGTTGCTGCAAGCCTTCGGCGAGGCGTTGCAGATCGGCTTCCTGATCCCCGGACAAGGTGATCTGCAGGTCGGCGTGGCGACCGTCGTCGATCAGTTTCAGGCCGACGTTGGCCTGTTGCACTTGCCCGGCCTGGCGCACCTTGGCGTGATTGAAGCGCACGAACGCCGAGGCTTCGGCGGCGTAGCTGAGCGTGAACTGTTCCGGCTCGCGCACGCTGTCGCGCAGCCAGTTGACCATGACCTTGAAGGCGTCGGACTGACGCTTCGAAATGCTCATCAGGCGTCTCCCCCAAACACATCAATGTTGCTGAATACGCAGGCCGGCGAAGCGTGGCCGACGCGAATCACCTGGTTCGGTTCGCCCTTGCCGCAGTTCGGCGTGCCCAGCACCTTGACGGTGTTGGCATCGCCGACGGCGCGCAGGCTCTTCCAGAAGTGCGCGGAAATGGCCCGGTAGTTGGGATTTTTCACCACGCCTTTAAGTTCACCATGCTCGATCAACTGGCCCCATTCGCAGCCGAACTGGAATTTGTTGCGCGCATCGTCGATCGACCACGAGCGGTTGGTGCTCATCAGGATGCCGTGCTCGATACCACCGATCATCTGCTCCAGCGTCTGATCGCCCGGCTCGATGTTGAGGTTGGCCATGCGGTCGATCGGTGGCCGGTTCCAGCCGCAGGCGCGGCTGTTGGCAACGCCATCGAGGCCGGCGCGATATTGCGACAGCGCCCCGCCCAATGGCCGCAGCAACAGGCCGTCGCGGATCAGGAATTGTTTGCTCGCCGCGGTGCCGTCGTCGTCATGGCCGTAGCTCGCCAGCTCTTCGGGAATGCCTGGATCGAAAGTTACGTTGAGCAGGTTCGAGCCGTATTGCAGGCTGCCGAAATCGCTGGTCTTGACGAAACTGGTGCCGGCGTAATTGCGCTCATCGCCGAGGATGCGGTCGAGCTCCAGCGGGTGACCGATGGATTCATGGATCTGCAGCATCATCTGATCAGGCATCAGCAGCAGGTCGCGCGGGCCTTGCGGGGTGTTCGGCGCGAGCAGCAGTTGCAGGGCCTGGTCGGCGACTTGCGGACCGGCACCGACCAGGCCGCAGCGGCTGATGACGTCGGCGCCACCCTGTTGGCCGAAGTTCTCGCGGCCGAGGCTGCGGGTCTGGCTGTCGTTGCCGTCGTAGGCGGTGACGTCGAGGCTCGGATAGACGAAGCGCTGGGCCTGGCGCAATTCGGCGCCGGCGCTGCTCAGGTAGATCTGCTCGACGTTAGTGATGCCGATGCTCACCTGCCAATTGACCAGGCGTTCATCCTTGGGCACCGAGGCGGATTCCGCGCCGAGCAGATCGAAGCATTCGCTCAGGGACGGGAAGGGCTGTTCGAGATTGGGTGAAAAATAATCAGCGCGATCGCTGGAAAGCGGCTGCTCGCGCAGATCGAGCAAGGCGTGCGGCTTGAGCCGGCGGGCCTGTTGCTCGGCGCGCTCGAGGGCGGCTTGCAGGCCTTGTTGCGAGAGGTCATTGGTCGCCGCGTAGGCTTCGACGCCATTCACGCGCACGGTGAGCATCGCCCCTTCATCGCGGCTCAGGCTCGGCGGTTCGGCGACGTTCTTGCGCACCGACAGAAACTGCCCGGACTCGCGCACATACCGCAGGGAAAAAAATTCAGCGCCCGTGCGCAAGGCAGCAAAGCGCTGCTTGAGCTGGGGGTGGAAATCGAACATTCGGGAACCTCCTTGTAATGGAGTAGCGGCATGGCGACAGCGGGGAGGGGTGAAACGGTTGCGCGAGGTCTAGAGTAGGCCTGCGTGGGGGTAGGATCAAGTGAAGAGGGGGTGTAGGGGGATT
>NZ_RCOC01000019.1:0-52880 GCF_004307515.1 Pseudomonas sp. Sample_14 | reverse complement strand
TAACCGAAAAGGCTTGCTCCTACGTTCGGCCCTCGCAGGCTCGGGTTCCTTCGCTGCGGGATCGATCCGGGCGCAGCGGCTCCGGTTTGCTTCGCTGCACCTCCTTCCGCTGTGTCTGGCTGCGCCAGACGGTCGCTACGCTCCCACCCCCGGATCAATCCCTCCACTCAGCCTTCCGACGTCGCCGGTGGATCAAGATCAAAAGCACTCGAGCTTGCGCTCATTGTGTAGGAGCTGCCGAAGGCTGCGATCTTTTGCTTTTGCCTGTCTGTGGGAGCGAGCCTGCTCGCGAAGGCGGCCTGACAGCCGACCTGATCTTGAATTTTTACCTTTCTTTTGCATTTAGAACACGCCGGTCGGTTCTGGGGTGTTATGGCCGTCGAGCCGACAAGCCACGGCGAAATTGCGCGCGTTGATCGATCATTTGTCCACGCGGCTTTTTCCTGGCGCTCATGACCGGTAAAGTTGTAACCGATTCTTGACACTATTCCATGCGCCATGGGGCGGCGATCTGTTGCACAATACGCCCCGGACTGTTTTCCCTCAGGATGTTCAATGTTGATTTTCACTCCCATGCGTGTTGTCGGGCTGGCGCTTTTGTTGACTGCGGTGGCCGGTTGTTCGAAGGACAAGCCGATCTATGAGCATGAGAACTTCGATGACTCCGGCACCTTTTCGCGCAATTATCCGGTGACCGACACCGCCAGTTGCGAAGCGGCCCGGCGCGCGTTGCTCAGTCAGGGCTACATCATTACCAGCAGTGATCCGAAGCTGGTCAGCGGTCACAAGAGCTTCCAGCAGACCGGCGAGACCCATCTCGAGATCAGCTTCAACGTGGTCTGCGCCGAAGATGGCAGCGCCGGCCATCATGCGACGGTGTTCGCCAACGCCTTGCAGGATCGTTATGCGTTGAAGAAGACCAACAACTCGGCCAGCCTCGGGGTTGGTGTGTTGGGCTCGGTGTCGATGCCGATCGGCTCCTCGGATGATTCGATGGTCAAGGTCGCCAGTGAGACGGTCACGGCGCAGAAGTTCTACGAGCGCTTCTTCACTCTGGTAGAGCAGTTCCTGCCCGCCGATGCGAAGAAAGCTGCACACATCGAAGAAAAGCCGAAAACCGATCTTGGTGTGCCAGAACCAAAAGCGGCACCTGCACCTGCGCCTCTGGTGCCGACACCGGCAGCAGAACCGGTCCCTGCGCCGGCTGCGGAACCTGCACCGGCCCCGGTTGAAGCCGCGCCGGTGAGTTCCGAACCGGTGGTACCGCCAGCGGAGTCGACGCCGATTACGCCGGCGCCAGCGCCCGTGGAAGAGCCCGCGCCGGCCAGCGAAACCATCACGCCACCGACCAACCCGGATATTCCTCCACCGTCCGAGCCGATTCCGGCGATGCCTGCGTCGGGCCAATAAGAAACCAAGCGAGACCCTGTGGGAGCGAGCCTGCTCGCGCAGGCGGTGTATCAGTCGACAGATGATCAGACTGAGATACCGCCTTCGCGAGCAGGCTCGCTCCCACAGTGGTTTTCGGGTTGGCTTCAGATCTGGTTACATACCTGCGACATCATCGCCGCGATAAATCCCCAGCCACCTGCTACGTTTTATTCATGAAGGCTGCGTTTCACTTTTCCTTCATACGGGCACTTTATGCTCGGGGCACAGGTCGATTGATCAGGCCATTTTCACAGCGAGCGGTTTGGGGGATTTATACGATGGATGAGTATCAGGAAGAACTGCTCGAATACCAGGCCTTTGAACTGGATCAACCAGAGCCGGCTGACGACGCGACGGAGCTCTGAACTTCAAGCTCCCGAGCGGTAATTTCGTCGGGATTCGCCGGGCGTCTGCCCGCTCCAGCGCTTGAATGCACGCTGGAAGGCTTCAGCTGAGGCAAAGCCCAGCAGGTAGGCAATTTCGCCGAACGCCAGTTCGGTGTCGCGGATGTAGGTCATTGCCAAGTCGCGGCGTGTGTCATTGAGGATCGCGCGAAATTGCGTGCCTTCCTCTGTGAGCTTGCGCCGCAACGTCCAGGTCGGCAGTTTCAGGCGTGCCGCGACTTCTTCAAGATCCGGCTCGCGGCCGCCGTTGAGCAGCGGGCCGAGCAACTGAGTGATGCGCTCGCGCAGGCTGCGGGTGCGGGTCAGTTGTTCCAGCTCCCGCTCGCACAATTGCAGCAGATGTCGCCAGGTGCTCGGGCAATGTTCGGGATTGCGCAGGGCAAGGCTGCTCAGGCTCAGGCGCAGTTGATTGCGCTCGGCGCTGAACTGGATCGGGCAGTCGCCAAGCATTGTGTAGGCGTCGCGGTAATCCGGCGCTTCGAATTCGATTTCGATTCTCTCCGCGCGCAACGTTTCGCCGCACAGGCTCGACAACTGATGCAGCCAGCCGGCGAGGATCGAGTCGACCACGAAGCGGTTATAGGCGTTGTACGGGCTGATCGAGTAGAAGCGCAGCCACGCACCGTTGGCGTCTTCGTGGAAACTGGACTGCCCGCGATAGTTGGAACCGTACAGCGGCTCGAAGCGCGTCAGGCAGCGGGCCGCTTCACGCACGGTGGGCGCTTGCGCCGCAGTGATGCCGGCCAGACCGGCCTGATTCAAGCGGATCATCCGGCCCATGCGCAGGCCCAGGGCCGGATCGCCGGTCAGTTGAATCGCCGCATGGCCCAGGCGCATGTATCGCGGGATCGACAAGCGCGCCCCGGCCTCGGCCAGTCGCGCGGCATCAAGGCCATATTGTTCAAGCAGAGGCAGCGGATCGACGTCGTGGCTGCGCACGGCGTCGGCCAGACTATGGACGAAACCCACCGACAGATCCCCGAGGCGCATCGGCTGCGGCTTCATGGTTTACAGCCAGACGTTCAGCAAGCGCGCACCACGGGCCTCGCCATCGGCGAACTGCTGGCCGTTGCTGCTGAGAAAGCTTGTGCCGGTACTCGGCTTGTCCCAGAACTGCCCGCGCATGAACACACTCATGCCGGCAATCGCGTGGCTGCTTGGTGGTTGTGCGGTGAGGGTCAGTCGATGCCAGGCCTGACCTTCACTGAGGTCGCCGGGCTTGAGGCTGACCGAGCCCGGCGTGCTCGAACCCTTGTAGCCGCGCCATGGCTTGTCCCAGGCGCCTTGACCAATAACCTGCGCCGGCACGGCCACCAGTTGCGCGCCTTGTTCATCGAGGGTGCGGTAGTTGCCGGGATACCAGCTGTCACTGCCGATCAGGATGCCCAAGCGTCCGGCCGGTGTGTCGACGACCTGGATGGCGTGTTTGTCTTCGGCCTGAATCACACCTTGCTGATCAAAGATCGGATGCATCTGCCGCTGCGGCTGGCCCAATGGTATGCCGTCGCGACCAAAAACCACGCTGCTGTTGAACAGGGCGCCGCTGCCGGGCTTGAGCCGGCCGTCGCGGATGCTTGGCTCCGGCAGCACGATGGAGCCGGCCACCAGGGTGACCTGGAACTCCTTGGCCAGACCGCCGAACAGCGCCTGGTAATCCTTGGCCATGGCCTTCGCTTTCATCCGCAGATAAGCGTCATCCAGACGTTGCTCGCCCTTGGCCCGCAGCCAGGCACGGGCAAACAGCAGTGGATTGCTCGCCGCCAGCCAGTTCATTGCCTCCGCCAGCGTTGGCGCCTGATACAACTCGTCTTTCTCGCCGCTGATCATCAGCCAGGTGCCGACGTGCTCGGGCAACACCACCACGGTTTTTTCGTTGAGCAAGCCCTGATCGCGGGCCTGCTGCAGATACGCCGCGAGTTTGCGGTGCAGGCGTGCGGAGCTTTGGTAATCGGTGGGGAACAGTTCGGGCTGAATGCCGAGCAGATTGCCACGGTCGGCGGGCGTGCCCTGATTGACGGCGAGCTTGATGCGCAGGTCCGACAGGTAATGTCCCGCCGGCCGGTCTGCCGCCCACATGGCGTAGGTGGTCAGGGCGGCAACGAGGGCCATGGAGAAAAACAGATACAGAAGTTTGCGCATGAAAACCAACAACAGCCGGGTACAGAGTGTGGCGCCTAGGGTAGGGCCCATGGCCCTGATTGCCAAGGGGCGCTGCGCATTTGGATCAATAACTTGTCAGTTACGGTCATTGAGTGACAGCGGTGCGACTCTTAGTCTGTCGAACATGACTGACGGGGGACGCAGAGCTCCCGCAACTTTTCCGTGATCGCTCGTTGTGGAGTTACCGATGACCGCCGCTCATTACCCGCATTTGCTGGCCCCGCTGGACCTGGGATTCACCACGCTGCGCAACCGTACCCTGATGGGCTCGATGCACACTGGCCTTGAAGAAAAGCCGGGCGGCTTCGAGCGCATGGCGGCGTACTTCGCCGAACGTGCCCGTGGCGGTGTCGGCCTGATGGTCACCGGCGGCATCGGCCCGAATGACGAGGGCGGCGTGTATTCCGGCGCGGCCAAGCTCACAACTGAAGAAGAGGCGCTCAAGCACCGCATCGTCACCCGCGCGGTGCACGAGGCGGGTGGCAAGATCTGCATGCAGATTCTTCACGCCGGGCGTTACGCCTACAGCCCGAAACAAGTAGCACCGAGCGCGATTCAGGCGCCGATCAACCCGTTCAAGCCCAAAGAGCTGGACGAAGAGGGCATCGAAAAGCAGATCAGCGATTTCGTCACCTGCTCGGTATTGGCGCAAACCGCCGAATACGACGGCGTCGAGATCATGGGCTCGGAAGGTTACTTCATTAACCAGTTCCTCGCCGCGCACACGAATCACCGCACCGACCGCTGGGGTGGCAGCTACGAAAACCGCATGCGCCTGCCGGTAGAAATTGTCCGTCGTGTGCGCGAAGCGGTCGGGCCGAATTTCATCATCATCTTCCGCCTGTCGATGCTCGATCTGGTCGAAGGTGGCAGCACCTGGGATGAAATCGTCATGCTGGCCAAAGCCATCGAACAGGCGGGCGCGACGATCATCAACACCGGTATCGGCTGGCACGAAGCGCGGATTCCGACCATCGCCACCAAGGTTCCGCGTGCAGCGTTCAGCAAGGTTACGGCCAAGTTGCGCGGCTCGGTGAGCATCCCACTGATCACCACCAACCGCATCAATACCCCGGAAATTGCCGAGCAGATTCTTGCCGAGGGCGATGCCGACATGGTCTCCATGGCCCGACCATTCCTCGCCGATCCGGACTTCGTCAACAAGGCCGCCGCAGGGCGTGCCGACGAAATCAACACCTGCATCGGCTGCAACCAGGCGTGCCTCGACCACACCTTTGGCGGCAAGCTCACCAGTTGCCTGGTCAACCCGCGTGCCTGCCACGAGACCGAACTCAATTACCTGCCGGTGCAGCAGATCAAGAAAATCGCCGTGGTCGGTGCCGGCCCTGCCGGTTTGTCCGCCGCCACCGTGGCCGCCGAGCGCGGTCATCAGGTGACGCTGTTCGATTCGGCCAGCGAGATCGGTGGCCAGTTCAACATCGCCAAGCGCGTACCGGGCAAGGAAGAGTTTTTCGAAACCCTGCGCTACTTCAACCGCAAGCTGCAAACGACGAATGTCGAGGTGTGCCTGAACACCCGGGTCGACGTGGCCAAGTTGGTTGACGGCGGTTACGACGAGATCATCCTCGCCACCGGTATCGCCCCGCGCGTGCCGGCGATTCCGGGCGTCGAGAATGCCAAGGTCCTGAGTTATCTGGACGTGATCCTCGAGCGCAAGCCGGTCGGCAAGCGTGTCGCGGTAATCGGTGCTGGCGGGATCGGTTTCGATGTCTCGGAATTTCTCGTTCATCAAGGCGTGGCCACCAGTCTGGATCGCGCGGCGTTCTGGAAAGAGTGGGGCATCGACACGCAACTGGAGGCCCGTGGTGGTGTGGCGGGCATCAATGCGGCGCCGGATGCGCCGGCCCGTGAGGTGTTCCTGTTGCAGCGCAAGAAAACCAAGGTCGGCGACGGTCTGGGTAAAACCACCGGCTGGATTCACCGCACCGGTCTGAAGAACAAGCAGGTGCAGATGCTCAACAGCGTCGAATACCTGAGCATCGATGACCAAGGCTTGCACATTCGCATCGGCGAAAGCGGTGAGCCGCAACTGCTGGCGGTGGACAACATCGTGATCTGTGCGGGGCAGGATCCGTTGCGCGAGTTGCACGATGGTCTGGTTGAGGCCGGGCAGAACGTACACTTGATCGGCGGCGCGGATGTCGCGGCGGAGCTGGACGCCAAGCGCGCGATCAATCAGGGTTCGCGGCTGGCGGCTGAGTTGTAAGCGCACCGCATCACCTGTGGGAGCGAGCCTGCTCGCGAAAGCGGAGCGTCAGCTATGAGGATTTCGCCTGACACGACGCCTTCGCGAGCAGGTTCGCTTGCAAACAGCAGGTTTTTTGCCACTGCTGTTAAGATGCCGGCTCTGCAGACAGAGCCGGCATTTATGCTTTTGCCTCCCCCCGACTGGCTAGCCCAAGCCCCCCTCGAACCGCTCCGTCTAGGCTGGCTGGCAGACGCCGGCATCGAGGTCGCGATCCTGCGCCTGGACCGCATCGACCCGCTGATCAGCGGCAACAAGTGGTTCAAACTCGTTGAACATCTCAAAGCCGCCGAGCGTGCCGGCGCCGAGGGCATCATCAGCCTTGGCGGTGCGCATTCCAATCACCTGCACGCGCTGGCGGCGGCGGGCAAGCGGCTGGGATTCAAAACCGTGGGGCTGCTGCGCGGGCACCCGCAAGACACGCCGACGGTGCGGGATTTGCAAACGTTCGGCATGCAGTTGCATTGGCTCGGTTACGCCGGCTACCGCGCGCGGCACGAAGCGGGATTCTGGGTGCCATGGCAAGGGCAATTTCCGACGCTGCATGCGGTGCCCGAGGGCGGTGGTGGACTGGCCGGCGCCTTGGGTTGCGCAGCGATCAGACAGCAGGCCGAAGAGCAATTGGCCAAGCTGGGCTGGAATGGTTTCGACGCCTGGTGGCTGGCCTGTGGCACCGGCACGACACTGGCCGGACTGGCGCTCGCCGAGCAAGGCAAGCGCGTGGTGTACGGTGCTCTGGCAGTGCCGGATGATCACGGCGTAGCGCCGAACATCGAGTCGATCCTCGCGCACGCCACCGAGCCTGCGGCGGACTATCAACTGATCGATGCCAGCCGTGGTGGTTTCGCCAAAGTTGACCAGGCGTTGCTGACCTTCATCGATCAGACCGAGCAAACCAGCGGCATCCCTTTGGAACCGCTGTACACCGGCAAGGCCTTGCTGGCGCTCAAGCAGCATGTCGAGTCAGGCGAGTTCGCGGTCGGCACGCGTCTGGTCTTTGCCCACACGGGTGGCCTGCAGGGACGGCGCGGATTTGCAGCGATGTAGCCGATGGTCGCGATCAATACATGCCAACCTGCGGCGTGATGATATTTGCAATCAATCGAAGTGCAAGTTTTACGGTTTATGACTTCTGCTTATTGAAAGTTATTGTTGTACGTTGGTCTGCGCAGCGTAACTCTATGTTGTTTATATCTTGTGGTTTCTTTTGGTTTGAATAGTTGGTTGTGCGTGATTATTGTCGGCTCGGCTCTTTAGTTTGTTATTAAAGATCAAAACTATATTTATCAATTTGAGTGTGAATATGAAAAGTCCGATCTCGAAGCCTCGCCCTACTACCACTACGTCAAAGCCGGTAACAACAAAGCCAGTTGCGCCAACCAAACCAGTTGCGCCAACCAAGCCAGTAATTCCAACCAAACCAGTGGCGCCGACCAAGCCGGTAGCGCCGACCAAGCCAGTGGCGCCGACCAAGCCAGTTGCGCCAACCAAGCCAGTGGCCCCGACCAAGCCGGTAGCGCCGACCAAGCCAGTGGCGCCAACCAAACCAGTGGCCCCGGTTGACACCAAGCGTCCGCCAATGCCATGGCCGACCCTTAACATCAACATCGATCCTGTGGCCTTGATAACGCTGATTCAAACAATTGGTGCGAAAGTCAATGTCGATGGCTCCACCACACTGCCTGACGGCAGCGTAGTCGCTGTAGATAAAACTTCGATCAAGCGTCCCGACGGCATCATTCAATATGAAGACGGCCGGGTAGAGTATCCGGACGGGCGAATCGTCTGGCCGGATAATACCGTTGAATATCCGGATGGCCGTATTGTCTGGGAAGATGGAACTGAACAATTGCCGGACGGAAGTGTTAAACATCCCGATGGTCTTGCGTACGATGCGCAAGGTAACCTTATTTCCGAATAAGTCATAACCAAGCGATGTCTTCATTCAAGGCCGTGCAAAAAAAACACCGCTGATTACCATCAGCGGTGTTTTAGTTTTCCAGCCTCAGGCGTTTTGCGGCATCTCACCGTTGGCCAGACGCTTGTTGATGTCGGCGATCACTTTCGGCAGATCGCTGATGGTGTCGATCATGTAATGCGGCCGCGAATCTGCGAACAGCGCGTGGATGCGCTTGCGCTCGCTGGCCAGTTCATCGCTGCCCAGCGCGCGGAAACCCTCATAATCCAGACCCAGCGCGTTGCCCGAGCAAATCAGCGCAACCGTCCACATGCCGGCCCGGCGGCCTTCGAGAATGCCCGGCACGGTGTCGTCGATCTTCACGCACGCTGCAACATCGTCGATGCCCAGAGCGATCACGTTGGCCAACGCTTGCGCCGGCCATGGACGACCGTTTGGCACTTCGTCGGTGGCGACCACGTGGTCGGCGACGTAGCCGTTGCTGGCGGCGAGTTCGACGACTTTGTCCATGACTGCTTTCGGGTAGCCGGAGCAGGAACCGATCTTGATGCCTTGCGCGCGCAGTTGGGCGATGGCGTCCAGCGCGCCGGGAATCAGGGCCGAGTGCTCGGCGATTTTCTCGATCTGCAACGGCATGAAGCGGTTGTAGATAGCGGTGACGTCATCGTCGGTCGGCGTGCGACCGAACACCTTGCGATAACGCTCGGCCACTTGCGGCTGATCACAGAGGGTGCGGATGTGGTCCCACTTGCCCATGCCCATCGGCCCACGGGCCTCTTCAATCGACACCTGCACATCGAACTCGGCGAAGGCTTCGACGAAGATCTGCGTCGGCGCAAACGAGCCGAAATCGACCACGGTACCGGCCCAGTCGAGGATCGCGGCTTGCAGCTTGCTTGGATTGGTGTAGTTCATGGCAATCAGTTCCTGATTTGAATATGAGATCAAAATGTGGGAGCGAGCCTGCTCGCGAAAGCGGTCTGACATCAGCCTATGTGTCGCCTGGGACGACGCTTTCGCGAGCAGGCTCGCTCCCACAGGGGATTTGTGGTGGGGCTCAGATATCGAGTACTTCCATTTCCCGCAGCACTTCACCCACTGCTGCTACGGCCTGGCGCATTTCGTCCGGGGTGACGTGGCCGATGCAGCCGACGCGGAAGGTTTCGACCTGGGTCAGTTTGCCGGGGTAGAGGATGTAACCCTTGGCCTTGACCCGCTCATAGAAGTCCTTGAACTGGTAACGCGGATCCTGCGGGGCATGGAACGTGGCGATGATCGGCGCCTGAATTGCCGCCGGCAGGAAGCTGCGCAAACCGAGCTTGTTCATCTCTTCCATCAGCGCCTGACAGTTGGCCGCATAACGCGCATGCCGCGCTGGCAGGCCGCCTTCTTCGCTGTATTGCAGTAGCGCTTCGTGCAGCGCCGCGACCACATGGGTGGGCGGGGTGAAGCGCCATTGCCCGGTTTTCATCATGTAGGCGTGCTGGTCGTACAGGTCCATCGCCAGCGAGTGCGAGTTACCGGCAGATGCGGCCAGAGATTCCTTGCGGGCGAAGACAAAACCCATCCCCGGTACGCCTTCCAGGCACTTGCCGGAGGCGGCGATCAGCGCGTCGAACGGTACTTTCTGCGCATCCACGGGCAATGCGCCGAATGAGCTCATGGCGTCGATGATCAGACGTTTGCCATGTTGCGCAACGACCTTGGCGATCTCGGCCAGCGGATTGAGAATGCCGGTGCTGGTTTCGCAGTGGATCAGCGCCACGTGGGTGATGTCAGCGTCGGCGCGCAGCAAGCGGTCGACGTCGGCGGCGGTGGTCGGTTCGTCTTCGGCGGTTTCGAAGGTGCTGAACGACCGGCCGAGCACTTCGCAGATCTTCGCCAGACGCTTGCCATACGCGCCATTGATCAGCACGAGGATTTTGCCGTCGCGCGGCACCAACGTGCCGATCGCCGCTTCGACAGCGAAGGTGCCGCTGCCCTGTAACGGTACGCAATGGTGGCTGGCGGCGCCGTTGAGGATGGCCAGTAATTGCTCGCACAGGCTGGCGGTCAGCTGGTTGAAGCGGTCATCCCACGAACCCCAATCAACCATCATGGCCTGACGGGTGCGGGCCGAAGTGGTCAACGGGCCGGGAGTGAGCAGAATCGGTGCGGCGGTACTCATTCGTGTGTCCTCGCGAAAACGCTGTGGGATGAAGCTACGGGGCCTACGTTGCAATTCGCCGCTGCATCAATCAAATTGTTTGTTGTTATGCCAGCCATCAGTGAGGGTTATCCATGAATCTGTTTCAGCTGCGCGCCTTCGATGCCGTGGCCCGCGAAGGCAGCTTCACCCGCGCGGCTGCGCGGTTGTTCATCAGCCAGCCGGCGGTCACCGGACACATCAAGGCACTGGAAGAGCACTACCAGATCACTTTGTTGCGGCGTACCGCGCGACGGGTGGAACTGACCGAGGAGGGCACCAAACTGGCAGCGATCACCCGCGCCATGTTCGGCCTGGCGGAAGAAGCGCAGACGCTGCTCGAGGCCAATCGGCAATTGTTGACCGGGCGTCTGGAGGTGGCGGCGGATGGGCCGCACATGGTCATGCCGATGCTGGCAAGCCTGCGCGCACGCTATCCGGGCATCACCGTGAACCTGCGTCTGGGCAACGCGCAGGAAACCCTGGCGGCGCTGTTGTCGGAACACGCCGATGTCGCGGTGCTGACCGAGGTCGAGCCGCGCAAGGGCCTGCATCTGCAAGCGCTGAGCGAATCGCGGATCTGCGCGCTGGTGCCGGCGGGGCATCGCTGGACGAATCGCTCCGGGGAAGTGAAGCTCAAGGAGCTGGACCAAGTGATCATGGTCCTGCGCGAGCCGACTTCGATTACCCGGCGCACGTTTGACCAGGCGTGTATGCAGGCGTCGATTCAGCCGCGGGTGTTGCTGGAGCTGGACAGTCGCGAGGCGGTGACCGAAGCGGTCGCGGCCGAGTTGGGGGTCGGTGTGGTGTCATCGGTGGAGGTCAGTCATGACCCGCGCGTGGTGGCGGTCCCGATTGCCGGGGAAGGGCTGGTGAACCGGCACATGATTGGCTGCATGGAGCGCCGGCGCGAGTTGCGCTTGATTCAGGCGTTTTTTGATCTGGCGCTAGCCGCACCGTGATCGTTCCCACGCTCTGCGTGGGAACGCAGCCCGGGACGCTCTGCGTCCCATCCAATAGCCGAACGCGGAGCGTCCGTTGAGGCATTCCCACGCAGAGCGTGGGAACGATCAGGACAGGGAGTGAGTCAGGTCAGGCTCTCGCGAACCATATCGAGAAACGTCGCCACCACCCGCCGCGAACTCTGTTCGCGCAAGCACACCAGGGTTTCGGTCAGGCGCCTCGTGCAGTCGGTGATCGGCAACGCGCAGACCCGTGAGTCGGCGCCGAACTCCGCCGCTGAAACCACACCAACCCCGATCCCCACCACCACGGCTTCGCGCGCCGCTTCCCGACCTTCAACCTGAATCGCCGGGCGTATGCGCAAGCCCGCTCGAGCCATTTCTTCTTCCAGCGTCTGCCGGGTTACTGAACCGATCTCACGCAGCACCAGTGGCGTGTCATCCAGATCGGCCAGACAGATCGATTCGCGCTCGGCCCACGGATGATTGCGCGAAACGAACGCCACCATCGGATCGTTGCGCAACGGCACGCACAGCAAGCGTTCATCGGTCACGTCGCGGCCGAGCAGCGCCAGATCGGCCTGATAGTTGAACAGGCGAAACAGCGATTCATCGGTATTGCCGGTTTCGATTTTCACGCTGATCCCCGGGTAGCGTTCGCAGAACCGCGCGATCTGCGGCAACACGTGGATCGGCGCATCCACTGCGAGAATCAGGCTGCCGGTCTGCAGGGCCTGGGATTCCTGCAGCAATTCCTGCGCTTCGGCTTCGATCACGAACAGGCGCTGGGTGATCGCCAGCAGGCGCTCGCCCAGGTCGGTCAGGCGCACGGAACGTTTATTGCGGTGAAACAGCAGCACGCCGAAGCGTTCTTCGAGTTTGCGTACCTGGTCGGAAATCGCCGGTTGCGTCAGATAAAGCCGCTCGGCGGCGCGGGTGAAGCTGCCATGGACGGCCACCGCGTGGAACGCTTTGAGTTGGGCGTGAGAGACGGACATGGTGGCTCCAGTAACAAGCTCAGCTTATGTGTGAAATACGATAAATCGATTTTATTTATTAAACAGTAATTGCTTTGATCGGCTCACGCCATCGCTGACTGTTCGGTCGAACAGCAGCGCCGGCCCATGAGCCTGTGCGTGCAACAGCAGACTCATCTGACCGCTATCGCCGAAGGGAAGGGGCGGTAACGCAGTGCTCAACAATAAAAAACACAGGCGTTTTTCTTAATCGATTCTGCCGGCACACTCACACCCTGAGGTCAGAACCACCATGAACAAGCACATCGGCACCCTGGCGCGTTGGCGCGTGCAGATCTTCGCTATTACCTGGCTCGCGTACGCCGCGTTCTACTTCACCCGCAAAGCCTTTTCGGTAGCCAAACTGGGCATCGCCGAGGACCCTGATTTCACCCTCGACAAAATGGCCATGGCCAACCTCGACGCGATCTATCTGGCGGCGTATGCCCTCGGACAGTTCACTTGGGGCATGCTCGCCGATCGCTTCGGTCCAAGAGTCGTCGTGCTTGGCGGTTTGCTGATATCCGCCGCTGCGGCGCTGGTGATGGGCAGTTTCGCTACATTGCCGATCTTCGCCACGTGCATGTTGATTCAAGGTTTGGCGCAGTCCACTGGCTGGTCCGGGCTGTGTAAAAATCTTGGCAGCTTCTTCCCGTCTGAGCAGCGCGGGCGGGTGCTCGGCTTGTGGAGTTCCTGTTACGCGTTTGGTGGTCTGGTCGCCTCGCCGTTCGCCGGCTGGTGGGCCTACACGCTGGTCGGCACCTGGCACGCGGCATTCATTTCCAGCGCGGCGGTGGTCGCGGTGGTCGCCGTGCTGTTCTTTATCTTCCAGCGTAACAAACCGGAAGACGTCGGCTTGCCGGCGGTGGAGCCCGAGCCGGAACTGACCGCCGAAGAAACCGCAGCCAACAGCAGACTCAGCGTGTGGGAGCCGTTGAAGGAAATACTGCGCAACCGCACGGTGCTGGTGCTGGGCCTGGCGTATTTCCTGCTGAAACCGGCGCGCTACGCGATTCTGTTGTGGGGTCCTGTGATTGTTTTCGAACAGATGCCCAGTGTCGGCAAGGTCGGCGCGGCGATCATTCCCACCGCGTTTGAACTGGCCGGATTGCTCGGGCCGATCATGATCGGCCTGGCCTCGGACAAACTCTTCGGCGCCCGACGCATGCCGGCCTGCGTGCTGAGTCTGCTGGCGCTGACCGTGACGCTGGCGTTGTTCATGGCCGCGCTGAACACCGGCAGCGTGTTGTTGGTCGTCGCGTTGCTGTTCGTCATGGGCCTGACGTTGTATGGCCCGGACTCGATGATCAGCGGTGCAGCGGCCATCGATTTCGGCAAGGCCAAGGCCGGCGCCACCGCCGCCGGTTTCGTCAACGGCTGCGGCTCCGTTGGCGCGGTGCTCGGCGGTTTGCTGCCGGGCTACTTCGACTCGGTGACGGTGTTTATCGTCTTCGCCGGATGCGCGCTGTTCTCGGCGCTGGTGCTGATTCCGCACTGGAACAGTCGGCCGGTCGGCGTGATGGAGCCGCGCGCGGCGATCCCCAACTGCCCGCTGAGCGTCAAACCGCTGCGTTCCTGAAACCCTTCGCCCCGTGGCCTGCTGCGCGGTGCGCGGCAGGCTGCGTCGTGGCTTTCTGACTGGAGATTTCCCATGCGACCGTTCTGGCTCGAGCAAGCCTTGCAGGCCGACCCATCCGAGCAGTGTCCACCGCTGCAAGGCGAGGTGCGCACGGATGTGTGCATTGTTGGCGGTGGTTACACCGGATTGTGGACGGCGATCATGCTCAAGCAGCAAAACCCGGAGCTTGAGGTGCTGCTGATCGAGGCGGACATCTGCGGTGCCGGCGCCAGTGGCCGTAACGGTGGTTGCGCACTGTCATGGTCGGCCAAGTATTTCACCCTGGAGCGCTTGTTCGGCGTCGAAGAAGCGGTGCGTCTGGTCGGGGAATCGGAGCGCAGCATCCATGCGATCGGCGAGTTCTGCGAGCAGTACGGCGTCGATGCCGACTACCGCCTCGACGGCACGCTGTACACCGCGACCAATCGCGCCCAGGTCGGCGCAACTGATGCGGTGATCGCGGCGCTGGAGCGTAATGGCATCAACTCGTTCAGCCAGCGCCCGCTCGCCGATGTGCAGCGCATGGCTGGCTCAGCAAAACACCTAGAGGGCTGGTTTTCCCCGGCGGCTGCCAGCGTGCAACCGGGCAAGCTGGTACGCGGTCTGCGCCGGGTGGCGCTGCAATTGGGCGTGAAGATACATGAAGGCACGGCGATGACCGGTCTGGAAGAGGGCCGCCCGGCACGCATCCACACACCCAGCGGCAAGGTCATCGCCGACCGCGTGGTGCTGGCGATGAATGCGTGGATGGCCCGCGCGTTTCCTCAGTTCGAGCGCAGTGTGGCGATCGTTTCCAGTGACATGCTGATCACCGAACCGCGCCCGGACCTGCTGCAGCAAATCGGTTTGACCAGCGGCGTCAGCGTCCTCGATTCGCGGATTTTCGTGCATTACTACCACAACACCCCGGACGGCCGGATCATGCTCGGCAAGGGCGGCAACACCTTCGCCTATGGCGGACGGATGCTGCCGGTGTTCGATCAGCCGTCGCCTTATGCCGGATTGCTCAAGCGCAGTCTCGCGGATTTCTTCCCGGCCTTCGCCGAGGTCAAAATCGACGCGACGTGGAACGGCCCATCGGATCGTTCGGTGACCGGTTTGCCGTTTTTCGGCCAGATGAGCTCGGCGGGCAATGTGTTTTACGGCTTCGGTTATTCCGGCAGCGGCGTCGGCCCGTGTCACATGGGCGGGCAGATTCTCGCCGCGCTGGTGCAGGGCCTGGATAACCCGTGGACCCGTTCTCCGCTGGTCAATGGGCCGCTGGGTTATTTCCCGCCGGAACCGATTCGCTACCTCGGCTCGCTGATGGTGCGCAACGCCATCCGCCGCAAGGAGCGCGCCGAAGATCACGGGCGCCGGCCTCGGCATCTGGACGTGCGCCTGGCGAAATTCGCGGCGGCGGCGGGCAAGGCGGACAAAGGCTGAGGCGCCGATCAATGCTCGGCGCGGTGGCTCAGCCAGTCGAGCAACAGGCTGTCGCGCGCGGGCGCTGATTCGCGCTCCGGTGGCTGGCGTGCGTGGCTGAGGCACAGGATCGGTCGGTCCGGATCGCTGTCGAGGAAACTCACCCACACGTCACTGCCGGCACGCGGTAATTGATCGATGGCGACGGGGCCGCTGAACCGGCTCATGGCGATCGGCAGCCACAGGGCGTCGCTGGCGGATTTATCCGCAGACGGCCACAGGCTTACAGCGAGGCAGCCGTTTTCGTCCACTTGCGCAGGTTGCCCAGGCGCACCCGCGACTTTCGCCAAGTGATAACCGGCAATATTCGGGCGAGCTTGTTTGAGTGGCGGACGGAAATCGGTCGACCAGGGCTGCGCAGTGAAGTCGTTGTGATAACGCTGAACGCTTGGCGTCGGATCAAGGATCGAAGGGTGCTGCCCTTGGTGGCGCACGGCGCATATCAGCCATTGTTCGTTGAAATGATGGATCGGGTGATCGGCCACAAGCAGCAGTCGGCCACTGAGCAAATCGCTGCAATCACTGCGCCCGTGAATGGAACGCA
The DNA here is from genome assembly GCF_004307515.1 of Pseudomonas sp. Sample_14. Taxonomy (NCBI): domain Bacteria; kingdom Pseudomonadati; phylum Pseudomonadota; class Gammaproteobacteria; order Pseudomonadales; family Pseudomonadaceae; genus Pseudomonas; species Pseudomonas sp. Sample_14. The sequence goes on along the minus strand of NZ_RCOC01000019.1, from coordinate 36,912 downwards.
ACTGGCAGCGCTGGCGTTGCAGATGGCGCCGGCTGCGCTGTTCGGCGTACAGACGTTCCGGCGATCGCGCGGGCATCGGCAACTCGGTCGAGACCTCGTTGGCGGCTTCGGCGTTGCCGGTTGGCTGGCCACGATTGCGCACCGCATGCAGCATCGGCACGGGCGCCGCGCGATGTTGTTGATAGAGTGCGCTGACGCAGGGCGATGGTGGTTGCTCATCAGCATTGAAAGGGATTTCGACCGGTTCCTGCGGCAGACTCAGGCTGTCGTCGGCGAACACCACGACGTGTCCGTCCGGCCCATGTTCGAAGTGATAGTGGATGCCTTCTTCTTCGCATAGCCGCTGCAGCAGGGCCAGATCGCTTTCTTCGTACTGAATGCAAAACGCCCTTGCCGGGTAGTGACCGACGCTCATTTCAATGCGGTAGCTGTGCGCTGGCAGGGCATGTTCTTCGAGCAGTTGCTGGATGATCTGCGGCGTACTCAGGTGAGTAAGCACGCGGCGCTTGTGCGTTTGCGCCAGTTGTTGCAGATGCGGCACCAGAATCAGTCGATAGCCGACCCGATGGGTCCCGCGATGTTCGCAGCTGGCGCTGGAAATGACGCCGTGGAACCCGTGCTGCTCACTGAGCCGCAAAAAGGCTGGCCTGTGCAGGAAGGATCCCGGGACGATGGCCGGGGCAAGTGCGAGCAGTTCGATGTCGAAACGGTAAGGCTGGTTCAGCGCTTCCTCGCCGCGAAAACGCACCACCGGCAGGCGCAATCCGCTGTCGGTCAGCGTAAGGGTGAATGGACTTTCCTTGTCATTGAGCATTCGAGCAGGCCCTGTCAGGCGATACGGGGTTTCAAGGGTACGAAACCGTCGGCCTGAATGGTCATGTCAAAGGCGCTTTTCAGAATCCCCCTACATGCTTTGGTGAAGATGTCGATTCCGTCGGCTGTTTTTTTGGTCGATTGCCGACTTTAGGCCGTATAAACTTGCCGCCACGCGTCGGCCAATAGATGTCTCGGCGCCACAGATCAAGAGAGTGAGTAATGGGCGCACAGTGGAAGGTTAAACACAAAGAAGCGGCAGCCAACGCCAAAGGGAAGATCTTCGGCAAACTGGTGAAGGAAATCACCATTGCTGCACGCAACGGTGCCGATACCGCCACCAACGCACACCTGCGTCTGGTGGTCGAGCAGGCGAAGAAAGCCTCGATGCCAAAAGAAACCCTCGATCGCGCGATCAAGAAAGGCGCCGGTCTGCTGGGTGAAACCGTGCAATACCATCGCGTGACCTACGAAGGCTTTGCCCCGCATCAGGTGCCGCTGATCGTCGAATGCGTCACCGACAACATCAACCGCACCGTCGCGGAAATCCGCGTGGCGTTCCGCAAGGGCCAGTTGGGCGCTTCCGGTTCGGTGGCGTGGATGTTCAACCACGTCGGCATGATCGAAGCCTCGCCGGACAGCCCGGATGCCGATCCGGAAATGGCTGCGATCGAAGCCGGTGCCCAGGATTTCGAGCCGGGTGAAGAGGGCGCGACGCTGTTCCTAACCGACCCGACCGACCTCGACGCCGTGCAGAAAGCCCTGCCGGAACAAGGCTTCACCGTGCTCTCGGCCAAGCTCGGCTACCAGCCGAAGAACCCGGTCAGCGGCTTGAGCGACGAGCAGATGGCTGAAGTCGAAGCGTTCCTCGAAGGCCTCGACAACCATGATGACGTGCAGGACATGTTCGTCGGTCTGGCTGGCTGATCTCTCGCGCCAGTAATGACCTCTTCGCGAGCAGGCTCGCTCCCACATTTGCAATGCATTCCATTGTGGGAGCGAGCCTGCTCGCGAATGACTGCGCAGCGGTCAAAGATTCTCCAGCACCTCGATTACTTCGCTAAACCCCGGCCGCCCCAGCACATCGGCCTGACAGCAACGTCGTTCCAGCGCCTCCAGTTGCGCGCGCCGCTCCGTACTCAATCCTGAGTCGACACGCTCCAGCAATTCCCCCAACAACACACCGAACGCACGGACTTCCAGGCGCTGCAATGCGCGCGTCTGCACATCATCGCCGGTGGCATGAAACGACGCCGCGCCGAAATCCCCGAGCAGACAATCGCCACGATCGTTCAACAGAATGTTGTGGCCATACAGATCGCCGTGGGTGATGCCTTGGCGGTGCAGGTGCTCGGCCGCTGAGGCGATGCCTTTGGCGACGCGCAGGGCGACCTCGGCGGGGAACCGGCAACCTTCGGCATAAACATCCCGCGAGCACGAGTCCAGGCTGGGCAAACCGGCGAGATTGCCGAAGCTCGGATCAATCAGTTGCATCACCAGCCCCTGCTGTTGATCGGGATGGCCGCTGATGCGCCCTTCGACGCGGATCAGGTTCGGGTGCAGGCCTGCGGTGATGCAGGCGTTCATCTCATGCAACGGCGAGCCGTCGCTGGTCATCTCGCCTTTGTACAGCTTCACCGCAACCGCCTGCGCCGTGCCGTCGTCGCGCTGCCAGACTGCCTTGGAAATCACCCCGGAAGCGCCTTCGCCCAGTTGCTGCTCCAGGCGCAGCGCCGACCAGTCGATCAGCGGCGTGGCCTCAAGGGCAGCGGCATCGGCTTCGGTCTCCAGCGGATTGCCGGCGTAGGCCAGCCAGGTCAGGCTCGGCAAGGTCAGCAACCACTGCGGCAGTTCGCTGAGTTGGTTGGCAGCGATGCGCAGCAATTCCAGCCGATGGCAGTGGCGCAGGGAGTCTGGCAGCGTTTGCAGCCGATTGCCGGCGAGCATGAGCTTCTGCAGAGCGGGGCGTTCACCGAGTTCGCTGGGCAGGCTTTCGATGCGGTTATCGGTGAGGATCAGCCAGCGCAGCTGCGGCGGCAGGGCGGCAGCGGGCACATTGACGATGCGGTTGGCCTTGAAGCCGACCATGGTCAGCGCGGTGCACTGGCCGAGGCAGGCCGGCAGTTCGCTGAACTGGTTGTCGGAGCAGAACAGCACGCGCAGGCGGGTCAGGCGATGCAAGTCGTCCGGCAGGCTGCTCAGCGCGTTGCCGCTGAGGTTGAGCACTTCCAGCGTCTCGGCCAGTTGGAAAATTTCGTTGGGGAATTCGGTCAGCCCGCAAGACAGGTCGAGGCGGGTGATGCCGGACAGCTCGCCGGCGCGTAGTTGAGCAAGGGTGTGCATGTCTGGTTTCGCTATTGATCGGTGGAGCGACGCGGGGGGCGCTGGAATGGGCGACATGATAGCGGTAAAGCGGATGCTGAACGGATTTTGAGTTGTCCCGGGACCTTGTGGGAGCGAGCAGGCTCGCTCTCACGGGGCTCGCTCTCACAGGGTAGGGAGTCAGTTGGGAGCGTGGATTTCCTGCAACTGCCCCAACCGGCTGCGCGTGCGCGCCAGGTCAATGGCGTGACCTTCCAGGCTCTGGCCCAGCGGCAGTTGGCCGAGCAGGGTCAGGTGTTTGTCCTGATCGTAGAGCACGTCGATCAGATTGATGAAGCGCTGCTGCACGGCGATCGGACATTCGCCGAGCTGCGGCAGGTCATCGATGATCCACTGGTCGAAACGCTGGCACAGTTGCAGATAATCCATCACTGCCGTTGGCTGTTCACACAGATCGTTGAAGGTGAACGCGACTCGCCGGCCTTGGCAAAAACGGGCCTGAAGCTGGCGCTTGCCAACTTCGAGGGCAAGGGCCGGCGCGTCGGCTGGTGGCAGGTCCAGTGTCTGACGTTGAGCTGCCGTCGCCGGCCATACGTAATGTCCTTGGGTAAACACTTGATGCGTGTGTTGGCGGTTGAGTGCGCGGTAGTCGTGGGCGCCGCCGACTTCCATCACTTGCATGCGCGTGTTGATCAGCTCGATCACCGGTTTGAAGCGCGCGTGATACAGTGGATTGGGCAGTAGGCCCTCGGGTGCATAGTTGGAGGTCACCAGGAGCATGATCTGCCGTTTGAACAGGGCCTTGAACAGCCGCGTGATCAGCATCGCATCGCCGATGTCATGCACGTGAAATTCGTCGAAACACAGCACCTGGCAATCTTCCAGCAGTTCGTCCAAGGTGATTTCCAGCGCGTCTTCCTCCTGGCGATGACGGAACATGCCGTCGTGCAACCGGGCAAAGAACTGATGGAAATGCAGGCGGCGTTTGCGCGTGATCGGCAGTGCCTGGAAAAAACCGTCGAGCAACCAGCTTTTACCGCGCCCGACGGCGCCGTACAGGTACAGACTCGGCGGTGTGTGGCCGCTGTCGCCGAGCAGCACGCTGGCTTGCTGCGCCATGCAGTCGATGACTTGCTGCTGACTGCGGCTGAGGGTGTAGCCCCGGCTTTTGGCCTTGTCGCGGAAATAATCGCGGATGGTCGCGGCATGAGCATCGTGCCCGGCGCTGGCGGGCAGGCCTTTGCCGAACAGGCGGCGCAGCAACGGCCAGCGTTGGCTCAGTCGTGATCGTTTCGGCGTTCGGGCGGGCACGCGGGACAGGCTCCTGGTTTCTCAGACCGGCTCCCCAGCGAGCGCGGTGGCCCCAGTGTAACCAGAGCTCGGGCGTCGGCTCCATGAAATATCATCATCAGAACGGTGGCGATTGCTTGAGCAACTGCGCTGCCGGCGAGTCGGTCGGGCTGACCACCGCATAGTTGTAGCCCGGCCCTGACCAGTAATCGGCCTGCAGATCGCCATCGCTGCGCGAGCCACGCGGCAGCAGGGTGTTTTTCGGCCCCGGTGGACGCAGGTAAAAGCTCACTTTGTGACCGCTGCCATCCTCATACATCACCATCGCCGCCGCGCCTTCATCGGTGCTGAGCAAGCGCCCGCTGACCGGCTCGAATCCGGCAGCTTTCAAGTCCGGCAAGCGCCCGGCACCGCTGAAGTAGCGGTCGAGCCAACGCTGCATGTCGCCATCGCTGTCGACCTTGTAATCGGCGGGCAGTACGCCTTGCTGGGCGATCAGACGATAGGCTTGCAACGCGTCAGTCATCGGCAATTGCGCAGGGCGCGCCAGGGTCATTTCCCGGGCCTGCCAGCCACTGAAACCGCCGACGCTGACGGCGATCAGCAACACCGCCGCGCTGGCCAGATGCCGACGGGACTGCTGGCGGCGGCGCTGGCGAATCATCATCGGGTCGAGCGCCGGATTGGCCGGTTGCTGCAAGGCGCCACTCAGCGCTGCGCGCAACTGCTGGGCGTCGCGTTGCCAGGCGCGCACCTGAGCCGCTTCTTCAGGGTGGCTGGCCAGCCAGGTCTCAAGTACGCGCCGATCGGCGTCGCTGAGCTGGTGGTCGACGTAGGCGTGCAAATCACGTTCGCTGGGAGGCAGGCTGATCATTTGAGTATCCGCAAGGAAGGGCTGCTGATTTCGCCGTCGCTGAGTTGGCGCAAGGCCTGGCGGGCGCGGGACAGGCGCGACATCACGGTGCCGATCGGGGCGCCGAGGATCTCGGCGACCTCTTTATAGGACAGACCTTCCACCGAGACCATCAGCAGCAAAGCGCGCTGTTCGGTGGGCAGGCGTTCGAAGGCTTGCAGGGTCGACTGGGCAATCACCGTACGTTCCACCGACGGCTCGGCATCGTCGCGACCGGTGAAAAATTCCAGCATTCGCGCATAGCGCCGCGAGCGACGGTGCGCATCGAGAAATTGCCGATAGAGAATTGCGAATAGCCAGGCGCGCAAGTCGCCTTCGGCGCGTTTCTCGCCCCAGGCCGACAGCGCCCGCTCGAGGCTGGCCTGGACCAGATCGTCAGCGCTGCTGCTGTTGCGCGTCAACGACACGGCGAAGCGGCGCAATCTGGGAATGATTTCTCTCAACTGTTCGTCGAATTCGCTCATGAATTTCTGCTGGTCGCTACGCTGTGGACTAGGAAGACGCCCGTCAGCGCAGGTTATTCCCCGTGCGCAAAAATAAATACCGCGCCGTGGAATAAACCCGGACGGGGTGCGTCTTGCTGACTCTTTCCACTTGTGGCCGATGGCCTGGAGATATTCATGGTTGATCGCTCGTCCCCCAACGCTGCACCGCCCGGCAGGCCGCCGCGCCAGCCACTGAGCGCCGCGAGCCTGGTTTTACGTCTGGGCGCCATTGCTGTGATTGTCGCCGCCGTGGCCGGGGCGTTTGCCTACGTGCATGGCAACCTTGACCCACAACGATTGACGCCAAAAGCGTTGGTTGATGTGCTGGAAAAGAACAACGGCGTGCATCCCGGCTTTCGTCGCAATCACGCCAAGGGCGTGTGCGTGATCGGCCATTTCGAAAGCAGCGGCGAGGCGCGGGCATTCTCTACAGCACAAGTGTTCAACCTGCCGCAGACACCGGTGGTGGGGCGTTTTGCCTTGCCGGCCGGCAATCCCTATGCGCCGGACAGCGCCGTACCGATCCGCAGTCTGGCGCTGCGCTTCACCCAGGCGAACGGTCAGCAATGGCGCACCGGCATGAACAGCATGCCGGTGTTTCCGGTGGGCACGCCTGAAGCGTTTTACCAATTGCAGCAGGCGCAGTCGCCGGATCCAGCCACCGGCAAGCCAGACCCGACGAAGGTGCCGGCATTTTTTGCCGCACATCCGGAAGCCGTGCCGTTTCTGACGTGGGTGAAGACCGCCAAGCCTTCGGCCAGCTACGCCACCGAAACCTATAACAGCATCAATGCGTTCTATCTGGTCGATGGCAACGGTAAAAAACAGGCCGTGCGCTGGAGCATGACCCCGTTGGCGCAGGACGCGGCAGATGCCACGGCCCCTGAAGGCGCGGACTTTCTCGAGAAGGACCTGGTGCAACGCCTGGCCGCCGCACCCTTGCGCTTCCAGTTGAACATCACCCTGGCCAACGCCGACGACCCGGTCAACGATGCCAGCAAGACCTGGCCCGCAAATCGCAAAGTGCTGAACGCCGGGACTTTGGTGCTGGAGAAAACCCAGCCGCAGCTCAGCGGTGAATGCCGCGACATCAACTACGACCCGCTGGTGCTGCCGGCCGGGATTCAAGGCTCGGAAGATCCACTGCTGGCCGCGCGTTCTGCCGGCTACGCCGATTCCTACCTGCGTCGCACCAGCGAAGTCAGCCAGTTGCCCGCCGCCAAACAGGAGGTTCGTCCATGAGCAAGCAACCGACGCATTTCGTTTTGCTGGCGCGCCTGCTGCACTGGCTGATGGCGCTGATGATCATCGCCATGCTGTTTATCGGTGCGGGCATGGTCACTTCGGTGTCGTCTCGCCATGAATGGCTGATTCATTTGCACAAGCCGCTGGGCATCGCGATTCTGGCGCTGGTGATCGTGCGCCTGCTGGTGCGCTTCACCACCCGCCAACCGCCACTGCCGGATGATCTGCCGGGCTGGCAGGTGCTGGCAGCCAAGGCTTCCCACGTCTTGTTGTATGCGTTGATGCTGGTGTTGCCGCTGCTCGGCTGGGCGATGATCAGTGCCTCGGGCGAGCCGGTGATGCTCACGGCGTCGCTGCATCTGCCGTCGATTGTGCCGGCTGACGCGCAACTGTTTGCGGTGCTGCGCAAGTCCCATGGCTATCTGGCGTATCTGCTGTTTCTGACGGTGCTGCTGCACCTGGCGGCGGCGCTGTTCCATGGCTGGGTACGCCGTGACGAAGTGCTCGACAGCATGTTGCGCGGGCGTGATCGCGGCTGACCCTGTAACGCAAAAGATCGCAGGTCGGCTGCGATCTTTTGTCGTTACAGAGGAGGGGATCAGCGCAGGGTGTCGACCATGTCGGCGAGGGTGGTCAGCACATCCTTGCCCAGTTGCTTGGAACGTTTGCCCGACCAGCCGGTGATCTTGTCCGGGTGGTCGTCGTGGTCCTTGAACGGCATCTCCAGGGTCAGCGACAGGCAGTCGAATTTCTGCCCGACGCTGTTGCAGGCCAGGGTCATGTTGGCCTGTCCCGGTTCGTCGCGGGTGTAGCCGTAGGTGGTCTGGAAGTCTTTGGTGGTGTGCTTCAGATGGCTGCGGAAATGCTCTTCAAGCTTTTCGATGCGCGGTGTAAAGCCAGGATTACCTTCACAGCCGGCGGTAAAGACGTGGGGGATTTCCTCGTCGCCGTGCACGTCGATAAACGCATCGACGCCATATTTTTCCATCTGCTGCTGGACGAAAAGCACTTCCGGACTGATGTCCTGGCTGGCGTTCTGCCAGGCCCGGTTCAAGTCCTGACCCATGGCATTGGTGCGCAGGTGGCCGTGGAAGGCGCCGTCCGGGTTCATGTTCGGCACCAGATACAGATCGGCGCTGGCCAGCAGTTTGTTCAATACCGGATCGTCCTGGCGCTCCAGACGCTCAATCACACCTTCCATGAACCATTCAGCCATGTGCTCGCCCGGATGCTGCTGGGCAATGATCCAGATCTTGCGCTGGCCTTCGGCACCGGTGCCTTTGCGCAGCAGCTGAATGTCCCGGCCCTCGACACTTTTGCCGGTCGCCAGCAATTCGGTGCCAGCCTTGCTCAGCGCCTGTTCGATCAACCAGTCGTGGCGGCCGCGGCTGTAGGGCTCGAAGTAGGCGAACCAGGCGTGGGTCTGTTCGGCTTCGAGGCAGAAGCGCAGGCTGTCGCCTTCGAAGCTGGTGGGGATGCGGAACCAGTTGACGTGGTCGTAGGAAGCAACTGCCTGATAGCCGGTCCAGGCCTTGTTATAGGAGGACTGGCTGGCATTGACCAGACGAAACCAGTGTTCCTGATGCACATGCAGGCCGCTGGCCTTGAAGTGGAACCACTGAAAATGAGCGCTGCGGGTGTCCGGGCGGATGGCCAGAACCGGATTGAGCGGGTTGCTGATGTCGATGACTTGGATATTGCCGCTGTCGAAATTGGCGCTGATGTCGAACGAAGATTTGGCCACGGTCATAATCGCTTCCAGAGCAGGATTTTTATGACCGGTACTTTACACGCAGGCAGGGCTGAAACCGAGGGGAATTGCGGGTGTAGCGGGGGGGGCGTCTTCCGTGACGCGCCAGCAGCTTAGAGGCTATGCGATTGATTCTCAAGTGCTGATTGCCATTAGTTTTGCCCAATGTGGCCGGGCTCGGCTTGCCAATCAATATTCTTTTGATATTATCCGCGCCATCGAATTTGCAGCACCTAAAGACTTCATTAGCCTGAAGACACAAGCCCGAAAAACGGGCAAAAAAAGACCCGGCAAAAAGCCGGGTCAAAAACCGTGATTAGCCTGATGAGGAGATAGTCCAGAAGACCGACCTAAGGTCTCTGGTCCATCGACTGATCTCGCGACCAGCTGCTTGCAATAATAATCATTATCATTTGCAAGTCAAATGTTTTTATCTGCGCGATGGGAAAATTCTTTCCTGCCCGCCCGTACCTTGTCCGCCGTGACTTCGTCGTTGTCGATCGAATGGTCGACCATCGCCCGCGCCATATCCACCATGTGTACCACCGAAAAGGCCAGATCGCGATTGGTGCCTTGCAGGTTTTCTGCGGCCTTGAACGCGGTGGCGGCTGCACATCGCAACAGATCCGAGGCATGCACCAGCGCTTCTTCGCCGCTGAGATGGCCTTTGACATTGAAAAAACGTTCGTCCGTCTCGGGTTCTGAAACAGCCGGTTTCAAGTAGTAGTCCAGCGCGCGCTGTGCGGCGGCATTGCCTTGAGGGGAGGTGAAGCTGGTGTCGATTTGCAGATCGGGCAGGTCTTTGCTGCTGATGTTCATCATGAAACGTCACTCCATGTTCGATTGAAAGTCCGTTCCTCTAGGATAGTACCGCCTGTATTTGTGACTAGGATTTAAATACTACAATATGTGTTTTGCCGGTCGAAGACGTCCGCGTAAGGTGCGGCACATGGATAAATGGATTGAGTTGGTCAAGGCCAAGATGAGTGAACTCAAAGTCACTCAAACAGAGCTCGGAGAGCGCGTCGGCATGTCCCAGGGCGGGATCGGTCATTGGCTGAACAAGCGTCGCGAACCCGGTGTTACCGAAATGAACCGCGTGCTCAAGGCGCTGGGAATGGACTTCCTGGAAGTCGTTCTGGTGATTCGCGAGCCGCAGCCGACGCCGGAAGACGAAATGCCGCTGGCGCAGAAGTACAACCCGTACTTCCGTTATCCGGTCTGCGATTGGCGTGCACCGTGCGAAGTGCGTGACACTGCGGCGAGCTATCCCGGAGCATCAGCGAAGCAGCGCTTCGAACTGACGGATTACCACGCTCGCGGCGGTGCGGCGTTCTGGCTGACGGTGACGGGGGATTCGATGACCGCGCCGAGCGGCCAGAGCATTGCCGAGGGCATGCTGATTCTGGTTGACCCAGAGTTGGAGGCAGTGCCTGGCAAACTGGTGATCGCCCAGTGGCCGGACAGCGAAGAAGCGATTTTCCGCAAACTCGACGAACAGGCCGGCCAGCGCTACCTGGTGCCGCTCAACCCGACCTGGCCGAAAACCCTGCTCACCGATGAATGCCGGATCATCGGCGTGGTGGTTCAGGCAACGGCGCGTTACTGAGCGGATCGATCCTCGCTCAAGGCGAGGGTCGATCCTTTTATTTCATCCCTCTTCCAGTTCAACCAAAGCGCTGCCTTCGCTGACCATATCGCCTTCCTGGCAATACAGCGCTTTGATCACACCGGCGTGCGGCGCGCGGATGCTGTGTTCCATCTTCATGGCTTCCAGCACCACCAGTTGCGCCCCGGCCTCAACCGACTGTCCCCTTTCGACCAGCACGCGCACGATACTGCCGTTCATTGGCGCGGTCAGACCGCCCTGATGGCTGTGGCTGGCTTCAACGGCACTGATCGGATCGTACGCTTCGATGCGCCGCAACTCGCCGTCCCATTCCAGATACAACGCGCCACCCTGACGAATCGCCCGCAATGTGCGGCGCACGCCGTCATGCTCGATGGTCAGCGCCTCGCCCAGCAGTTTTGCATGGGCCGCAGTTCTCAAGGTCAACGCGCGATCCTGTCCCTCGCAGCTCAAGTGCAAGGTGATTTGCGCCGGCAAACCTGCGCGCAAACCACTGCTGCAAGACCAGGGGGAGGCGGGATCATCCGCCCGCGCATGCTTCGGCAGACTCTGCGCAAACGCCTGCGCCGCCGCTTGCCAGAACTCATCGCTCAACGCGCCCGGCGCTGGCAGCAATTGCTCCTGATAGCGCGGAATGAACCCGGTATCCAGCTCTGCCGCCGCAAACGCCGGATGCGCGATGATCCGGCGCAGGAAATTGATGTTGGTCTTCAGCCCGCCAATCGCAAACTCGTCGAGCATGCTCAACAGACGCAAGCGCGCCTGTTCGCGATCTTCACCCCATGCAATCAGTTTGCCGAGCATCGGATCGTAGAACGGCGATATCTCGTCACCTTCCTCAACGCCGCTGTCTACCCGCCGCCCCGGTCCCTGCGCCGATTCGCGGTACAAGTCCAGACGCCCGGTGGCCGGCAGGAAATCATTCGCCGGATCTTCGGCATACAAACGCACTTCGATCGCATGACCATTGAGCGGCACCTGCGCCTGGGTGATCGGCAGCGCTTCCCCACGGGCGACGCGAATCTGCCAGGCGACCAGATCCAGCCCGGTGATTGCTTCGGTCACCGGGTGCTCGACTTGCAGCCGCGTGTTCATCTCCATGAAGAAAAACTCGCCGCGCGCATCCAGCAAAAACTCCACGGTGCCGGCGCCGACATAACCGATCGCCTGCGCCGAACGCACAGCCGCTTCGCCCATTGCCCGGCGCAACTCGGGCGTCAGACCCGGCGCCGGGGCTTCTTCGACGACTTTCTGGTGCCGACGCTGGATCGAGCAATCGCGCTCGTTGAGGTACAGGCAGTTGCCGTGCTGATCGGCGAACACCTGAATCTCCACGTGACGCGGCTTGAGCAAATACTTTTCCACCAGCATCCGCGAGTCGCCAAACGATGATTGCGCTTCGCGCTGCGCCGAGGCGAGGGCTTCAGCGAGTTGGCTGACATCCTCGACGACTTTCATGCCTTTGCCGCCACCACCTGCGGTGGCCTTGAGCAGCACCGGATAACCAATGCGTTCGCAGGCTTCGCGGAAGGTGTCGAGGTCCTGCGCTTCGCCGTGATAGCCCGGCACCAGTGGCACGCCGGCCTTTTCCATCAGCGCCTTAGCGGCGGATTTGCTGCCCATCGCATCGATGGCCGAGGCGGGCGGGCCGAGGAAGATCAGCCCGGCGCCTTCGATGGCGCGGGCGAATCCGGCGTTTTCCGATAGAAAGCCGTAGCCGGGATGAATCGCCTGGGCACCGCTGGCCTTGGCGGCGGCGATCAATTTATCGATTTGCAGATAACTCTCGGCAGCCTTGCTGCCGCCCAGATCCACACGGATATCGGCTTCACGGCTGTGCCGCGCATCACGGTCGGTGGCGCTGTGCACGGCGACGGTGGTCAGGCCCAGAGCCTTGGCGGTGCGCATCACGCGGCAGGCGATTTCGCCGCGGTTGGCCACCAGCAGGGTGGTAATCACAGGTGCGCTCATCAACGCGACTCCTTGGTTGATGCGGCTTGCCAGTTCGGTGGGCGTTTTTGCAGGAAGGCACGCAAGCCTTCCTGGCCTTCAGGGCTGACGCGAATCCGCGCGATGGCATTTTCGGTGTAGCGGCGCAGGGCCGGGGTCAGCGCGCCGTTGCCGACTTCACGCAGCAAGTCCTTGCTGGCGCGCATCGCGGCCGGGCTGTTGAGCAACAGGTTGTCGATCCACTGTTCGACCTGTTGCTCCAGTTCCGCCGCAGGATAGCTTTCGGCGAGCAAGCCGATCTCCCGCGCCCGCTGCCCGCTGAAGCGCTCGGCGGTCAGCGCATAACGCCGCGCCGCCCGCTCGCCGATCGCCTGCACCACGAACGGGCTGATCACGGCCGGTGCCAGGCCGATGCGCACTTCCGACAGGCAGAACTGCGCGTCATCGGCGCCGATCGCCATGTCACAGCAACTGATCAAGCCCAGCGCGCCACCAAACGCCGCGCCCTGAACCACCGCCAGCGTGGGGATTTTCAGCTTGGCGAGGTTGTACATCAGCTCGGCCAGCTCGCGGGCATCGTCAAGATTGGTGTGGTAATCGAGTTCTGCCGATTGCTGCATCCACGCCAGATCGGCGCCGGCACTGAAGTGCTTGCCGCGCCCACGCAGCAGCAGGAAGCGCAGGCTCGAATCGCTGGCGACCTTGTCGAGGGCGAGGATCAGTTCGCGGATCATCTCGGCGTTGAACGCGTTGTTTTTCTCGGCGCGGTTGAGCCACAGCGTCGCGAAACCGCGTGGATCGTTTTGCAGTTCGAGGGTATTGAAGTCGCTCATATTCATCCGTCTCCACGGTTCTTGTGGGAGCGAGCCTGCTCGCGAAAGCGGGGTATCAGTCGATCTATCCGCTGCCTGACAGAGCGCATTCGCGAGCAGGCTCGCTCCCACAAAAAAACATCACATCCGGAACACGCCGAAGCGGCTCGGTTCGATTGGCGCGTTCAGCGACGCGGACAAGGCCAGGGCCAGTACGTCGCGGGTCTGCGCCGGGTCGATGACGCCGTCGTCCCACAGCCGCGCGCTGGAGTAGTAGGGGTGACCCTGTTCTTCGTACTGATCGAGAATCGGCTGCTTGATCTCGGTCTCCTGCTCGGCGCTGAACGCCTGACCGCTGCGTTCGGCTTGTTCGCGTTTGACCTGCACCAGAACGCCTGCGGCCTGTTCGGCGCCCATCACGCCGATCCGCGCGTTCGGCCACATCCACAAGAAACGCGGATCGTAAGCGCGCCCGCACATGCCGTAGTTGCCGGCACCGAAGCTGCCGCCGATGATCACGGTGAATTTCGGCACTTTGGCGCAGGCCACCGCGGTCACCAGTTTCGCGCCGTGCTTGGCGATGCCGCCGGCCTCGTATTTCTGGCCGACCATGAAACCGGTAATGTTCTGCAGAAACAGCAGCGGGATGCCGCGCTGGCAGGCCAGTTCGATGAAGTGCGCGCCTTTCTGCGCGGCTTCGGCGAAGAGGATGCCGTTGTTTGCCAGAATCGCGATCGGGTAGCCGTGCAAGTGCGCGAAACCGCAGACCAGCGTGGTGCCGAACAGCGCTTTGAATTCATCGAACACCGAACCGTCGACCAGCCGCGCGATCACTTCGCGCACATCGAATGGCTGCTTGGCGTCAGCCGGAACCACGCCGTACAACTCGTCGCTGGGGTACAGCGGCGCAATCGGCGTGCGCTGCTGCACCTCGCCGAGCTTGCGCCAGTTGAGGTTGGCGACGCTGCGGCGGGCGAGGGCGAGGGCGTGTTCATCGTTCTCGGCGTAATGGTCGGCCACACCAGAAGTCTTGCAATGCACATCGGCGCCGCCGAGGTCTTCGGCGCTGACCACTTCACCGGTCGCGGCTTTCACCAGCGGCGGGCCGGCGAGGAAAATCGTCGCCTGGTTGCGCACCATGATCGCTTCGTCCGCCATCGCCGGCACATACGCGCCGCCGGCGGTGCACGAGCCCATGACCACGGCGATCTGCGGGATGCCCATGGCGCTCATGTTGGCCTGGTTGAAAAAGATCCGCCCAAAGTGCTCGCGGTCCGGAAACACTTCGTCCTGACGCGGCAGGTTGGCACCACCGGAATCCACCAGATAGATGCACGGCAGGCGATTCTGCTGGGCGATGGTCTGCGCGCGCAGGTGTTTTTTCACGGTGAGCGGGTAATACGAGCCACCTTTCACCGTCGCATCGTTGGCGACGATCATGCATTCAACGCCTTCAACGCGACCGATGCCGGCGATCACCCCGGCAGCCGGCACGTCTTCGCCGTAAACCGCATGGGCGGCAAGTTGGCTGATTTCGAGAAACGGCGAGCCGGGGTCGAGCAAGCGATTGATGCGCTCGCGCGGCAGCAATTTGCCCCGCGAGGTGTGGCGTTCCTGAGCTTTGACACCGCCGCCCTGCGCGACTTGAGCGAGCAGGGTGTGCAGCGCGTCAACCTGTTTGAGCATCGCCGCACTGTTGGCGGCGAACTCCCCTGAACGCGGGTTGAGCTGAGTGTGCAGAATCATGGGGCTTACTCCGTAAGCAGCTTCTAGCTACAAGCGGCAAGCTGCAAGTTGGGGCAAGAGCGTGGATCTCTTGCAGCTTGTAGCTTGCGCCTTGCAGCTGACGAAATTCATTTCGTCTCGTTGAACAGTTCGCGGCCGATCAGCATGCGGCGGATCTCGCTGGTGCCGGCGCCGATTTCGTAGAGCTTGGCGTCGCGCAGCAGGCGGCCGGCGGGGAATTCGTTGATGTAGCCGTTGCCGCCGAGAATCTGGATCGCGTCGAGGGCCATTTGCGTGGCGCGTTCGGCGGTGTAGAGGATCACTCCGGCCGCGTCCTTGCGCGTGGTTTCGCCGCGCTCGCAGGCCTGGGCCACCGCGTACAGATAAGCGCGGCTGGCGTTGAGCTGGGTGTACATGTCGGCGACTTTGCCCTGGATCAGTTGGAATTCGCCGATGCTCTGGCCGAACTGCTTGCGGTCGTGGATGTACGGCACGATCAGGTCCATGCACGACTGCATGATCCCGGTCGGGCCGCCGGAGAGCACCACGCGCTCGTAATCGAGGCCGCTCATCAGCACTTTCACGCCACCGTTGAGCACGCCGAGAATGTTCTCCTCGGGTACTTCGACGTCATCGAAAAACAGCTCGCAGGTGTTGGAGCCGCGCATGCCGAGCTTGTCGAACTTGTTGCTGCGGCTGAAGCCTTTCCAGTCACGCTCGACGATGAACGCGGTGATGCCGTGGGGGCCTTTTTCCAGGTCGGTCTTGGCGTAGATCACGTAGGTATTGGCGTCCGGACCGTTGGTGATCCAGGTTTTGCTACCGTTGAGGACGAAGCGGTCGCCGCGTTTGTCGGCGCGCAGTTTCATCGAGACCACGTCGGAACCGGCGTTGGGCTCGCTCATCGCCAGCGCGCCGACGTGCTCGCCGCTGATCAGCTTCGGCAGGTATTTAGTTTTCTGTTCGTGGTTGCCGTTGCGGTTGATCTGGTTGACGCAGAGGTTGGAGTGCGCGCCATAGGACAACGCCACCGACGCCGAGCCACGGCTGATTTCTTCCATCGCCACTACGTGCGCCAGATAACCCAGACCCGCGCCGCCGTACTCTTCCGGCACGGTGATGCCGAGCAGGCCCATGTCACCGAATTTTCGCCACATGTCGGCGGGGAACAGGTTGTCGTGGTCGATCTGCGCGGCACGCGGGGCGATCTGATCGGCGACGAAGGACTGCACCTGATCGCGCAGCATGTCGATGGTTTCACCGAGGGCGAAATTCAGGGATGGATAGCTCATGTGGCACCTTTTGGCTTTTTTATCGGGTGGAGCGCACGACGAATCGGCGCTCAGCTTTACGTTAACGTAAAGCTTCCACAGTTGGACTGTCAATCGGCTTTACGTAAGCGTCAACTTGGGCGAGAGTAAGGGCAGTTCAGGATCAGATATCGGTTTGTTTCTGGTGGGAGCGAGCCTGCTCGCGAAAGCGCTGTATCAGTCGCCCTAAAGGGTGAATGACGCAGCGTATTCGCGAGCAGGCTCGCTCCCACAGGGATTCAAAACCGGGAAAACCCACTAATAAAGACAATAGGGGTCGTCATGGATCAACCCAGTGCAAACCCGCAGCGCAGCTACAGCCGTGGCTCTCAGGACCACGCCCTGCTGGCGATGACCATTGGTCAGCGCTTCGATCAGACTGTCGCGCAACACCCGGACGGCGAGGCGTTGGTGGTGCGCCATCAACGGCTGCGGTATTCGTGGCGGCAACTGGCCGACGCGGTGGATGAGCAGGCCAGGGCCTTGCTCGCACTGGGCTTGCAGACCGGCGAGCGCCTCGGCATCTGGGCGCCGAATTGCGCGCAGTGGTGCATTACCCAGTTCGCCACGGCGAAGATCGGCGTGATCCTGGTCAACATCAATCCGGCCTATCGCAGCTCCGAACTCGAGTACGTGCTCAAGCAATCCGGCTGCCAGTGGCTGGTCTGTGCCGGAGCGTTCAAGACCTCGAATTATCACGCAATGCTCCAGAGCCTGGCGCCAGAATTTGCCGAGCACGCCATCGGTCAGCTGCGCAGCGAACGCCTACCGGAGCTGCGCGGCGTGATCAGCCTCGATGCCAATCCGCCGCCCGGTTTTCTGCCGTGGTCGCAGCTCAGCGATCTGGCGGTCAGCGTCTCGCCCGATCAATTGCGTGAACGCAGTGCCAGCCTGCATTTCGATCAACCGGTGAACATCCAGTACACCTCCGGCACCACCGGTTTCCCCAAAGGCGCGACCCTCAGTCACTACAACATTCTCAACAACGGTTACATGGTCGGCGAAAGCCTCGGCCTGACGGCTGCCGATCGTCTGGTGATTCCGGTGCCGCTGTATCACTGCTTCGGCATGGTCATGGGCAACCTCGGTTGCGTCACCCATGGCAGCACGATGATTTACCCCAACGACGCTTTCGATCCGGCGCTGACCCTGCAAGCGGTGGCCGAAGAAAAAGCCACGGCGCTGTACGGTGTGCCGACCATGTTTATCGCCATGCTCGATCAGCCGCAGCGGCAGACCTTCGACCTGTCGAGCCTGCGCACCGGGATCATGGCCGGCGCCACTTGTCCGATCGAGGTCATGCGCCGGGTGATCAACGAGATGCACATGAGCGAAGTGCAGATCGCCTACGGCATGACCGAAACCAGTCCGGTATCGTTGCAGACCGGGCCGGCGGATGAGCTGGAATTGCGCGTCACCACGGTCGGGCGCACCCAGCCGCAACTGGAAAGCAAGATCATCGACACCGCCGGCAACCTCGTGCCGCGCGGCACCATTGGCGAATTGTGCACGCGCGGTTACAGCGTGATGCTCGGTTACTGGAACAACCCGCAGGCCACCGCCGAAGCCATCGATGAGGCCGGCTGGATGCACACCGGCGACCTGGCGAGCATGAACGAGGAGGGTTACGTCAACATCGCCGGGCGTAACAAGGACATGATCATTCGTGGCGGCGAGAATGTTTATCCCCGTGAGCTGGAGGAGTTTTTCTTCACCCATCCGGCGGTGGCCGACGTGCAGGTGATCGGTATTCCGTGCTCGCGCTACGGTGAGGAAATCGTCGCCTGGATCAAATTCCACCCCGGCCATAGCGCCTCGGAGCTGGAGCTGCAAGCCTGGTGCAAGGAACGCATCGCCCATTTCAAGACACCGCGTTACTTCAAATTCGTCGACGCGTTTCCGATGACGGTGACGGGGAAGATCCAGAAATTCAGGATGCGCGAGATCAGTATCGAGGAGCTGAAAACAATCGAGGGATAATCACAAAACTTCTGTGGGAGCGAGCCTGCTCGCGAATGCGGTGTGTCATTCAGCGCAAATGTGTCTGGCACACCGTTTTCGCGAGCAGGCTCGCTCCCACAGGGGTGCAGTGATAGAGAGACGAATCGCAGAAAGCACAAAGGGGAGCCGAAGCTCCCCTTTAATTTGTCGTTGCGTGCTCTTTTTATTATTGAGGGTCGGTCTGTTGTTGTTTTTGGCAACCGTGGCCCTGTACAGCTTTTTGGCGACCCCCATCCGGGGTCAAGAGCAAACGTATTTTTTTGAGCGCTGATCTGCTTTCTCGTTTAACGATCCAACCGATTCGGGAGCTACCTGAAGGTAGTTTTATTGTTCTCTGCCCGGTTGCGGGTCACTCCTGAGAGCACCCTGAAAAGCACACCTTCTCCAAAAAAATCTGTTAGCTGCGTCTCTGCCGTGTTGTTCTTGTTATGTCAGAGTCGTTTCGTCTTGTTTTTATTGGTTTGCGGCTTTTTATTCTTGTTATGCGATAGAGATAGCAGGTGTCGTGCCAACTTTTAAAAACCTTTGAAAATCAATGGCTTAACTTTTTCAGGCTTTTTCGACTCCAGGCAAAGCCAGACAATTTGTTTCCGTGTTACTCGCTTTTGCCCACATCGCTGACGCAGCGGTAACACCTCACTGCGCGCTGCGCGCCTTCGCCACCCGCGAACCGCTCGGGCGGCCAAGCACTGCGCTGATCTGCTGGCCCGCGGCAATCAAGGCGTCCAGGTCGATACCGGTCTCGATGCCCAGGCCATTGAGCAGGTACACCACGTCCTCGGTGGCAACGTTACCGCTCGCGCCTTTGGCGTACGGGCAGCCGCCGAGGCCGGCGATAGAGCTGTCGAACACCGCAATGCCTTCGAGCAGGCTGGCGTAGATGTTGGCCATGGCCTGGCCATAGGTGTCGTGGAAATGCCCGGCGAGTCTGTCCCGTGGCACCTGCGCCGAGACCACCTCGAACAGGCGCCGGGTCGCGCCGGCCGTGCCGGTGCCGATGGTGTCGCCCAGCGACACTTCATAGCTGCCCATCGCGTACAGTTCGCGCGCGACCATCGCCACTTGCTCCGGCGCGACCGTGCCTTCATACGGACAGCCCAGCACACAGGAAACGTAACCGCGCACGGT
Source organism: Pseudomonas sp. Sample_14 (assembly GCF_004307515.1). Classification (NCBI taxonomy): domain Bacteria; kingdom Pseudomonadati; phylum Pseudomonadota; class Gammaproteobacteria; order Pseudomonadales; family Pseudomonadaceae; genus Pseudomonas; species Pseudomonas sp. Sample_14. Next base: position 17,538 of record NZ_RCOC01000019.1, on the reverse strand, counting down.
AACGCCGTGTTGTTTCGCCGCCTCCATGATCGGCGCAAACCGCGCCAGGCTTTCGCTGATCGAGCAATTGATGTTGCGCTGCGAGAACGCCTCGGAGGCGGCGGCGAACACCGCGACCTCCTTGACCCCGGCGGCAAGCGCGTCTTCAAAGCCGCGCAGGTTCGGCGCCAGTGCGCCGTAGGTCACGCCGGGTTTGCGCTGGATCTGCGCGAACACTTCGGCGGATCCGGCCATCTGCGGCACCCATTTCGGCGAGACGAAACTGCCGACTTCGATGTAGCCAAGCCCGGCGGCACTCAGGGCATCGACCAGTTGCACCTTGTCAGCGACGCTGATCGGCTGGGCTTCGTTCTGCAGGCCATCGCGCGGGCCGACTTCGATCAGGCGTACTTGGGAGGGGAGGGACATGGGCGGGACCTGCCTGTTTTTTGAGTTCACGAAGAACCCTGTGGGAGCGAGCCTGCTCGCGAAAGCGGTGGATCAGTCACCGTTAATGTTGGATGACAGAATGCATTCGCGAGCAGGCTCGCTCCCACAGGGGCACCAATATTTGCTAGATCGCCTGCTGGCTCTTGAGCGTCTGCTCCAGCGCCTGCACACAGCGCTCTTCGGCTGTGTCCAGCTCGAGCTTCATCTGTTCGATATCGAGCAACTGCTGTTCGAGCTGTTCGCGACGTTCGCTGATTTTCGCCAGCATGCTGTTGAGCTGTTTGGTGTTACCGCCGGACGGGTCGTAGAGTTCGATCAGCTCGCGGCATTCGGCCAGGGAAAAACCGATGCGCTTGCCGCGCAGGATCAGCTTCAGAGTGACCTTGTCGCGCGGCGAATAGATCCGTTCCTGGCCACGACGCTCGGGGCTGAGCAGGCCTTGCTCTTCATAAAAACGGATCGCCCGGGTGGTGATGTCCAGCTCGCGGGCGAGGTCGGAAATGCTGTAGGTCTGACTGCTCATGAAAGCGCTCGGAAAAGGGGCATGGCGCTAAGCTAATCGGTGGTTTACGTTTACGTCAAGCGGGATGGTTTTGGGGTGTCTGTACAGGCCTCTTCGCGAGCAGGCTCGCTCCCACATTCGACCGCGTTCCTTCAGATGAAATGCAATTCATTGTGGGAGCGAGCCTGCTCGCGAAGAACGATAACGCGGTAAAAAAGCCCTACACCTTCTCCAGCTTCTTCTCCTGCGCCGTCACCTGCTGGCACAACTCGATCATCTGCTCGCGCATCCAGCGGTTGGCCGGGTCCTGGTCGGTGCTTTCGTGCCAGTACAAATGCGTTTCCACCGAGGGCACATCATTCACCGGCAAATTGAACGACTGCAAATCATGGCGGCGGGCGAAGCGTTCCGGCACGGTCATGACCATGTCGGTCTGCTGCATCACTTGCGAAGCCATCAAATAGTGCTGCGAGCGCAGGGCGATCTTGCGCTGGATGCCCATTTTGCCCAGCGCCAGATCGACATAACCCAGACCGCTGCGGCGGCTGGAAATATGGATGTGGGTCAGCGACAGGTAGTCGTCGAGGCTGAGTTTTTCCTTGCCCGCCAGTGGGTGGCCCTTGCGCATGGCGCAGACGTAACGGTCGTCCATCAGCTTGACGTGGCGCACCTGCGGGTCGGTGTTGAGCGGCGCATCCACGGCGAAATCCAGACGCCCGGCCGCGAGTTCCTTGGTGGTTTCCCGGCGTTTCGACAGAAAGCTTTCGATGATCACCGTTGGCGCGAGGCGGCGCAGGCGCTGGAACAGTGGCGGCAGAATGATTGCTTCCGTCAGGTCGGTCATGCTGATGCGGTAGGTCTTGACCGCCTGCGCCGGGTTGAAGATGCGACTTTCCTGCACCGATACGCGCAGCAGCGACAGGGCGTTGCGCACCGGGCCGATGATGTTCTGCGCCATCGGCGTGGGCACCATGCCCTGAGCGGTACGCACGAAGAGCGGGTCGTTGAAAGTTTCGCGCAACCGCGCCAGCGCGTTGGACACCGCCGGCTGGGTGATCCCGACAATCTGCCCGGCGCGGGTCAGGTTGGCTTCGGTGTAGATCGCGTCGAAGACGATGAAAAGGTTCAGGTCGACCTTGCTCAGATTCATAACGCGGCTTCTCTTGTTATTAAGTGCAAGTGTTTTGGGCTGACGATCAGCGGATCATATATTGGTGATGAATGTTTATACACGCCGAGAATAGGCTAGGTAAATGATCAGCGCTGTTCTAGCATCGATTGCATGACTTGAACAACCTCTGCCCGAGAAGGTAACTACCCATGGATTTCGCTTATTCGCCCAAGGTTCAGGAACTGCGTGAGCGCGTGACTGCGTTCATGGACACTTACGTTTACCCGGCCGAAGCGGTGTTCGAACGCCAGGTCGCCGAGGGCGATCGCTGGCAGCCGACCGCGATCATGGAAGAGCTCAAGGCCAAGGCCAAGGCTGAAGGGCTGTGGAATTTGTTTCTGCCTGAGTCCGAGCTGGGCGCCGGCCTGAGCAACCTCGAATATGCGCCATTGGCGGAAATCATGGGCCGTTCCCTGCTGGGGCCGGAGCCGTTCAACTGCTCGGCGCCGGACACCGGCAACATGGAAGTGTTGGTGCGCTACGCCAATGAAGAACAGAAACAGCGCTGGCTCGAGCCGCTGCTGCGCGGCGAGATCCGTTCCGCGTTCGCCATGACCGAGCCGGATGTGGCGTCTTCCGACGCAACCAACATGGCCGCCCGAGCTGTGCGTGACGGCGATCAGTGGGTAATCAACGGCAAGAAATGGTGGACTTCCGGCGCTTGCGATCCGCGCTGCAAGATTCTGATCTTCATGGGCCTGAGCAACCCCGACGCGCCGCGTCACGCCCAGCACTCGATGATCCTCGTGCCGGTCGATACCCCCGGGGTGAAGATCGTCCGGCCGCTGCCGGTGTTCGGTTACGACGACGCACCGCACGGTCACGCCGAAGTGCTGTTCGATAACGTGCGGGTGCCGTACGAAAACGTCCTGCTCGGTGAAGGACGCGGCTTCGAAATCGCCCAGGGTCGCCTTGGCCCAGGGCGGATTCACCACTGCATGCGTTCGATCGGCATGGCCGAACGTGCGCTGGAACTGATGTGCAAACGCTCGGTGAGTCGCACCGCATTCGGCAAACCGCTGGCGCGTCTGGGCGGCAACATCGACAAGATCGCCGACTCGCGGATGGAAGTCGACATGGCGCGTCTGCTGACGTTGAAAGCGGCGTACATGATGGACACCGTCGGCAACAAAGTGGCGAAAAGCGAGATTGCGCAGATCAAAGTCGTCGCGCCGAACGTGGCCTTACGGGTGATCGACCGGGCGATTCAGATGCACGGCGGGGCAGGGGTGTCGAACGATTTCCCGCTGGCCTATATGTATGCCATGCAGCGCACCCTGCGTCTGGCCGACGGCCCGGACGAAGTGCACCGCGCGGCGATTGGCAAGTTCGAGATCGGCAAGTATGTGCCGAAGGAGATGCTGCGCAGCGGCCAGTAATACCGAGTAGCCTCATTCGCATTCCCCTCAGTCTGATCGTTCCCACGCGGAGCATGGGAACGATCAGGCGTCAGGATCAATACACCCAAACCTCAACCCGCCGATTCTTGATCCGCCCTTCATCCGCGCTGTTGGTCGCCACCGGCATCAGCGCACCAAAGCCGCGTACTTCGCGCATGACCACACCGTTTTTGACCAGCTCGCGCCGCACCGCCATTGCTCGCAGCTTCGACAGTAGATCAGCCCGCGCCGGGTCATCCTTCAAATCACCAAACCCCACCAGCGTCACCGCCCGCTCGGTCTTGCCATTGTGCTTTATATAGTCGAGCACCCGCGCCAGATCCTGCCGCGCCTTGTTGTCCAGACTGGCGCTGCCCTCGGCAAAACGAAAATTCACTGTCAGACGCTGAGCATGCCGGCTGAGGGATTGGTAACCCTCGGGCATCAGCGCATTCGGCGTCACGCTCATGGCTTGTACGGTCTGGCTGATAAAACCGCTAGTCGCGACGATCCCCTGACCCTGTGGACTTTGCGCGAACGTTGCCAACGCCTGCGCCCACGGATTGCGGCTGTCCGGCGGCAGATAAAAGAACAAGCGCCGCGACAGCGGATAATCTTCGGTGGCGATCAGACTGTTCAGCGGCAACATCGCTTGCGAGGCGCCATCGCCAATCGCCACGGCTTTGGCCTGACGCACGTAAGGCAAGCCGATGAAGCCGATACCTTGCGGATCGGCGCTGACCGCGTCGGACAACTGCTCGCTGGATTCGAAACGCTTCGCCGCGCTGCTGAGACTTTTCCCACGCCGGCTCAGGACCAGTTCCTTGAACGTGTCGTACGTCCCGGACTGATCATCCCGCGCATATAAATGAATGGCGCCGCCACGGCTACCGAGCTCTTCCCAGGTTTTCACTTCGCCGGCAAAAATCCGCGCCAGTTGCTCGGTGTTCAACTGCTCAAGCGGGTTGGCCGGGTTGAGGATGATCGCCAGGCCGTCGATGGCAATGACTTGCTCGGCCGCCGGGCTTTTCAGATCGCCGAGGGCTTGCAGGGCAAGCAGTTCGCTGTCCTTGATCTCACGGGAAGAGGCGGCCAGATCGGCGCTGGCGTTTTTCAATGCAGTGAAGCCAGTGCTGGAACCGTGGGCGGCGACTTCGATGATCACGCGTTGCCCTTGTGCGGTCTGGCCAACGATGCGTTGTTCGTTGGCGGTGTCCGGGGTTTCGCGGTGGATTTTCAGCAGGCCTTGTTCCTGCAACAGGCCTTCGACCAGCGCCGGGCCGAGTTCGGCGCCGATGGTGTTGGAGCCCTGAATGCGTAATGCCGGGCCGTTTTCGGGGATCGGCAGGGCGGCGGCGGACACCGACAGCCAGCCACTCAACAGGAAAACGCAGAGAACACGCAGGGTCATGCCGGCACCGAATCAAGCCAAGGGGATTGCCGGGGAGATTAAGTCAGGCGCGTGACCGAAATATGACAGGGGTTGAAGGGTGTAAATATCAATTGTGGGAGCGAGCTTGCTCGCGAAGGCGGCGTATCAGCAACATATCTGATTACTGACACTCCGCCTTCGCGAGCAAGCTCGCTCCCACAGGGATCTCAGGCAACTCGCGGATCAGGCCAGCTCAAGCCAGATCGGCGCATGGTCCGATGGTTTTTCCATGCCGCGCAGTTCGTAGTCCACGCCGGCATCCTTGACCCGTGGCAGCAGGCCATGGGACGCCAGAATCACATCGATGCGCAGGCCACGCTTCGGCTCATCTTCGAAACCACGGCTGCGATAGTCGAACCAGCTGAACATGTCGCTCACGTCGGGGTTGAGGTGCCGATAGCTGTCGGTCAGGCCCCAGTTCTTCAGGCGCGCCATCCACTCGCGCTCCTCCGGCAGGAAGCTGCATTTGCCGGTTTTCAGCCAGCGCTTCATGTTGTCCGGGCCGATGCCGATGTCGCAGTCTTCCGGGGATATGTTCACATCACCCATCACCACCAGTGGCTGTTCATTGTGGAACTGGCTTTCCAGCAGCGCTTGCAGGTCGCTGTAGAAACGCTCCTTGGCAGGGAATTTGGTTGGATGGTCACGGCTTTCACCTTGTGGGAAATAGCCGTTCATGATCGTCACCGGCACGCCGTTGGCATCGGCAAAAGTGCCCCAGATAAAGCGCCGCTGCGCGTCTTCTTCGTCAGTGGCAAAGCCTTTATGGATGGCGATCGGTTCGTTGCGCGAGAGCAGGGCGACACCGTAATGGCCCTTCTGGCCATGGAAGTGCACGTGGTAACCGAGGGCGCGGATGTCTTCGTGGGGGAACTGGTCGTCGTGGACCTTGGTTTCCTGCAGGCCGATCACGTCGGGCTGATGTTTTTCGATCAGCGCTGCCAGCTGATGCGGACGGGCACGCAGTCCGTTGATGTTGAAGGAAACAATCTTCATGGTCGGCAGTCCTGGCAAAAGGGCGATGCTAGCTGACATGGGGAAGATGGGCCAGTGTGGGACAAATCATTTTGGCCTGTGGGATTTGTGATGCCCTATGCAGCGCCTCTGTGGGAGCGAGCCTGCTCGCGAAGAGGCCGGCAAGATCGATGAAGATCCCGACTTGGTCTATACCTGTCAGGGGAACCACATCACCCGCCCAAGGTTCGTACCAACAAGCGCGCCAGCCTCCGAGCGCGCCCCCGGGGAGAATCACTGCAATGCCTGAAACCCAGTCCGCCGTTGCCGACATCCACATGCTCGACCGCGGCTATTCACGCGAAGCCCGCTCGTTGCTGTATCAGGCCTATCGCCACGAGCCGACCTTCGGCTACCTGTTCGAAGCCGAGCGTCCCGGCTACGAACAGCGCGTGCGCGCGACGGTGCGCGAGTTGGTCAAACAGCATTTTCTCCAGGACCTGCCGGCGATCGGCCTGTTGGTCAACGATCGCTTGATCGGCATTGCCCTGATCGCACCGCCGCAACGGCGCCTGGGCGTTACCGAAAGCTGGGCGTGGCGCTTGCGCATGGTGCTCAGCACCGGTTTTCGCTGCACCCGGCGTTATCTGGAATACCACGATGCCGTCGCCGCATGCGTGCCGGGTGACTCGGTGCACATGCTGCCGTTGCTCGGTGTGCATCCGCAGTTTCAGGGCAAGCACTACGGCGAACAGTTGCTCACCGCCGTGCACAACTGGTGCGCGGTCGATGAAACCTCGCAAGGGGTGGTGCTCGACACCGGCAACCCGCGCTACCTGGAATTCTATAAAAGGCAGGGTTATCAGGAGATCGGCGAGGTTGCCGTCGGGCCGGTGCGCGAACACGTATTTTTCCACACCAATCCGCAGGTGTTACAAACAGCAACGGGATAACGATCGAACTTCTTCACAAATTACCTGTTCTATCAGGCTCCCGAGCCCGTGATAGCATCCGCGCCTATGAAGTTTCCACGAAGATTTACCAGCGGCGTGCTGATGCTGTTATCCAGCTGCGCGGCGCTGGCGCAAAGTGAATTGGATGTACGGATCAAGCCGTCCAACGATGAACTCAAGGCCAATATAGAAGGCTATATCGGCAGCCTCGGCGATCGCGACGAAGAAGCCTTGCTGCGTTTCAGTCGCGGTGCCGAAGAGCAGGCGCGCAAAGCGGCGCAGGCGCTGGGCTACTATCAGCCGCAGATCGACAGTGACGTCAAGGGCGGGGAAAAACCGCGTCTGGTGCTGAACATCGATCCCGGCGAGCCGATTCGCCTGCGCAACGTCACCGTGCGCGTCGACGGCCCGGCGGCCTCGCTGAAATCCTTTCGCGTACCGAAAAGCGACCTGCTCAAGTCCGGCGCCGTGCTCAACCATGGCCGTTACGAAGACGCCAAACGGGTGATCCAGAACCAGGCCTCGCGCTTCGGTTACTTCAGCGGTCATTTCACCAGCCAGAAACTCATGGTCGATCCCCGCGCGGGCGTGGCTGACATCGAATTGATCTACGACAGCGGCCCGCGTTATGCGCTGGGAAAAGTCAGTTTCGAGGGCGACACGCCGTTCGACGAAGACCTGCTGCAACGCATGGTGCCGTTCAAGGCAGGCGAACCCTACGATTCGGAACTGATCGCCGAACTTAATCGCGACCTGCAATCGAGCGGCTATTTCGAAGGCGTGCGCGTCGATGCCGCACCGACGGCAGCGCAGAACGATGTGATTCCGGTCGCCGTCAAACTCGACACGCGCAAGCCGCGCACGATGGGCCTGGGCCTCGGTTATTCGACCGACGTCGGCCCACGGATCAAGGCCAACTGGACGCGTCACTGGGTCAACCCGCAGGGCGACAGCTATGGCTGGGAAGCCGAGCTTTCCGCGCCACGCCAAAACGTCGGGCTGTTCTATGATATTCCGCTCGACCCGCCGTTGACCGACAAACTGCGCTGGGCCGGCGGCTATCAGTTCGAAGACATCGAAGGCTCCGACACCCTCAGCAAACTGCTGACCTTCGGCCCGGAATGGCACAGCAAGTTGCCCAGCGGCTGGCAGCGGGTGATCTCGCTGAAATGGCAACGTGAAGAATACGAACTCGGCGACGACTCCGGCCTGAGCACGTTGCTGATGCCCGGCATCAGTTATTCGTACCTCAAAAGCGACAACCGCATCGACCCGCGCAACGGCTATCGCCTGAGCTTCGAAAGCAAAGTCGCCAAGGAAGGCCTCGGTTCGGACAACAACCTTTTATATGGCACCGCGCTGGTCAAAGGCCTGACCACGGTGTTCGACAAGCACCGCTTGCTCGGCCGCGTGCAGGTCGGCGGCAGCGCCACCAACGGCTACAACTCGATTCCGCCATCGCTGCGCTTTTTTGCCGGTGGCGATCAGAGCGTGCGCGGTTACGACTATCAGAGCCTGTCGCCGACAAATTCCGATGGCAAACGGATTGGCGGTCGCTACATGGTGGCTGGCAGCGTCGAGTATCAATACTCGATCGCCGAAAAATGGCGGGTCGCGACCTTCGTCGACCAGGGCAACTCTTTCAACAAACTTGAACTGCCCGACCTCAAGACCGGGGTCGGTGTGGGTGTGCGCTGGGTCTCGCCGGTCGGGCCGATCCGCCTTGACCTGGCCCACGCGCTGGACGACGACGGCGGCATCCGGCTGCATTTTTCCATGGGGCCTGAGCTGTGAAGCGTGGTGTGAAAATAACAGCGCTGACTTTGTTGGCGCTGGTCTTGTTGATCGTCTTGAGCCTGGCCGCACTGCTTGGCACGCAGGCCGGCAGTCGTTGGGCGCTGGGCCTGGTGCCGGGCCTGAGCGTGGAAAATTTCCACGGTCGCCTCGCTGGGCAATGGAGCGCCGATCACCTGGTGTGGCAGCAGGACACCAGCCGAGTCGAGCTGAACAAGGCGATCTTCGCCTGGTCGCCACTGTGCCTGACGCGCATGACCTTGTGCATCGATCAGCTCAAGGCCGAGCAGGTGATCCTGCAATTCCCGCCGAGCGAAGAAACCACCGAGAGCGGCCCGATCACACTGCCGGACCTGCAATTGCCGTTGGCCATTGAACTGGGCGATGTCGAAGTCGGCAGCCTGTTGTTCAACGGCAGCGAACAGCTCAAGGGCTTGCAACTGGCGGCGCACTGGACCGCTCAGGGCCTGCAGATCGACAGCGTGAAATTGCAGCGCGACGAGCTCAGCCTGAACCTGTCCGGCCTGCTGCAACCGAGCGGCAACTGGCCGCTGACGATTGAGGGCGATTTGACTTTGCCGTCTCCCGGCAGCGAGCCGTGGACGCTGGCGCTGAAAGTTGAAGGCGATCTGCTGAAAACCCTCAACCTGCACGCCGACAGCCGTGGCTACCTCGACGGCCAGTTGAACGGTGAACTGCAAGCGCTGGCGGAAAACCTGCCGGCCAAGGTGCGCATCACCAGCGACGCGTTCAAACCCAGCGCCGATCTGCCGGACACCCTGCAATTCAATCAGCTTGTGCTCACGGGCGAAGGCGACCTGAAAAACGGTTATCAACTGCTCGGCAACGCCACGCTGCCCGCCGAAAAATCGCCAGTGGCGCTGCTGCTCAAAGGCAAGGTCGACGCCAATGGTGCGCAGATCGCCGGTCTTGATCTGACGGCCAACGACAAGCAAAGCCTCAAGCTCACCGGCAACGTCGACTGGAGCAAGGGCCTCAGCGCTCAGGCCAATATCAACTGGCAAGACTTCCCGTGGCATCGGCTTTATCCGGAAATCGACGAGCCGCAAGTGATGTTGCGTACCTTCACCGGCGAAGTGTCCTACACCGACGGCCAGTACCTCGGTAATTTCGACGCTGCGCTGGATGGCCCGGCGGGGGCGTTCACCCTGAGCAGTCCGTTCAGCGGCAGTCTGGAACAGATCGCCTTGCCGCAACTGGTCATGCAGGCCGGGCAGGGCAAGGCCGAAGGGCACGTCAATGTGCGCTTCGCCGACGGCATCGCCTGGGATACCGCGCTGGACCTGTCGGCGCTCAACCCGGCGTACTGGGTCGCGGAGCTGCCGGGTACGCTGGCCGGGCCGTTGCAGAGCAAAGGCGAGATGAAGAATGATCAGCTCAGCCTCAGCGCCGACCTCGACCTTAAAGGCAAACTGCGCGGCCAACCGGCGATTCTGCAGGCCAAGGCTGACGGCGCGGGCGAGCGCTGGAACCTCAACGCTCTGCAGATCCGCCTCGGCGATAACAGCATCAACGGCAAGGGCAGCCTGCAGGACAAACTCGGCGGGCAGATCGACATCAAGCTGCCGCGTCTGGCCCAGCTCTGGCCGCAATTGCGCGGGCAGGTCAACGGTCAGGTCAACGTCGCCGGTACGCTGAAGGCGCCACAGGGCAAGCTTGATCTGCAAGGTTCGCAACTGGCTTTCCAGGACAATCGCCTGCAAAGCCTCAACCTCGACGCCACGCTCGACAGCGCGCAGCGGGCGAAGATCAATCTCAAAGGCAGCGGCATTCAGACCGGCGACACCTCGCTCGGCACCCTGACCGCCAGTGCTCAGGGCGATATCAAAAGCCAGAAACTCAACCTCGACCTGATCGGACCGAAGCTGAAACTGGCGCTGGGTCTGGACGGCAATCTCGACAAGGGCAACTGGCGCGGACGCTTGGCCAGTGGCGACATTCAGGCCGGTGGTCAGGACTGGAAGCTGCAAAGCCCGGCCAAGCTGGAACGCCTGGCGGACGGCCAGATCAATTTCGGCGCGCATTGCTGGCTGTCCGGCAACGCCAGCCTGTGTGGCGAAGACCAGCGCCTGATGCCCGAGCCGAAGCTGCGTTATCACCTCAAGCAATTCCCGATCGAAAGCCTTGCGCAGTGGCTGCCCAAGGACTTCGCCTGGCAGGGCCGACTCAACGCCGATCTGCAACTGGACTTGCCGGCGAGCGGCCCGAACGGCGTGGTCAGTGTCGATGCCAGCGGCGGCACCCTGCGCGTGCGCGACAAGGATCAGTGGCTGGATTTCCCCTACCAGACCCTCAAACTCAGCAGCAAGCTCACGCCCAAGCGCGTTGACACCGAGCTCAATTTTGTCGGCGGCAAACTCGGCGAATTGCTGGTCCAGGCGCAGCTCAATCCGCTGCCGAAAAACAAACCGCTGAGCGGCTCGTTCCGCCTTTCCGGCCTCGATCTATCGGTGGCGCGGCCGTTCGTGCCGATGGTGGAAAAACTCACCGGCCGGCTCAACGGCAGCGGCACTATTTCCGGTGGCCTGCTCGCACCGCTGGTCAACGGCACCGTGCAGCTCAGCGACGGCGAAGTGTCCGGCGCCGAACTGCCGATGGAGCTGCAGAATCTGCAACTGACTGCAGCGATCGCCGGCGAATCGGTGCGCCTGGACGGTGGCTGGAACAGCGGCAAGACTGGCAAGGGCAGCCTCAACGGCAACGTCGCCTGGGGTCAGGCACTGGTGGTCGATCTGGCGCTCAAGGGCTCGCAATTGCCGGTCAGCGTCGAACCCTACGCCAAACTGGAAATGGCCCCGGACCTGAAGATTTCCATGGCCGGCGATGAGCTGAAAGTTGCCGGCAAGGTACTGGTGCCGAAAGGCGAAATCACCGTGCGCGAACTGCCGCCATCGACGGTAAAAGTCTCCGACGACACGATCATCGTTGGCGCGCAGACCGAAGAGGGCAAACCACCGATCGCGATGAAAATGGACATCAACGTGATCGTCGGCCAGGACAAGCTGAGCTTTGCCGGTTTCGGCCTGACCGCGAATCTGCAAGGTCAGGTGCACATCGGCGACAACATGGACACCCGTGGCGAACTCTGGCTCAACGACGGCCGCTATCGCGCCTATGGCCAGCGCCTGACGGTGCGGCGTGCGCGCCTGTTGTTCGCCGGCCCGATTGACCAGCCGTATCTGGACATCGAAGCGATCCGCCAGACCGACGACGTCATCGCCGGTATTCGCCTGAGCGGCAGCGCCGAACAGCCAACCACGCAGATCTTCTCCGAACCGGCGATGAGTCAGGAACAGGCGCTGTCGTACCTGGTGCTGGGCCGTCCGCTGAGCACCAGCGGCGAAGACAACAACATGCTCGCGCAAGCGGCATTGGGTCTGGGTCTGATGGGCAGCGCCGGGATCACCAGCGGCCTGGCCAAGGATCTGGGTATTCAGGACTTCCAACTCGACACCCAAGGCAGCGGCAACGACACCAGCGTCGTCGCCAGCGGCAACATCTCGGAAAAACTCAGCCTGCGCTACGGCGTCGGCGTCTTCGAACCGGCCAGCACCATCGCCCTGCGCTACAAGCTGAGCAAGAAGGTCTACGTCGAAGCGGCAAGCGGCGTGGCGAGTTCGCTGGATATTTTCTACAAGCGGGATTTCTAGAGCGCACCTGCTCATTTGAACCGAGTCGCACCCTTCGCGAGCAGGCTCGCTCCCACATTGGAACGCGTTTTCCCTGTGGGAGCGAGCCTGCTCGCGAATGCGGTTGCGCACGCAATAAAACCCAGTTCACTTGTCAATAAATTACCAAGCCCCCTAACTATTGCGTTGACATTCGCTGCCTAAGCAGTAACATCTCGACATACATTCACTGCCTAGGCAGTTATCAGGTCGACCCATGAAGCATTTCACCCCGGAAGAATTCAAACATTGCCACCTCGGCCTGTTGCTCGGCCGTGCCGCGTTGCTCAAGGACCGGATCATCGACACCCACATGGAACCCCACGGCATCACCGCCGCGCAGTTCAAGGTGTTGATCATCATGGCCCAGTTCGGCGTCGATACCCCGGCCGAGCTGTGCCGCCATCTGTCGCTGGACAGCGGGTCGATGACGCGCATGCTCGATCGCCTCGAGCAGAAGGCTTTTCTGATTCGCCAGCGCAGCGAAGGCGACCGGCGACAGGTGCAGTTGAAACTGACCGAGCAGGGCCAGCAACTGGCTGATCGCCTGCCGCACATCGGTGCCGATGCGATGAATGAACTGGCCGGCGCGATCTCCCGCGAAGAGCTGAAAACCCTGGAATACATCCTGAAGAAAATCCTGCTGGCCGCCGGTGATCCGATCACCATCCAGCGTCTAGGTGATCACAATGAGCGCTAACACTTTGCGCAGCAGCCTGACGCTGTTGCTATCGGCGATGATCCTCGCCGGTTGCGCCAATTACAGCGGCCTCGACACCGAAGGCCAGCGCCTCGACGCGAAGAGCCTGAAGACAGCGCAGTCTCTCGATGGCATCACCCTGTCGCCAGCGGCGTGGCCGAAAAGCGATTGGTGGAGCAGCCTCGGCGATCCGCAGCTCGACGGCCTGATCCGCGAAGCCCTGCACGACAGCCCGGACATGCAGATCGCCGCAGCCCGCGCCCATCAGGCCAGTGCCGCCGCCCATGCCGCCGATGCCGAGCGTTATCCGACCCTCGACGCCAGCGCCGGCATCAGCCGTTCGCGGCTGGCTCGTGATCAGGATCCGCTGGGGCAGGGCGGCGCCTATGCGACGGTGCGCAATGTCAGCGCCGGTTTCAATTACAACTTCGATTTGTGGGGCGGTCAGCGCGATGCCTGGGAAGCCGCCCTCGGCGAGGCTCGCGCTGCTGAAGTCGATCGTCAGGCCGCGCAGCTGACACTTGCCGCTGACGTCGCCCGTGCGTATAGCGATCTCGGTCAGGCGCACATCGTTTACGACCTCGCCAGCGAAGACCTCAAGCGCACCCGGCAAATGCTCGACCTCAGCCAGCGCCGCTTGAGTTCGGGGATCGACAGCCAGTACCAGTTCCAGCAGACCCAGAGTCTGGAAGCCAGTTCTCAGGCCAGCCTGATCGACGCGGAAAAACGCCTGAACAGCGCGAAAATCGCCTTGGCGGTATTGCTCGGCAAAGGCCCGGATCGTGGCAACGAAATCGCTCGACCGAAAGTCCTGCAAGCCAGCGCCGTGGCGGTGCCGTCGGTGTTGCCGGCGGAACTGCTCGGACGCCGCCCGGATCTGGTCGCGGCGCGCTGGCGTGTCGAGGCGGCGAGCAAAGACATCGATGCGGCGAAAACCCGTTTCTATCCCAACCTCAATCTGTCGGCCTCGGCCGGCGCCGAGTCGTTGCTGGGTGATGCGATGTTCGGCTCGGCCAGTCGCTTCTTCAACATCGCGCCGACCGTGTCGCTGCCGATTTTCGATGGCGGACGCTTGCGCGCCAACCTCGATGCGCGCGACGCCGATTACGATCTGGCGGTGGCGCAGTACAACAAAAGTCTGGTGAAAGCCCTCGGCGATGTCGGCGATACCATCAATCAGCTGCGCGATATCGGCCGGCAGATCGGCGCGCAGCAACACGCCACCGACATTGCTCAGGATTCTTACAACACCGTCGTCCAGCGTTACGGATCCGGCATCGGCAACTACCTGGACGTGCTCAGCATCGAGCAGCAATTGCTCCAGGCCCAGCGTCAGCTGGCGACCCTCAATGCCGAGCAGATCGACCTGTCGATTCAACTGATGCAAGCGCTGGGCGGCGGCTTTCAGGGTGAAAACCTGAACGCAGCCAACGCCAGCCCAGCCTCGTCGCACCCATAATTCAAGGTATTTGTCATGGCCACTGCCGAAAACACCCAAGCTCAAGACAACACACCGGACACCGGCAACCCGCGCAAACGCAAGGTGATGCTGCTGGCCCTCGCCGTGGTGGTCCTGCTCGCCATTGCCGGCGTCTGGGCCTATCACGAGTTCATCGGGCGCTTTAACGAAAGCACCGACGATGCCTACGTCAATGGCAACGTCGTGGAAATCACGCCGCTGGTCACCGGCACCGTGGTCAGCATCGGCGCCGATGACGGGGATCTGGTCCAGGAAGGCCAGGTGCTGGTCAACTTCGACCCCAACGATGCCGAAGTCGGCCTGCAAAGTGCCAAGGCCAAACTGGCGCGCACCGTGCGTCAGGTGCGCGGCCTGTATAGCAACGTCGACGGCATGAAAGCTCAGGTCAACGCGCAGCAGGCCGAAGTGCAGAAAGCCCAGGACAACTACAATCGGCGGAAAAATCTCGCCCAGGGCGGGGCGATTTCCCAGGAAGAGCTGTCCCACGCCCGCGACGACCTGACCTCGGCGCAGAACGCTCTGGCCAACGCCAAACAGCAACTGAAAACCACCAGCGCACTGGTCGACGACACCGTGGTCTCGTCCCATCCGGACGTAATGTCGGCGGCTGCCGATCTGCGTCAGGCCTACCTGACCAATGCTCGCAGCACCTTGATCGCGCCGGTCACCGGTTACGTCGCCAAGCGCACCGTGCAGCTCGGTCAGCGTGTGCAGCCGGGCACCGCGCTGATGGCGGTGATTCCGCTGGATCAGCTGTGGATCGATGCCAACTTCAAGGAAACCCAACTGCGTGACATGCGCATCGGTCAGCCTGTCGATATCGAGGCCGATATTTATGGCGGCGACGTGAAATACAGCGGCACCGTCGACAGCCTCGGCGCCGGTACCGGCAGCGCATTTGCCTTGCTGCCGGCACAGAACGCCACCGGTAACTGGATCAAGATCGTCCAGCGCGTGCCAGTGCGTATCCACATCAATGCCGAAGAACTGGCCAAGCACCCGCTGCGTGTCGGTCTGTCGACCAATGTCGAGGTCAATCTGCACGACCAGAGCGGCCCGGTGCTGGCCCAGCAACCGCCGCAAAAAGCCTCGTTCAGCACCAATGTGTATGACCGCCAACTGGCCGAAGCGGACGCGATGATTGCCCAGTTGATTCACGACAACAGCGCAGCAGCAGGCAAGACCGCACAGCGCTGAGAGCACACCGGATCAGAAGCAGGCTCTGTGGTGAGGGGTTATCTGTGGCGAGGGGATTTATCCCCGCTGGACTGCGCAGCAGGCCCGCTTTTCCTGAGCCAAAAGAGGGGCCGCTTCGCGACCCAGCGGGGATAAATCCCCTCGCCACAAGGGCCTGCTACCACAGGGCCGGCTGTGTTCATCAGGCCGCAGCGACCATCAGGTTTCATAGGATTCACAATGAGCAATAACGCTTCTTTCACGCCGCCCAGCCTGTTGCTCAGCACCATCGGCCTGTCGCTGGCGACGTTCATGCAAGTGCTCGACACGACCATCGCCAACGTGGCGTTGCCGACGATTTCCGGCAACCTCGGGGTGAGTTCGGAGCAGGGCACCTGGGTCATCACCTCGTTCGCCGTGAGCAACGCGATTGCGCTGCCGCTGACCGGTTGGCTGAGCCGCCGCTTCGGCGAGGTGAAGCTGTTTCTGTGGGCGACGATGCTGTTTGTACTGGCGTCGTTTCTCTGCGGTATCTCGACTTCGATGCCTGAGCTGATCGGCTTTCGCGTGCTGCAAGGCCTGGTCGCCGGGCCGCTGTACCCGATGACGCAGACGCTGTTGATCGCGGTGTATCCGCCGGCGAAACGCGGGATGGCCCTGGCGCTGTTGGCGATGGTCACGGTGGTCGCGCCGATTGCAGGTCCCATTCTCGGCGGCTGGATCACCGACAGTTACAGCTGGCCGTGGATCTTCTTTATCAACGTGCCGATCGGCATCTTTGCGGTGATGGTGGTGCGTTCGCAACTGGCGAAACGGCCGGTGGTGACCAGTCGCCAGCCAATGGATTACGTCGGTCTGATCACGCTGATCATTGGCGTTGGCGCGTTGCAGGTGATCCTCGACAAGGGCAATGACCTGGACTGGTTCGAGTCGAATTTCATCATTGTCGGCGCGGCGATTTCCGTGGTCGCCCTGGCGGTGTTCGTGATCTGGGAAATGACCGACCGCCATCCGGTGGTCAACCTGCGCCTGTTCGCCCATCGCAACTTCCGCATCGGCACGCTCGTGCTGGTGCTGGGTTATGCCGGCTTCTTCGGCATCAACCTGATTCTGCCGCAGTGGTTGCAGACGCAAATGGGCTACACCGCGACCTGGGCGGGACTTGCCGTGGCGCCGATCGGGATTCTGCCGGTGCTGCTGTCGCCGTTTGTCGGCAAATACGCGCACAAGTTCGATCTGCGTCTGCTCGCCGGCATTGCATTTTTGGCGATCGGCCTGAGCTGCTTCATGCGTGCCGAGTTCACCAACGAAGTCGACTTCCAGCACATCGCTCTGGTGCAGTTGTTCATGGGTATCGGTGTGGCGCTGTTCTTCATGCCGACCCTGAGCATTCTGATGTCGGACTTGCCGCCGAGCCAGATCGCTGACGGCGCAGGCCTGGCGACTTTCCTGCGGACACTGGGCGGCAGCTTCGCGGCCTCGCTGACCACCTGGATCTGGATTCGCCGGGCCGATCAGCATCATGCGTATATGAGCGAAAGCATCAGCACGTTCGAGCCAGCCACCCGCGAGACCTTGAATCAGTTGGGCGGGGCGAGCCAGTCGGCGTATGCGCAGATGGATCAGATCCTCACCAGCCAGGCGTACATGCTTTCGACCGTGGATTACTTCACGTTGCTAGGGTGGGGATTCATGGGGCTGATTTTGATTGTATGGCTGGCGAAACCGCCGTTTGCCGCCAAGGCCGGGCCTGCTGCCAGCGGGCATTAACCTGAAACGCAGCACCTGTGGGAGCGAGCCTGCTCGCGAAAGCGGTGTGTCAGACACTCGACTGCTGAGTGACACATTGCATTCGCGAGCAGGCTCGCTCCCACAGGGT
>NZ_RCOC01000070.1:0-53449 GCF_004307515.1 Pseudomonas sp. Sample_14 | reverse complement strand
CGTGGGAACGATCAGGTTACGCGCGCGCGTAGGAGCTGCCGAAGGCTGCGATCTTTTGACGATGAAGATCAAGAGATCGCAGCCTTCGGCAGCTCCTACAGGAGAACGGTGCGCTCAGGCTTGGGTTTTGTGATCCAGCGCGGCGTAGAAGTTGGCGCTTTGTTGCAGGTATTTCTGGGTGTAGCTCTGGGTGTGGGATTTTTTGCTGGTGATTTCGACGTTGGCACCGGCTGGCAATACCACGGTGGCAGAAATGGCGGAAGCGGCGATGACGGAGAAGAGATTGAAATTCATGGCGGTAACCCTCGTGTTCGTTTGCTTGGTTTGCCCGGCGGGCTGTGAAACAAACGTAACGCTCGAGGGTTACTCGCTTGAAATCTTTTGTAGCATTAGCCGTTATCAGTGCAATTAATACAACGATGCAGGCCCCGTAGTCCGGGGCCTGTGGCTTATTGTCGCACCAGGAATTTCAGGTCGCTTGGCGCGTCCATCGGCAGTTTTTGCACGGTTTTGCCCAGCAGACCGGTCTTGGCATCGCGCTCGACGACGACAATCTGGTTGCTCTTCTGGTTGGCAATCAAGACGAATTTACCGCTCGGATCGAGGGCAAACTCGCGCGGGTGATCGCCTTCGACCGAGCGCTTTTGCAGCTCTTTGAGCTGACCGGTCGCAGGATCAATGCCGAACACTACGAGCTGATTGGCCGTGCCGCGATTGCTCACGTAGAGAAACTTGCCATCAGCCGAGGCATGCAGCGCCGCGCCGGCCTTGTCCGAGGTTGGCTGGCCCGCTGCCAGATCGACCAGTTGCGTCTGGGTCAGTACGCCGTCCTTGTAGTCGAACACCGCAACCTGCGCGCTCATCTCCATGGTCAGCCAAGCGTGTTTGCCGTCAGCGCTGAACAGCAGATGACGCGGGCCACTGCCGGCCGGCAAGGCTACCGAGGCGGTTTTCGCCGGGGTCAGCGGCAAGTGCGGGTTGGCCTTCGGGTCGTATTGATAGATGAAAACCTTGTCCGCGCCCAAATCATTGGAGAACACATAGCGCCCGTCCGGCGACGACACCGTCGAGTGCACGTGATTGGAAGCCTGGCGCTCGGGGTTGACCCGACTAGCCGGGTGGCCGCTCATCTGCACCACCGGTTTCAGCTGGCCGTCGGCATCGACCGGCAATACCGCCAGGGTACCGCCCGGATCTTCCATCACCGAGTAGTTGCTGACGAACAGGTGTCTGGCATCAGCGCTGAGGCTGGAATGGGTCGGCTCGTTACCGAGGCTCTGCACTTGATTGATCAGGCTCAGCGCATGGGTTTTCGGGTCGATGGCGAAGCTGCTGACGCGGCCGACCGGATCGGTCTGGCCCGGGCCGTTTTCGTTGACCACGAACAAGCGCTTCTGGTCTTTCGAGAGGGTCAGCCAGGACGGGTTTTCGGTCTTGACCACTTGCAGCGGCTTGGCGTCGATCTGGCCGGTGGCGCTGTCGAACTGCATGCGGTAGATGCCCTGGCTGGAACCGGCGGTGTAGGAGCCGACCAGCAATTGCAAGGTTTCGGCAGAGGCGCTGGAAAGCCCCATCGCGCCGACGCTGCCGGCCATCAGCAAAGGCCAGAAATTACGCATCTTCATTATTGTCATCCTCATCGTCGCTGCTGCTGACTACGTCGCCGACGCACACCAGACGATGCTCGCCCGTGGTCTTGGTGTCGCTGGCGTAACCGACGATCAGCCAGCTCTGCAGCGTCTCATCGAACGTCGCTTGCGCGACCTGCGCCGGGGTGAATTGCCAGTGCTTGGCTTCGCGGCCATCGATGCATTCGATGTGCAGGTTATCGTCCTCGTCGAGGGCGAATTCGAAGGCGTGCAGGCCATCGATTTCGACCATACCGCAGTGTTCGAGGGCGATGAGAAGGGTTTGGGCAGTCATGGCAAACAGTCTTTCAAGGGGGGAAAGGGCCAATGATAGCCCAATGTGATCCAGAGGCCCCTGCTGGAACCTCTGTGGGAGCGAGCCTGCTCGCGAAGGCGGTGTGCCAGCTGATCGTTCCCACGCTCTGCGTGGGAATGCCTCTAGGGACGCTCCGCGTTCCAATGGGACGCAGAGCGTCCCGGGCTGCATTCCCACGCGGAGCGTGGGAACGATCAATCAAAGACACAGGAAATTACGGTGCTGGCTAGATCGCCTCACGCGATGGCTTGCCATCCACCAAACGCTGAATCCGCAGCGGGTTGGCGTTTTTCAGTGGTTCGGGCAGCAAGCTGTCCGGGTAGTTTTGGAAGCACACCGGGCGCAGGAAGCGATCGATCGCCAGCGTGCCCACTGACGTGCCGCGCGCATCGGACGTCGCCGGGTACGGCCCGCCGTGCACCATCGAATCGCACACTTCGACACCGGTCGGATAACCGTTGAGCAGGATGCGCCCGACCTTCTGTTCCAGCAGCGGCGTCAGTTCGGCGAATTGCTCGAAATCAGACGGCTCGCCGATGATCGTCGCGGTCAACTGACCGTGCAGGCCGTGCAGCGCCGCGCTCAGTTGTGCCTGATCGGCCACTTCGACGATTACTGTGATGGGGCCGAACACTTCTTCCTGCAGCACTTCGTCACCGTTGATCAACAGGCTGACATCGGCCTTGAACAACTGCGGCTGCGCCTGATTGCCCTGCTGCGGATTACCGGCCAGATGCTCGATGCCGCTGTGCGCCAGAAGCTTTTCCAGGCCTTTGCCATAGCTGCCGAGGGTGCCGGCGTTGAGCATGGTTTGCGCCGGTTGATCACCGATTGCAGCGGCGACTTGCTGTACAAACGCGCTGAACTGCGGCGAGCGAATACCGATGACCAGACCCGGGTTGGTGCAGAACTGACCGCAACCCTGAACCACCGAAGCGGTGAGGTCGCGCGCGACGGTTTCCGAACGCGTGGCCAGTGCTTGCGGCAAAACGATCACCGGGTTGATGCTCGACATCTCGGCGAACACCGGGATCGGTTGCGGACGTGCGGCTGCCATGTCGCACAGGGCGCGACCGCCTTTCAGTGAACCGGTGAAACCAACGGCCTGAATCGCCGGATGCTTGACCAGCCATTCGCCGACGCCGCCACCGTAGATCATGTTGAACACGCCAGCGGGCATACCGGTTTTTTCTGCGGCACGAATGATCGCGTCGGCGACCAGTTCAGCCGTGGCCATGTGGCCGCTGTGGGCCTTGAACACTACCGGGCAACCGGCGGCCAGCGCTGCTGCGGTATCGCCACCGGCAGTGGAGAACGCCAGCGGGAAGTTGCTCGCACCAAACACGGCGACCGGGCCGAGGCCGATGCGGTATTGGCGAAGATCCGGACGTGGCAGCGGCTGACGATCCGGCAGTGCCAGATCGATCCGCGCGCCGTAGAAATCACCGCGACGCAGGACTTTGGCGAACAGACGCATCTGCCCGCTGGTGCGACCGCGCTCGCCCTGAATGCGCCCGGCTGGCAGCGCGGTTTCGCGGCAGACCACGGCGACGAAATCGTCGCCAAGCGCATCCAGCTCATCCGCGACCGCATCGAGGAACTGCGCGCGACGTTCGGCGCTAAGGCTGCGATAGGTCGGGTAAGCCGCAGCGGCGGCCTTGGCAGCGGCGTCGACTTCTTCGGCCGTGGCCTGAATGAAATCGTGCGGCAGGGCCTCGCCAGTGCTGGCGTCGACCGAGTGCAGTTTGACGCTGCCAGCGGCGCTACGCTGACCGCCGATGTAGTTGTGACCGAGAATCTGAGTCATGGGATCTCCTTAAAGGGTGCCGATGCTGTCCGGTTCAAAAGCCGCCTGAACCGGTGCGATACCGTTGACCAGCGGTGCGCCGAAGTCGGCCTGGCTGATCTCGAACGTGTCGCCCGGCTGAGTGCGGATGCCGTCGGCAAACGACAGGGTCGCTGTGCCGAAAAAATGAATGTGCACGTCGCCCGGACGCAGGAACTGACTGTATTTGAAGTGGTGGTACTCGAGGTTCGCCAGGCTGTGGCACATGTTGGCCTCGCCGCTGAGGAACTCGTTCTGCCAGAACACTTCGCCGTCACGCAGGATTCGGCTGGTGCCGGCAAGGTGTTGAGGCAATTCACCGGTACGAAGTTCCGGGCCATAACTGCAACTGCGCAATTTCGAGTGCGCGAGGTACAGGTAATTCTTGCGCTCCATGACGTGGTCGGAGAACTCGTTACCGACGGCGAAACCGAGGCGATACGGCTTGCCATCGTTGCCGATGACATACAGGCCGGCCATCTCCGGCTCTTCGCCGGCGTCCTCGGCGAACGGCGGCAGCGGGAACGGCTGCCCCGGACGCACGACAATGCTGCCGTCGCCCTTGTAGAACCACTCTGGTTGCACACCGGCCTGCCCCGCCGCCGGTTTGCCACCCTCCACGCCCCACTTGAAAATGCGCATGGTGTCGGTCATCGCCGCTTCATCGCCGGCCTGCTGGTGCATCTTGTCCCGGGCCGAAGCACTGCCCAGATGGGTCAGACCAGTACCGCTGACCAGCATGTGCGCCGGATCCGGGTGATCGAGTGGCGGCAGGATGCGCAGGTCTTTGAGCAACTGCCCATAGTCGTGACTGGCGCCGAGGCCGAGGCTTTGCACTTGCTGCTCAAGCGAGCCGCCGGCCTCGATTGCCGCCAGGGCCAGATCACGGACACTGCGGGCGTCCTCGACTTCGCGGACCTGACCGTTGTCGACCACGCCGACACGGCGCTCGCCGTTGGGTAATTCGAATTGAACCAGATGCATGATTTTCTCCTGTTCCATCAAAAACGCCGCTATCCCCCTGTGGGAGCGAGCCTGCTCGCGAAAGCGGTGTATCAGTCACCAACAGTGTTGAATGTGATGGCCTCTTCGCGAGCAGGCTCGCTCCCACAGGGGCCAGTGTTGGTCAGTCAGGTTCGGGTCGCGCCACGGGCGCTGGCGGCGAACTGGTCGACGGGCAGCACATGCTTGCGCTCCAGCACGCGGTAAACGACGCCGGTCAGAATCAGCCCGAACACCATCACGCCCGAGAGGAAGTACAACCCCGAAGCCAGATTGCCGGTGTATTCCTTCAACGCGCCGATCACGAACGGCCCGATGTAACCGCCGAGGTTGCCCACCGAGTTGATCAAGGCAATCCCCGCCGCGGCACTGGCGCCAGCAAAGAAACGCCCCGGCAAGGTCCAGAACACCGCGGTGCATGAGAACAAGGCAAACGCCACCAGACACAGCGCCGCCAGTTGCGCCACCGGCAGCGACAGCCAGGCACTGAGGAACAGGCCCAGCGCACCGAGCACATACAACACCGCCAAATGGCCGTAGCGATCGTTCAAACGGTCGGAGCTACGCGGAATAATCAGCAGGCCGATGATCCCGAAAATGTATGGCACCGAAGAGACGAAACCGGTGACCAGATCGCTGCCGCCGAACTGTTTGATCAACGTTGGCAGCCACAGGCCGAGGCCATAAATGCTCAGGGTCACCGGCAGATAGAACAGCGCCAGCAACAACACGCGTTTGTCTTTCAACGCATGCAGAGGGTTGCCGTGACGGGTCTGGCCGTACTCCTGCAAGTCCTTTTTCAGCTCGCCGGTCAGCCAGTCTTTTTCCGCCTGATCCATCCACTTCACTTGCTGCGGGCCGTCCGGCAGCCAGCGCAGGACCGGCCAGGTCAGCAGGATCGCCGGCGTGCCGATGACGATGAACAGCCACTGCCAGCCGTGCAGGCCGAGGATACCGTCCATGCCGAGCAAACCGCCGGACACGGGACCGGTGATCATCATCGCAATGGGTTGCGAAAGGATGAACAGGCCGAGGATCTTGCCGCGATGGCGCACCGGGAACCATTGGGTGATGTAGTACAGCACGCCGGGGAAGAAGCCCGCCTCGGCCGCGCCGAGCAGAAAGCGCATCACATAGAAGCTGTGCGGCCCTTGCACGAAGGCCATGCCGATGGTGATCGCGCCCCAGGTGATCATGATCCGCGCGAACCAGCGCCGCGCGCCGAAGCGTTCGAGCATCAGGTTGCTGGGAATCTCTAAAAGAAAGTAACCAATGAAAAACAACCCGGCACCGAGGCCGTAGGCGGCATCGCCGATGCCGATGTCGGCGCCCATGTGCAGCTTGGCGAAGCCGACGGCGGAGCGATCCACATAGGCGATCAGGTACAGCAGGATCAGGAAGGGAATCAGTTTCAGTGTGATGCGCCGGACAAGCCGCAATTCCTGGCTCATGAGATCGGTCTCCGATTGTTGTTTTTATAGAACCTCGGGGGACGCCTCTCGCCAAAACAGCCAGGGCCATCCCTCCGTCGAAAACGACTATATAGTAATACTAATTACCCAACAACACTTCCAAAGCGCGGATTTTGAGCTTAGATTAAGCGTCAGCTCGCAAACAATAGTCTTACAATAAGAGAATCGATCATGTCTGATAAGAAACCCACCCTGCGCTCCGCCCAATGGTTTGGCACGGCCGACAAGAACGGCTTCATGTACCGCAGCTGGATGAAGAATCAGGGCATCGCCGACCATCAGTTCCACGGCAAGCCGATCATCGGCATCTGCAACACCTGGTCGGAACTGACTCCGTGCAACGCGCACTTCCGCCAGATCGCGGAGCACGTCAAACGCGGGGTGATCGAGGCCGGTGGTTTTCCGGTGGAGTTTCCGGTGTTCTCCAATGGCGAATCGAACCTGCGCCCGACTGCCATGCTCACCCGCAACCTGGCGAGCATGGACGTTGAAGAAGCGATTCGCGGCAACCCGATCGACGGCGTCGTGCTGCTCACCGGTTGCGACAAAACCACTCCAGCACTGCTGATGGGCGCGGCCAGTTGCGACGTGCCGGCCATCGTCGTCACCGGCGGGCCGATGCTCAACGGCAAGCACAAAGGCAAGGATATCGGCTCTGGGACCGTGGTCTGGCAGCTCAGCGAACAGGTCAAGGCCGGCACCATCACCATCGATGACTTCCTCGCGGCCGAGGGCGGCATGTCGCGTTCGGCGGGCACCTGCAACACCATGGGCACCGCGTCGACCATGGCGTGCATGGCTGAAGCGCTGGGCACTTCGCTGCCGCACAACGCCGCGATTCCGGCCGTAGATGCGCGCCGTTATGTGCTGGCGCACATGTCCGGCATGCGTGCGGTGGAGATGGTGCGTGAAGACCTGAAACTGTCGAAGATCCTCACCAAAGAAGCCTTCGAAAACGCTATTCGTGTCAACGCTGCCATCGGCGGTTCGACCAACGCCGTGATCCACTTGAAAGCCATCGCCGGGCGCATCGGCGTCGAGCTCGATCTGGACGACTGGACCCGCATCGGTCGCGGCATGCCGACCATCGTCGACCTGCAACCGTCCGGGCGTTTCCTGATGGAAGAGTTCTACTACGCCGGTGGTTTGCCAGCGGTGCTGCGCCGCCTCGGTGAAGCCAATCTGATCCCCAACCCGAACGCACTGACGGTCAACGGCAAGTCCATCGGCGAGAACACCAAGGACGCGCCGATCTACGGCGAAGACCAAGTGATCCGCACCCTCGACAATCCGATTCGCGCCGACGGTGGCATCTGCGTGTTGCGTGGCAATCTGGCGCCGCTGGGCGCGGTGCTCAAGCCGTCCGCCGCCACTGCTGAACTGATGCAGCATCGCGGGCGTGCGGTGGTGTTCGAGAACTTCGACATGTACAAGGCCCGGATCAACGATCCGGAGCTGGACGTCGATAAGGATTCGATTCTGGTGATGAAAAACTGCGGGCCGAAGGGTTATCCAGGCATGGCCGAAGTCGGCAACATGGGTTTGCCAGCCAAGCTGTTGGCAGAAGGCGTGACCGACATGGTGCGTATTTCCGATGCACGCATGAGCGGCACCGCGTACGGCACGGTGGTTTTGCACGTCGCCCCGGAAGCCGCAGCCGGCGGGCCTTTGGCGGCAGTAAAGGAAGGCGACTGGATCGAGCTCGATTGCGCCAGCGGCCGTTTGCATCTGGACATTCCGGATGCTGAACTGGCCGCGCGAATGGCCGATCTGCAAGCACCGCAACAGTTGCTGGTGGGCGGTTATCGTCAGCTGTACATCGACCACGTGCTGCAGGCGGATCAGGGTTGCGACTTTGACTTCCTGGTTGGCTGCCGTGGTGCCGAGGTTCCGCGCCACTCTCATTGACACCCCACTGATCGTTCCCACGCTCCGCGTGGGAATGCAGCCCGGGACGCTCCGCGTCCCTTTCAGAGCTGGAACGCGGAGCGTCCCTTGAGGCATTCCCACGCAGAGCGTGGGAACGATCATTGCCTACCTCAAGATTGTGCCGTGCCTGCTATGATGCGCGGCATCTCCATCGCTCAGGATCGCGCCACTCCCCATGGATTACCGCAAACCTTCCGACCGTAAAAGCATGCACTCGCGCATCGTCCAGGAACTGGGCATGCAGATCGTCTCCGGACGCTTTTTGCCCGACGACAAACTGCCCGCCGAAGCCCTGCTGTGCGAGGAGTACGCGGTCAGTCGGCCGGTGTTGCGCGAAGCCACGCGGGTGCTGGTGGCCAAGGGTCTGGTGTATTCCAAACCGCGCGTCGGCACCGTGGTCAAGGCCCGCCGTGAGTGGCACATGCTCGACCCGGACGTGCTGCACTGGCTGATGCAGAGCAGCCCGCAGAATGAATTCTTCAACGTGCTCACCAGCGTGCGCAGCATCATCGAACCGGCAGCCGCCGCCCTCGCCGCTCAGCATGCGACCGATGCCGACATCGCTGCGATCAACGAAGCCTACCAACGCATGGAAGCCGCGCCGACCCCGGAAGCGCTTTTGCAACCGGACCTGGACTTCCACAGCCGCATCGCCGATGCGACGCACAACGACCTGCTGGCGAACCTGTGCAACATGTTGGCGGTAGCAATTGCCGAGGCGTTGAAGCATTCCAATCAGCGGCCGAATCTGCATGAACTGGCGTTGCCCAGGCACAAGGCGATTCTGACCGCCATCGAGAACCGCGATGCCCTGGGCGCCCGGCATGCGACGCTGGTGCAGTTGGATGATGCGCGTAGTGCGTTGAGTGTTGTGCTTGGCGCAGAGCTTTCTTAGGGCTTGAGATCGCTTGCCCTCACCCTAGCCCTCTCCCAGAGGTAGAGGGGACCGATTGGGGGATATTTGAGATTTACGCCGACTTGAACGATTTGCGCTGAATCCAACATCGCTTGGTATTGCAGGTCCAGTGATTTGCTTTGAATCCATAATCGACTCGATCTTTCAGGTCGGTGTATGGCGAAAGACGCCGCGGTCAGTCCCCTCTCCCTCCGGGAGAGGGCTAGGGTGAGGGGCGCTTGATCTTGAAGCACAAAAAAAGCCGCAACCCCCAAAGGTTGCGGCTTTGTCGTTTCAGCCTGTCAGATCAGTGGGCAAACAGCGAATTGCCCTTCTGCCCCGCCAGCTTCTCCGGCTTGATCAGGAACTTCGCCAGCGCCGGCAGCAGCCACAGCGCGCCGAACATGTTCCACAGCAACATGAAGGTCAGCATCAGGCCCATGTCGGCCTGGAACTTGATCGCCGAGAAGATCCAGGTGCACACGCCGATCGCCAGGCACAGGCCGGTGAACAGCACCGCTTTACCGGTCGACTTCAGCGTCTGGTAATAGGCTTCCTGCAACGGCAGCCCGGCACGCAGGAAACTTTCCAGGCGGCTGTAGATGTAGATGCCGTAATCCACGCCAATCCCCACGCCCAACGCCACCACTGGCAGCGTCGCGACTTTCACGCCGATGCCCATGAACGCCATCAGCGCGTTGCCGAGTACCGAGGTCAGCACCAGCGGCAGGACGATGCACAGGGTCGCTGCCCATGAGCGGAAGGTGATCATGCACATCACTGCCACGCAGATGTACACCAGGATCAGGATGGTCAGCTCAGCCTGTTTGATGACTTCGTTGGTGGCCGCTTCGATCCCGGCGTTACCGGCGGCGAGGATGAATTCCAGGCCGTCCTTGTTGTTTTCCTTGGCGAACTCCTGCACCGCGTTGACCGCACGATCGAGGGTCTCAGCTTTGTGATCGTTGAGGAACACCAGCACTGGCGCCAGCGAGCAGCTGTTGTTGTACAGGCCATCAGCGCGGGCGATCGAGTTGTTCAGCACGTCCGGGTTGCGCGACAGGGTTTCCCATTTCAGGTTGCCCTCGTTCATGCCCTTGATCATCTGCTTGGACACGGTCACCAGCGAGATCGCCGACTGCACGCCCTCGGTGTTCTGCATCTTCCACATCAGCTGATCGATCGGCGCCATGGCTTCGTAGCGCGAGCAGCCTTCGGCCTTGGTCTTGACCATCACCACCAGCACGTCGGAGCTGGTCGAGTAATTGCTGATAATGAAGTTGTTGTCCTTGTTGTAGCGCGAGTCCGGACGCAGTTCCGGCGCGCCCTGGTCGAGGTCGCCGATCTTCAGGTTCTGGCTGTACCAGAGGCCGCCACCGAAGGCGATCAGAGCCAAGGCTACCGAAATCGGTGCGACTTTCGGGCTGGCGAAGTTCGACAGCAGGCGCCAGAACGGGTGCTCGCGGTTGGCGTCCTTCTTGCTCTTGGCAATCGCGCGCTTGCTGATGCCGACATAGGAAATCGCCACCGGCAGCAGGATCAGGTTGGTGAACACGATCACCGCAACGCCGATAGACGCGCCGATGGCCAGTTCACGGATCACCCCGATGTCGATGATCAGCAGGGTGATGAAGCCCACCGCATCGGCCAGAATCGCGATCATCCCCGGCAGGAACAACTGGCGGAAGGTGCGTCGTGCCGCGGTCAGGGCGTTATCGGCCTCGCTGGATTGCAGGGCGATACCGTTGATCTTCTGCACGCCGTGGGAAATGCCGATGGCGAAAATCAGGAACGGCACCAGCATCGAATACGGGTCGAGCCCGAAGCCGAAGAAGTGCATCAAGCCGAGCTGCCAGACCACCGCCACCAGCGTTGTGCTCAACACCGCGATGGTGCTGCGCAGGCAGTTGGTGAACCACAGCAGCAGAATCAGGGTGATGACGAAGGCGACACCGAAGAACAGCACCACCATCACCAGACCGTCGATCAGGTCACCGACCTTCTTGGCGAAACCGACGATGTGGATCTTGATGTTGGGGTTCTGCGCTTCGAACTTGTTGCGGATCTTGTCTTCGAGCTCATGGGAGAACTGGCGATAGTCCAGCGCCAGCAACTTGCCCTGATCCTGCGGGTCCGGATAGGCCTCGAGCAGCGGGATGTCGACAATGCTCGACTTGAAGTCGTTGGCCACCAGACGCCCGACCTGGCCGGACTTGAGCACGTTGTTGCGCAGCAGATCGAGGCTGTCCTGCGAGCCGTTGTAGCTCTGCGGAATCACTTCACCGCCGGCGAAACCCTCTTCGGTCACTTCGGTCCAGCGTACGCTCGGGCTCCACAGCGATTTGAGCCCGGAACGGTCGACGCCGGAAATGTAGAACACTTCGTCGTTGATCTGGCGCAGGGTCTCCATGTACTCCTTGGAGAAGATGTCGCCGTCGGTGGCTTCCACCGAAATACGCACCGTGTTGCCCAGGTTCGCCAGATCGTTGCGGTGCTCCATCATCTTTTCGATGAAGGGATGCTGCAGCGGGATCATTTTTTCAAAACTGGTCGACGGCCGAATCAGCGTGGCCTGCCAGAACAGGAAAATGCTCACCACCAGGCAGATCAGGATCACGGCCGGACGGTTATTGAAGATCAGGCGCTCGAGAACCGTCGCCTTTTCCTGCTGAGGAGTGATCAAGGAAGTCATAGCCCCGCCTTCTTGTTATTGGTCTCGGCACCGTTTGGCTGGGTGATGTGCAAGCCACCCTGCCCGGTCAGAATCAGGTTGCCGTTGCCGGCGGCGGTGACCGACGACAGCGAAATGCGATCCGGGCGGTTGAACACGCTGAAGGTTTCGCCGTTGTCGCTGCTGCTGATCACCGAGCCGCCGTTACCGACGATGACGATCGAGCCGTCTTCCAGCAGCGTGCCGCCGGACAGGCCGAACTCCAGCGCACCGCGTGCAGCTTTGAGTTCGACTTGCTCCCAGTTGCTGCCGAAATCAGTGGAGCGATAAAGATTGCCGCGCAAGCCGTAAGCCAGCAGGGTCTGCGGCTGCGCCGTGCCGATCACGCCGAACAGTGAACCTTCGTACGGGCCTTCAAGCTTTTCCCAGGTCTGGCCGTCATCGGCGGAGCGGAACATGCTGCCGGACTCGCCGACGATAAACAGCCCGGCGTCTTTCACGGCGGCGATGGCGTTGAGGTGGAACTGGTCTTCGTTGTCGAGGCGATCGCTGACGTCTTCCCAGTGCTTGCCGCCATCGGAGGTTTCCAGCAGCGTGCCGTAGGCGCCCACGGCAAAGCCGCTGCTGGCGTCCTTGAACCAGACGTCGAGCAGCGGCGATTCGCGTGCGAGGTCTTCGAATTGTTTGGTCCAGGTCAGACCGCCGTCTGCGCTGGCGAGAATCTGTGCATCGTGGCCCACGGCCCAACCGTTTTTGTCATCGACGAAATACACGGCAGTGAGCAGTTGCCGGGTTGGCACCTTGGCCTGGGTCCAGGTTTTGCCCTGGTCATCGGAATAGACGATGTGCCCGCGATCGCCGACCGCGACCAGACGCGCGCCAGCGTGGACGACATCAAGAATCAGGCTTTTCGCGGCCTTGGCCGATTCGGTGGCATAGACCACGTCAGCCGGGGCCTCGGCGGCAATCACAGGTGCCGATAACGTGGCAAAGCCCAGCAGCGAGAGTGCTGTGGCCAGCAACGCGGTGTTGCGTAACGCCGGCGGGCGGCAACGACTCATAGACCTTCCCCTATTTATTATTGTTGGGCCATCGGGCCTTCAAGGGCGCCGCAAGGGTGCTCGGCTAGTGGCAGATCAGAAGCATAGTCCTGAAACCCGCAATCCAGAGCCCCTTCGGAAGCTGGCTCATCCTATCGGGCTTTGCAAATGTCTGACAATCGGCGCCGCGTTATCTTTTGTTAACCGAAAGCGGCTCTCTGTAACCCATCATTTTCCCTGTGGGAGCGAGCCTGCTCGCGAATGCGGTGTATCAGTCACCCTGTTTATTGGCTGACCCACCGCTTTCGCGAGCAGGCTCGCTCCCACAGGGTTTGTGGTGATGGGTGGTTTCGCGCCAAAGGCTGAATGCGCAGCCATTCGTAGGATGGATGACGCAATTGTCGCTGCGGGGACTTGCAGGATCGGTATTATGGTATACCATCAGACGCACAGACACTCTCAATCCCCCAACGGAGCAGCTCATGAGTTTCGAAATTCGCAAGATCGTCAGCTATGTCGAAGAAACCTTCATCGAAGGCGGCAAGGCTACTGACAAGCCGGTGACCATGGTCGGCCTCGCCGTGGTGATGAAGAACCCGTGGGTGGGCAACGGTTTTGTCGAAGACCTCAAGCCGCAGATCCGCGCCAACTGCTCCGACCTCGGCGCAATGATGGTCGAACGCCTGGTCGGCATCATCGGCGGTGCCGAGAAGATCGAGGCGTACGGCAAAGCGGCGGTCGTCGGCGCTGATGGCGAGATCGAGCACGCGTCGGCGGTGATCCACACCCTGCGCTTCGGTAACCACTATCGCGAAGCGGTAAAAGCCAAGAGCTACCTGAGCTTTACCAACAAGCGCGGCGGCCCGGGCACGTCGATTCAGATCCCGATGATGCACAAGGACGACGAAGGCCTGCGTTCGCACTACATCACCCTGGAAATGCAGATCGAAGACGCGCCGCGTGCTGACGAAATCGTCGTCGTGCTCGGTTGCGCCGACGGTGGCCGCCTGCACCCGCGCATCGGCAACCGCTACATCGATCTGGAAGAACTGGCTGCCGAAAAAGCCCAGTAATCACAATAAAAAGGCATTGCAGGAGCGCTCCATGATTCGGCTCACCGCTGAACTCACCCCGGCTGGCACCAGTTACCTGGCGACCGGCCAAGGCCAGCCCGTGGTATTGATCCACGGCGTGGGCCTGAACAAAGAAATGTGGGGCGGGCAGATTGTCGGCCTCGCCAGCCAGTACCAGGTGATCGCCTACGACATGCTCGGCCACGGCGCCAGCCCGCGCCCGGCCAGCGGCACCGACCTGCTCGGTTACGCCGATCAGTTGCTCGAGCTGCTCGATCACCTGAATCTGCCCCAGGCAGCGGTGATCGGTTTCTCCATGGGCGGTCTGGTCGCGCGGGCCTTCGCCCTGCACTACCCGGAGCGCCTGCAAAGCCTGGTGGTGCTGAACAGCGTGTTCAACCGCAGCGAAGAACAGCGTGCCGGCGTGATTGCCCGCACTGCCCAGGCTGCCGAACATGGCCCGGACGCCAATGCCGAAGCGGCGTTGTCGCGCTGGTTCAGCCGTGAATATCAGGCGGCCAACCCGGCGCAGATCGCCGCGTTGCGCCAGACCTTGGCCAACAACGATCCGCAGGGCTATCTGACCACTTATGAATTGTTTGCCACCCAGGACATGTACCGCGCCGACGATCTGAGCAGCATTCAGGCGCCGACGCTGATCGCCACCGGCGAACTCGACCCCGGTTCAACCCCGGAAATGGCCGAGCAACTGGCCCGACGCATCCCCGCTGCGAAGGTTGCCGTGCTGCCCGAGCAACGGCATATGATGCCGGTAGAGTCGCCGCGTCTGGTCAACCAGATGCTGCTGGAATTTCTCCAATTCGCACACTCCCGACAAAACCATATAAAGGGGATCGTTGCATGACACTCGCACGCTTCCAGATGTGCATCGGCGGAGACTGGGTCGACGCCCTCTCCGGCAAGACCTTCGAAAGCCTCAACCCGGCCTCCGCGCAAGCCTGGGCGGAACTGCCCGACGCCGATGAAGCGGACGTCGAACGCGCCGTGCAAGCAGCGCAAACTGCTTTTGACAGCCCGGCTTGGCGCGGTCTGACCGCCACTGCGCGCGGCAAACTGCTGCGCCGCCTCGGTGATCTGATCGCAGAAAACAAGGAACACCTGGCGCAGCTGGAAAGCCGCGACAACGGCAAGCTGATCCGCGAAACCCGTGGCCAGGTCAGCTATCTGCCGGAGTTCTTCCACTACACCGCAGGCCTCGCTGACAAACTGGAAGGCGGCACCCTGCCGCTGGATAAACCGGATCTGTTTGCCTACACCGTGCACGAAGCCATGGGTGTGGTCGCCGCGATCATTCCATGGAACAGCCCGCTGTACCTGACCGCGATCAAACTGGCCCCGGCCCTCGCCGCCGGCAACACGATTGTGATCAAGCCGTCCGAGCACGCCTCGGCGACCATTCTCGAGCTGGCACGCCTGGCCCTCGAAGCCGGGATTCCGCCGGGCGTGGTCAACGTCGTCAC
This sequence comes from Pseudomonas sp. Sample_14, assembly GCF_004307515.1. Taxonomy (NCBI): domain Bacteria; kingdom Pseudomonadati; phylum Pseudomonadota; class Gammaproteobacteria; order Pseudomonadales; family Pseudomonadaceae; genus Pseudomonas; species Pseudomonas sp. Sample_14. The sequence goes on along the minus strand of NZ_RCOC01000070.1, from coordinate 38,117 downwards.
CGGATACGGCCCGAGCACCGGCGCCGCCCTCACCCGTCATCCGCTGATCCGCAAGATCGCCTTCACCGGCGGCGCGGCCACGGCTCGGCATGTAGTGCGCAGCAGCGCCGAGAATTTCGCCAAGCTATCGCTGGAGCTGGGCGGCAAGTCGCCGAATATCATCTTCGCCGACGCCGATCTCGACAGCGCGATCAACGGTGCGATTGCCGGCATCTACGCGGCGTCCGGGCAGAGTTGCGTGTCCGGTTCGCGCTTGCTGGTGCAGGACGAAATCTACGACGAGTTCGTCAATCGCCTGGTCGAGCGCGCCCAGCGCATCCGCATCGGCAACCCGCAGGAAGACCACAGTGAAATGGGTCCAATGGCCACCGCGCAGCAACTGGCGGTGGTCGAAGGTCTGGTCGCTGACGCCATCGCCGAAGGCGCGCGTTTGCGCACCGGTGGCAAGCGTCCGGCGGATCTCGGCGAAGGCTGGTTCTACGAGCCGACGCTGTTCGAGTGCGACCGCAATTCGATGAAGATCATGCAGGAAGAAGTCTTCGGCCCGGTGGCTTCGGTGATTCGTTTCAAGGACGAAGCCGAAGCGCTGGCGATCGCCAACGACTCGCAGTTCGGCCTCGCTGCCGGCATCTGGACCCGTGACCTGGGTCGCGCCCATCGTCTGGCGCGCGATGTGCGCTCGGGGATCATCTGGGTCAACACCTACCGTGCGGTGTCGGCGATGGCGCCGATCGGCGGCTTCAAGAACAGTGGCTATGGACGCGAAAGCGGCATCGATTCGGTGCTGGCCTACACCGAACTGAAAACGGTGTGGATCAACCTCTCCCAGGCGCCAATGCCTGATCCGTTTGTGATGCGCTAGGAGTCCTGCGAAATGATCGAACCCGGCATTTACAAAGACGTCATGAGCTCATTTCCGTCCGGCGTTACGGTGGTCACCACCCTCGACCCGGACGGCGGCATCGTCGGCATCACCGCCAGCGCGTTCAGCGCGCTGTCGATCGACCCGGCGCTGGTGCTGTTCTGCCCCAACTATGCGTCCGACACCTACCCGGTACTGCGCGACAGCAAGAAATTCGCCATCCATTTGCTCTCCGCCGAGCAGACCGCCGAAGCCTACGCGTTCGCCGGCAAGGGCAAGGAAAAGGCCAAGGGCATCGACTGGCACCTGAGCGACCTGGGCAACCCGATCCTGGCCAAGGCCACAGCGATCATCGAGTGCGAGTTGTGGCGTGAATACGACGGCGGCGATCACGCGATCATTGTCGGCGCAGTGAAGAACCTGATCCTGCCCGAGCAACCGGTGACGCCGATGATTTACCACAAGGGCAAGCTGGGCGCGTTGCCAACCCTTGTTTGAGAACAATGCAAAACCCTGTGGGAGCTGGCTTGCCAGCGATGGCGACGGGACATTCAACATCAATGCTGACTGAACTACCGCTATCGCTGGCAAGCCAGCTCCCACAGGATTGAGGTGAGGCGAAAGAAATGAGTAACGAAAAGTATGAAAAAGGCCTGCAAATCCGCACGCAGGTACTCGGCGAAGCCTATGTTCAGCGCTCGATCGAGAACGCCGACGATTTCACCCGTCCGCTGCAGGAAATGGTCACCGAATACTGCTGGGGCCATGTATGGGGGCGTGAGGGTCTGTCGCTCAAGGAGCGCAGCATGATCAACCTGGCAATGATCTCGGCGCTCAACCGCCCGCATGAACTCAAGCTGCATGTGCGTGGCGCCTTGCGTAACGGCCTGAGTCGTGAGCAAATACGCGAAATTCTGCTTCAGGTCGGCATTTATTGCGGCGTTCCGGCGGCCGTGGACAGTTTCCGGCTGGCCCGTGAAGCCTTTGCCGAAGCCGACGCCGAGGCCTCCAGTTAACCCTCGGCTGTTTTGATGCCCGTCTGGCATGGACAGCCAAGCTCAAGAGCGGACCCCATGAAACGCCAGCCACTCGACGACAGCTTCAAGGTCAATCGCAACCCCGTTACCCTGCGCGAAATCGTGCTGGACAAACTGCGTAGCGCGATCATGAATTTCCAGCTCATGCCAGGTGATCGCCTGGTCGAACGCGACCTGTGCGATCGCCTCGGTGTCAGCCGCACTTCGGTGCGCGAAGCCTTGCGTCACCTTGAATCCGAAGGTCTCGTCGAATTCGCCGATGCCAAAGGCCCGCGCGTAGCCATCATCACCCTCGACGACGCCGTCGATATCTACGAATTGCGTTGCGTGCTCGAAGGCCTGATCGTGCAGCTGTTCACCCTGCGCGCCAAAGCCAAGGACATCAAAGCCCTGGAAAAAGCCCTCGATGACAACCGCAAGGCGCTCAAGGACGGCGAGCTGCAACAGGTCATCGACTCGGTGCAGGGCTTCTACGACGTGCTGCTCGAAGGCTCGGGCAACCATGTCGCCGCCACCCAATTGCGTCAGTTGCAGGCACGCATCAGCTATCTGCGCGCGACCTCGGTGTCCCAGGAAAACCGGCGCGGCGCAAGTAATCACGAGATGGAAAAAATGGTCGAGGCGATCAAGAGCGGCGATCCGCTGGCGGCGCATCAGGCGTGTGTCGATCACGTCCGCGCGGCCGCCGCCGTGGCCCTCGATTACCTCAAGCGCAAACAGGAAGAAACCGGCGTCGCCGTCAAAGGCACCCCGGCGATCACCCTGCCGATCGCGCTGAAAGAACCCCGCATAGGTCAATGACATGTTCAGCCCGAGCTTTTGCCCGAAATGCGGTGGCCCTGACCTCGGTCAGCAGACGCCGCCGGGTGATACGCACGAGCGCCTGATGTGCTGCGGCTGCGGCTACATCCACTACGTCAATCCGAAGATCATTGCCGGCTGCATCATCGAGCAGGACGGCAAATACCTCTTGTGCCAACGGGCGATCCCCCCGCGCCCGGGCACCTGGACCCTGCCGGCCGGTTTCATGGAAAGCGGTGAGACCACCGAGCAGGCGGCGCTGCGCGAAGTCTGGGAAGAAAGCGGCGTGCGCGCGGAAATCGTCTCGCCGTATTCGATCTTCAGCGTGCCGAAGATCAGCGAGGTGTACATCATCTTCCGCGCCATCGCCCTGGAAATCACCGGGCAGTACGGGCCGGAGACCATGGATTACAAGTTCTTCGCCCCGGAAGAGATTCCGTGGGAGCAGATCTACTACCCGGCGATCCGGCAGATTCTCGAGCGCTATATCGAAGAGCGCCAAGCGGGGGTTTACGGGATTTACATGGGTAATGATGACAGCGGCAAGATCCATTTCATGCGCTAAAAATCACCAGTCCCCTGATCGTTCCCACGCTCCGCGTGGGAATGTCTCTACGGACGCTCCGCGTTCGGCTCTGGATGGGACGCAGAGCGTCCCGGGCTGCATTCCCACGCGGAGCGTGGGAACGATCATCAGTGTGGCTTAAATTGGGTTGATGCCTTCAACGATGATGATCTCCGCCCTCGCCCATTCTTCGCGATAACTTTTCGCCTCCTGATACGCCGCCGAGCGGTAGCACGCCACGGCTGTTTCGTAGCTTTCAAACTCGATGATCACCGTGCGCTGTGGCGTCTGCCGCCCTTCCAGCGCTTCACTGCGCCCGCCTCTGGCGAGAAACTTGCCGCCGAATGCGGCAATCGCCTGCGGGGTGCGCTGGGTGTATTGGCTGTAGTGCTCGGCATCGGCTATATCCACATGTGCAATCCAGTACGCCTTCATAGTGACCTCTTTGTTGATTTTGTATTATGGTATACCAATATATTTCCAACGAACCCTGAGAGTCCAGCATGGCCTTCAACAGCATCGAAGAAATCATCGAAGATTATCGCCTCGGCAAAATGGTCCTGCTGGTCGATGACGAAGACCGCGAGAACGAAGGCGACCTGCTGCTGGCCGCCGACCGTTGCACGCCGGAGGCTATCAGCTTCATGGCCCGCGAAGCACGCGGGCTGATCTGCCTGACCCTGACCGACGAACATTGCCAGCGCTTGGGCCTGGAGCAAATGGTACCCGCCAACGGCAGTGTGTTCAGCACTGCATTTACCGTGTCGATCGAAGCGGCGGTCGGCGTGACTACCGGCATTTCCGCAGCAGATCGGGCCTGCACTGTTGCCGCCGCCGCGGCGCCAAATGCCCGCGCCGAAGATCTGGTGCAGCCAGGCCACATCTTCCCGTTGCGCGCCAAGGAAGGTGGCGTGCTGACCCGCGCCGGGCACACCGAGGCCGGCTGCGACCTGGCGCGTCTGGCCGGTTTCACCCCCGCCTCGGTGATCGTCGAAGTGATGAACGACGACGGCACCATGGCCCGCCGCCCGGATCTGGAGCAGTTCGCACGCAAGCACGGGATCAAGATCGGCACCATTGCCGACCTCATCCACTACCGCCTGAGCACCGAGCACACCATCGAACGCATCGGTGAACGTGAGCTGCCGACGGTGCATGGCACCTTCCGTTTGATCACCTTCGAAGATCGCATCGAAGGCGGCGTGCACATGGCAATGGTCATGGGCGATCTGCGCCGCGAAGAGCCGACGCTGGTGCGCGTGCACGTGATCGATCCGCTGCGCGATCTGGTCGGCGCCGAGTACAGCGGGCCGACGAACTGGACGCTGTGGGCGGCGCTGCAACGGGTCGCGGCGGAAGGTCATGGGGTTGTGGTGGTGCTGGCCAATCATGAATCGTCGCAGGCGTTGCTCGAACGCGTGCCGCAGCTGACCCAACCGCCACGGCAGTTCAGCCGTTCGCAATCGCGGATTTATTCCGAGGTCGGGACTGGGGCGCAGATTCTGCAGAACCTTGGGGTTGGCAAGCTGCGCCACCTTGGCCCACCGCTGAAGTATGCGGGGTTGACCGGGTATGACCTTGAGGTGGTTGAGAGCATTCCGTTCACTGAATGACGCCGCCCTCACCCCAGCCCTCTCCCAAAGGGAGAGGGAGCCGACCGAGTTGACCGGTCGCTATACATCGACCTGGGATACCGAGTCGAACTCAGCTTTGAGCAGCATACGGATCCACTCCTTTTCCCATTACCGAATCGGGCTCGGTTTTGAACAGCATGAAGATCGGCTCCCTTTCCCCCTCTCCCCTTGGGAGAGGGCTGGGGTGAGGGGCTGGATCTCACATTCACAAAATATCTCAGGCCGAACGGCGCAAAAAAACCAACCGGCCAGATAACCGGTAAGGCAAAGTGCTTGCACAAAGTTTGGAATACCATAATATGATATTCCATAGACCGGACGAACCGAAAAACCGTCCAGCTACTGCTCCCGACAGGCGGGCAACAACGCAAGGCCCGCTCAAAAAACACAACAATGAGGGCGTGAACATGGTGTTGAACAAAGCTGCAACCGCGATCTTTTTCGCGGGACTGCTCAGCGTTACCGGCCAGGCTGCAATGGCTGCCGAAAGCGTGAATTTTGTCAGCTGGGGCGGTAGCACCCAGGATGCGCAGAAACAGGCCTGGGCCGATCCGTTCAGCAAGGCCAGCGGCATCACCGTCGTCCAGGACGGCCCCACCGACTACGGCAAACTCAAGGCCATGGTCGAAAGCGGCAACGTGCAGTGGGACGTGGTCGATGTCGAAGCCGATTTCGCCCTGCGCGCCGCTGCCGAAGGCCTGCTTGAACCCCTCGACTTCAAAGTGATCCAGCGCGACAGGATCGACCCGCGCTTCGTCAGCGATCACGGCGTCGGCTCGTTCTTCTTCTCCTTTGTCCTCGGCTACAACGAGGGCAAGCTCGGCGCCAACAAGCCGCAGGACTGGAGCGCGCTGTTCGACACCAAGACGTGGCCCGGCAAACGCGCCCTGTACAAATGGCCAAGCCCCGGCGTGCTCGAACTGGCGCTGCTGGCCGATGGCGTACCTGCCGACAAGCTCTACCCGCTGGATCTGGATCGCGCCTTCAAGAAACTCGACACCATCAAGAAAGACATCGTCTGGTGGGGCGGCGGCGCGCAGTCGCAGCAACTGCTCGCGTCCGGCGAAGCGAGCATGGGCCAGTTCTGGAATGGCCGTGTGCACGCCTTGCAGGAAGACGGCGCACCGGTCGGCGTGAGCTGGAAACAGAACCTGGTCATGGCCGACATTCTGGTCATCCCCAAAGGCTCGAAAAACAGAGATGCGGCGATGAAGTTCCTCGCCAATGCCAGCAGCGCCAAAGGCCAGGCCGACTTCTCCAACCTGACCGCCTACGCGCCGGTCAACCTCGACAGTGTGGAGCGTCTGGATTCGACGCTGGCCCCCAACCTGCCGACGGCTTACGCCAAGGATCAGATCACCCTTGATTTCGCTTACTGGGCCAAGAACGGTCCGGCTATCGCGACACGGTGGAACGAATGGCTTGTCAAATGAAAATCGCGGCCACTGCGCCCCGTTCTTCCACTGCCACCGGGAGCGCCGCCGGCGCTGCCGGTTCGGCTTTCAAGCAACGCTGGCGCGGCGCCGGCAACCTCGTCCCGGCGCTGCTGTTCCTCGGCCTGTTCTTTCTGGCGCCGTTGATTGGCCTGCTGCTGCGCGGTGTGCTCGAACCTGTGCCGGGTCTCGGCAACTACGAACAGTTGTTCGCCAACTCGGCCTATGCGCGAGTGCTGCTCAACACCTTTTCGGTGGCCGGGCTGGTGACGCTGTTCAGCCTGCTCTTGGGCTTTCCGCTGGCCTGGGCGATCACCCTGGTGCCGCGCGGCTGGGGGCGCTGGATCCTCAACATCGTGCTGCTGTCGATGTGGACCAGCCTGCTCGCCCGCACCTATTCGTGGCTGGTGTTGCTGCAAGCCTCGGGCGTGATCAACAAGGCGCTGATGGCGCTGGGCATCATCGATCAACCGCTGGAGATGGTGCACAACCTCACGGGCGTGGTGATCGGCATGAGCTACATCATGATCCCGTTCATCGTGCTGCCGTTGCAGGCGACCATGCAGGCCATCGACCCGATGATCCTGCAGGCCGGCTCGATCTGTGGCGCCAGCCCGTGGACCAACTTCTTCCGGGTGTTCCTGCCGCTGTGCCGGCCGGGTCTGGCCTCCGGCGGTTTGATGGTGTTCGTGATGTCGCTCGGTTACTACGTCACCCCGGCGCTGCTCGGCGGGGCGCAGAACATGATGCTGCCGGAGTTCATCATTCAGCAGGTGCAATCGTTCCTCAACTGGGGCCTGGCCAGTGCCGGCGCCGCGTTGCTGATCGCAATCACCCTGGTGCTGTTCTACTTCTACCTGAAGCTTCAACCGGAATCCCCGGTTGGCGCCAGTAACGCGAGGTAAGCCGACATGCTCCTGACCCCCAATGCCATGAGCCGGCGCATGCGTTTCGGCCTCTACGCCACTACCGGGCTGATCGGTCTGTTCCTGCTGTTGCCGATCGTGTTCATCGTGCTGCTGTCGTTCGGCTCCTCGCAGTGGCTGGTGTTCCCGCCACCGGGCTGGACGCTGAAATGGTACGGCCAGTTCTTCTCCAATCCCGACTGGATGAACGCCGCTGCCGCCAGCCTCAAGGTCGCCGTGCTGACCACGATCTGCGCTGTGGCGCTCGGTTTGCCGACCGCGTTTGCGCTGGTGCGCGGGCGCTTCCCCGGCCGCGAGATGCTCTACGGCCTGTTCACCCTGCCGATGATCGTGCCGCTGGTGATCATTGCCGTGGCGGTGTACGCGCTGTTTCTCAAGCTCGGCTACACCGGGACGATGTTCGCCTTCGTCGTCAGCCATGTGATCGTCGCGCTGCCGTTCACCATCATCTCGATCATCAACTCGCTGAAGCTGTTCGATCAGTCGATTGAAGACGCGGCGGTGATCTGCGGTGCCTCGCGCCTGCAAGCGGTGTTCAAGGTGACGTTCCCGGCGATCCGTCCGGGCATGGTCGCCGGCGCCCTCTTCGCCTTTCTCGTTTCGTGGGACGAAGTGGTGCTCAGCGTGATGATGGCAAGCCCGACTCTGCAAACCCTTCCCGTGAAAATGTGGACCACCCTGCGCCAGGACCTGACCCCGGTGATCGCCGTCGCTTCGACGCTGCTGATCGGCCTGTCGGTATTGGTCATGGTGATCGCCGCCGCCCTGCGCCGGCGCAACGAAATCAGCGCCTGAGCGCCCAGGAGTACGACATGAGTGCCGTTATCAAAGACGCATCCCAGCAGAACGACAAACCCCTGGTCAGCCTGCGCAACCTGAACAAGCACTACGGCGATTTCGCTGCCGTCGACAATATCTCGCTGGACATCAAGGACGGCGAATTCCTGACCTTTCTCGGCTCCAGCGGCTCGGGCAAGAGTACGACGCTGTCGATGCTCGCCGGGTTCGAAACACCGAGCAGCGGCGAGATCCTCGTCAACGGCCAGTCGCTGGTCAATGTGCCGCCGCACAAGCGCGACATCGGCATGGTCTTTCAGCGTTACTCGCTGTTCCCGCATCTGTCGGTACGCGACAACATCGCCTTCCCTCTGGCGATTCGCAAACTGGCTGCGGCCGAGCGCGAAAAGCGCGTCGATGCGATGCTCAAACTGGTGCAGCTCGAACAGTTCGCCCATCGCCGCCCTTCGCAACTGTCCGGCGGTCAGCAACAACGTGTCGCCATCGCCAGGGCGCTGGTTTACGAGCCACGCATCCTGCTGATGGACGAACCGCTGGGCGCGCTGGACAAGAAGCTGCGCGAGGACTTGCAGGATGAACTGCGCCAACTGCACCGGCGCCTGGGCATCACCATCGTGTACGTGACCCACGACCAGGAAGAAGCCATGCGGCTGTCGCAACGCATCGCGATTTTCAGCCACGGCAAGATCGTCGGTCTGGGCAGTGGTTATGACCTTTACCAGAATCCGCCGAATGCATTTGTCGCGTCGTTCCTGGGCAATTCGAACTTCCTCAAGCTCAAGGCGCAAGGCAATGCGGCAGCGAGTTTCGAGGGTCAGTTGTTGTCGATTCGGCTGACGTCCGGGTTGCACACTGATCAGGATGTGCTGCTGATGGTGCGTCCGGAAAAGGCCTTGGCGCTGAGCACGCAGCAGGCGCTGGATGAGCCGCTGGCGGCAGGCTGGAATGAGGTATCGGCGAATGTTGTGGAGGTGCTGTTTCTCGGTGAGAGCCAGACGTGCAGCGTGGTCACTGCGGGCGGGACGTCGATGACGGTGAAAGCGCTGTCGGCAGCGGGCATGCCACTCAAGGCCGGCGATCAGGTCCGGGTGCGCTGGGCGACGGCGGATGCTTGTGTTTATACCGAGTGGACCGAGAGCGATTTGAACAAGGCTGCCGGTGCTCACTGATTGCGCTGAGTCAGTTGGTCTACCCCTCACCCCAGCCCTCTCCCCCACGGGGGGCGAGGGGGAAAGGGAGCCGATCTTCATGCTGTTCAAAATGTAAGTTCGACTCGGTATCGCACGTCGGCGTATCTCGCAACAACACCTCGGTCAGTCCCCTCTCCCATTGGGAGAGGGCTAGGGTGAGGGCAAGCAGGCGACACGGTATTAGCCAATGGCCCGGTACCCTTCAATCTCATCCGGCCACGCCGTCAGCACTTCAAACCCGCTCTCCGTCACCGCGACCATATGCTCCCACTGCGCCGACAACGAGCCATCCTTGGTCAATACGGTCCAGCCATCCGGCATGTTCTTCACATGGCGTTTGCCGGCATTGAGCATCGGTTCCACGGTGAAAATCATCCCGGCCTTGAGCTTCAGCCCTTGATTGGGAAAGCCGTAATGCAGGATTTGCGGTTCGTCGTGATAGACCTTGCCGATGCCATGGCCGCAGTACTCGCGCACCACGCTGAAGCCCTCCGCCTCCGCCAGGCTCTGGATCGCGTAACCGATATCGCCCAGCGTTGCACCCGGTTTCACTGCGCGAATGCCCGCGCACATCGCGTCGTAAGTGGCCTTGATCAGGTGCTGCGCCTCGGGGCTCGCCTCACCCACGACGTACATGCGGCTGGTATCACCGAACCAGCCATCCTTGATCACGGCGATGTCGAGATTGACGATGTCGCCATCCTTCAATGGCGTGCCCGATGGAATCCCGTGACACACCACGTCGTTGACCGACGCGCAGACGGTTTTCGGAAAGCCGTGATAACCGACGTTGGCCGGAACGGCTCTCTGCACATTGACGATGTAGTCGTTGCACAACCGGTCCAGCTCATCGGTGGTCACACCGGCCTTCACATGCGGCACCAGCATCGCCAGTACTTCGGCGGCGAGTTTGCCGGCAGCGCGGGATTTTTCGATGTCGGCCGGCGTGTTGATCTTGATCTGGTTTCTCATGCGCTGACGGTTTCCTGAGTCAGTTGTTGCAGATCCAGGCCACCATTCTGTTCGGCGCGGATCAGCAGGCGGCAAATGGCGCTGTGATCGAGGTTGGGATGCAGCTCGGCGAGCATGCCGATGCGCATCCAGTGCTCGGCCTGCGCGTTGATCGAGCGGCTGAGGGCGTTGCTGGAGATGCGCAGGTTCTCGTGCATGTCCTCTGAAATTTTTACGATGCCCATATATGAATCCGATACGATGTGTATATGGAACGTATATTAATCAGTGCATACGGCCGATTGCAATGCCAACGGCAAAATCGACGCTGTGGCAGATTCGCCTCCCCCTCCACCGCGCAAATCGACTACCATGCCGCCGCCGGTTTCCACACGGAATTAATAGGGAATCCGAAATGCTTGCACAGCATCAATCGGAACTGCCCCCGCAACTGTAGGTGCCGAGCCTGCTCCTCGACTGCCACTGGGTGAATCCCGGGAAGGCCGGAGCGTGGCGATGACGCATCAGTCAGGAGACCTGCCGGCACAGTGACTGACTAACCGGCGGGGTGTCCGGGAAGGACATCGTGCCGTGCGCATTTTCCCTGTGCCGGCCTTGCGCAGTTTCCACGACCGCGCCCGAGGTGTGTTTCCAACCGTACCCGCCTGCTCCCGTACGGTTCTCCTGGAGACTGCCCCATGCTGCTGCCCCGCGTTGCCACCCTGCTCACCGCTTTGAGCCTTTGCGCCCTGGCGCAAGCGACGCCGACTGCGTATCCGCTGACCGTGGAGAACTGCGGCAGCAGCCTGACCTTTCAGCACGCGCCCGCGCGCACGGTGACCATCGGCCAGGCCGGTACGGAAATGCTTTATGCCTTGGGCCTGGGCGACAAAGTCGTCGGCACCTCGTTGTGGTTCAACGACGTGCTGGGCACATACAAAGCGCAGAACGACAGGATCGAGCGCCTCGCCGACAACGAGCCGAGTTTCGAAGCGGTGATCGCCAAACGCCCGGAACTGGTAGCCGTCGAGCTGGAATGGATGGTCGGCCCGCAAGGCGCGGTCGGCACCCGCGAGCAGTTTCATGAACTGAAGATTCCGACCTATCTGCTGCCCTCCGATTGCGAAGCCAAGGACAACCTCGTCGGCTCGGACGGCACGCGGCTGGCGCCGTTTCGCATCGACAGCATCTACAAAGCCGTGAGCCAGCTCGCAGCGATTTTCGATGTGCAGGCGCGTGGCGAGCAGCTCAATGAGCAGCTCAAAGCCAGCCTCGCGCAGTCGATCGCCACGGCGAAAAAGCAGCAGCGCAAAGACGTCAGCGCCCTGGTGTGGTTCTCCAGCGCCGAGATGGACATCGAGCCTTTCGTGGCCGGGCACAAAGGCGTTCCCGATTTCATGCTCAGCACCCTCGGCGTGCGCAACGTGGTCGAGTCGGATGAAGAATGGCCGACCGTCGGCTGGGAAACCATCGCCAAGGCCAACCCGACATTTCTGGTGATCGCGCGCATGGATCGTCGACGTTTCCCGGCGGACGACTATCAGAAAAAACTCGCCTTCCTGCGCAGTGATCCGGTGACGCGCAACATGGACGCGGTCAAGCACAACCGCATCATCATCCTTGACGCCATGGCCATGCAGGCCAGCCTGCGCACCTTCGACGGCCTCGCACAACTGGCCAGCGCCATCAACGGCTACGACCTGTCGCCATGAGCAGACGCCTGATACGTTTGCTGCTGGTGCTGTTGACGCTGTCGGTCGCGCTGATTGGCGGCGTGGCCATTGGTGAGACTTCGATCGAGCCGAGCGTGGTGTTGCAGGTGCTGGCCAACAAGCTGTGGGGCGCAGGTTATGTGCTCGACCCGATCGACGAAGGCATTGTCTGGAACTATCGCCTGACCCGCGCGCTGGTCGCGGCGGCCTGCGGCGCCGGTCTGGCGACCTGTGGCGTAATCCTGCAGTCGCTGCTGCGCAATCCGCTGGCCGATCCGTATCTGCTGGGTATTTCTGCTGGCGCCTCGACTGGCGCGGTGATGGTCGCCCTGCTTGGCGTCGGCGCCGGGGCGATTTCACTGTCGGTCGGTGCCTTTGCCGGCGCGGTGACGGCGTTCGTGCTGGTGATCCTGTTGGCACGGGTCAGCGGCTCGGCCAGCGGCACCGGACAGATCATTCTGGCCGGGATTGCCGGTTCGCAGCTGTTCAACGCCCTCACGGCTTTTCTGATCACCCGCTCGGCCAGCTCCGAACAAGCGCGCGGAATCATGTTCTGGTTGTTGGGCAATCTCGGCGGCGTGCGCTGGCCGTCGGTGTGGCTGGCGGTGCCGGTGGCGGTGTTGGGCTTGGTTGTTTGTCTGTGGCATCGCCGAGCCTTGGATGCGTTCACCTTTGGCGCGGACTCGGCAGCCTCCCTCGGCATTGCCGTGCGCCGCGTGCAGATTCTGTTGATCGGCTGCGCCGCGCTGGTGACGGCGGTGATGGTGTCGATTGTCGGCTCGATCGGTTTTGTCGGCCTGGTGATTCCCCATGCCGCGCGGTTGTTGCTCGGCACGGGGCATGCGCGTCTGTTGCCCGCCAGTGCGTTGGGCGGCGCAGTGTTTCTGATCGCCGCCGATGTGCTGTCGCGCACCCTGATCAAGGGTCAGGTGATCCCGGTCGGCGTGATCACTGCGTTGGTCGGCGCGCCGGTATTCGCGCTGATTCTGGTGGGCCGGAGATCGGCGCGATGAACACGGTTCTGAGTTGTGCGGGTGTGGGCTTCAAAGTGCGCGGTGCCGAGTTGCTCAATGGTGTCAGTCTCGATGTTCAGCGCGGCGAGACCCTGGGCATTGTCGGGCCGAACGGTTCGGGGAAATCCACTTTGCTGAAGCTGCTCGCCGGCTTGCGTGAACCGAGCGCGGGCCATGTGCAGCTCGGAGGTCAGGCGCTGGGCAAAATGTCGCGGCGCAGCATCGCGCAGACACTCGCGGTGGTTGAGCAACAGGCCGATACCGACGATGGCATTCGCGTGTTCGACGCGGTGGCGCTGGGGCGCACGCCGTGGTTGTCGGCGCTGCAACCGTGGTCGCCGGCCGATGAAGCCATCGTCGAGCAAGCGCTGGTCGACGTCGACGCCGTGCACCTGCGCAACCGCCTCTGGCGCAGCCTCTCCGGCGGTGAACGCCAACGCGTGCACATCGCCCGCGCACTGGCGCAGCGCCCGCAGATCCTGCTGCTCGACGAGCCGGCGAATCACCTCGACATCCAGCATCAGTTGAGCATTCTGCAAGTGGTGCGCGCACTGCCGGTGACTACGCTGATCGCCCTGCACGATCTCAATCAGGCGCTCAAGTGCGATCGCCTGGCGGTGCTGGAGCGCGGGCGTCTGGTCGCGCTTGGCGAGCCGCTGCACGTGCTGACGCCGGAGCGTTTACAGACGACTTTCGGGGTCAGGGCGCACTATCTGACGGACCCGTTCGATGGTGCACCGATATTGCGCTTCGTCGCTTGATGCATGTGTAGCTGACACACCGCTTTCGCGAGCAGGCTCGCTCCCACAAAGGATTTGTGTGTCGCCGTGAGTGACGGGGGAATGTGAATTCTGTGGGAGCGAGCCTGCTCGCGAAGGCGTCAGGTCATCCAACATGGTGTCGATTGACACACCGCTTTCGCGAGCAGGCTCGCTCCCACAGGGTTATGTATTCCAGGGCGATAAAGGGTCAGGTCCACTCTTTACGCAGTTGCCGCGCGGCGCTGACCATGTGCACCAACGCCGCTTCGGTCTCTGGCCAGCCTCGGGTTTTCAGCCCGCAATCCGGATTGACCCACAGCCGCTCAACCGGAATACGCTGCGCCGCCTTGCGCAGCAAGCCAACCATTTCCGACACATCGGGAATCCGTGGCGAGTGAATATCGTACACGCCCGGGCCAATGTCGTTCGGGTAGGCGAACGCTTCAAACGCTTCGAGCAGTTCCATGTCCGACCGTGAGGTTTCGATAGTGATGACATCGGCGTCCATCGACGCGATCGACTCGATCACATCGTTGAATTCGCTGTAGCACATGTGCGTGTGGATCTGGGTTTCGTCGCGCACGCCGGAGGCGCACAGGCGGAACGCTTCGCTTGCCCATTCCAGATACGCCGGCCACTGCGCCCGGCGTAACGGCAAGCCTTCACGGAACGCCGCTTCGTCGACCTGCACGATTTTGATTCCTGCCGCTTCCAGATCATTCACTTCGTCACGAATGGCCAGCGCCAGTTGTCGAGCCTGCACTTCGCGGCTGACGTCTTCGCGGGCGAAGGACCACATCAGCATGGTCACCGGGCCGGTCAGCATGCCTTTTATGACCTTGTCGGTAAGGCCCTGGGCGTAGCGGATCCACTCGACCGTCATCGCCTGCGGGCGGCTCAGGTCACCGAAGATCACCGCTGGCTTGACGCAGCGCGAACCGTAGCTCTGCACCCAGCCAAAGCGGGTGAAGGCATAGCCGTCGAGCTGTTCGGCGAAGTATTCGACCATGTCGTTGCGCTCTGCCTCACCGTGCACCAGCACATCCAGGCCGAGGCGTTCTTGAATTTCCACCGCGTGGCGAATCTCCGTGTGCATCGCATCGGTGTAATCGGCCGCGCTGAGCTTGCCTTGCTTGTAAGCCTGACGCGCCAGACGAATCGCCGCCGTTTGCGGAAACGAGCCAATGGTGGTGGTCGGGAATAACGGCAGGTCGAACTTGCCGCGCTGTTTGGCAATACGCTGAGCAAACGGCGATTGGCGTTGCGCATCCTTGGCAGTGATCGCCGCGACCCGCGTCTGCACCTCAGGTTTGTGAATGCGCGGCGAGGCGGCGCGGCTGGTTTGTACCGAACGACTTTGCGCCAGGGCGCGCAGTACCTGTGGCGCTTCCGGCTCGCTGACCGCTTGGGCGAGCACGGCGACCTCTTCGCACTTCTGCACGGCAAACGCCAGCCAGCTTTTCAGTTCGGCATCGAGCTGGTCTTCGCGGCCCAGATCAACCGGGCTGTGCAGCAACGAGCAGGACGGCGCCACCCACAAACGATCACCCAGACGCTCATGGGCATGGCGCAGTGTCGCCAGCGCGTTTTGCAGATCGCAGCGCCAGACGTTCCGACCGTTGACCACACCCAGCGACAGCACTTTATAGGCCGGCAGACGATCCAGAATGGTCGGGTACTGATCCGGCGCGCGCACCAGATCGATGTGCAATCCATCGACCGGCAGGTTCGCCGCCAGACCGAGGTTTTCTTCCAGGCCCCCGAAGTACGTGGCGAGCAGTTTTTTCAGCGGATCGCGCTGGATCTGGTTGTAGGCGCGCTCGAAGGCATTCTTCCAGTCCTGCGGCAGATTGAGCACCAGAATCGGCTCATCGATCTGCACCCACTCCACACCCAATGCCGCCAGCCGTGCGAAGATCTGGCCGTACAGCGGCAGCAGTCGATCAAGCAAGTCGAGCTTGTCGAAGTCGGCGCCTTTGGTTTTGCCCAGCCACAGATAGGTCAGCGGGCCGAGGATCACCGGTTTGACGTTGTGCCCCAGCGCACGGGCCTCTTCGGTTTCCTCAAACAGCTGCTCCCAACCCAACTGAAATTGCTGATCGGCGCTGAATTCCGGTACCAGGTAGTGATAGTTGGTGTCGAACCACTTGGTCATTTCCTGAGCGTGGCCTTCGCTGCAGCAAGTATTGCTGACGCCTCGGGCCATGCTGAACAGGGTCTGCAGCGTGGCTTTGCCGTCGTGCGGACGGAAACGCTCGGGGATCACGCCGAACATCAGCGAGTGGGTCAGCACCTGGTCGTACCAGGCGAAATCGCCAACCGGCAGCAAGTCGATGCCAGCGTTTTTCTGCAAGTTCCAATGGACCTTGCGCAGCTCACGCCCGACGTCACGCAGGCCCGCCTCGTGCAGCTCTCCTTTCCAGAACGCCTCTTGCGCTTTCTTCAGTTCGCGGTCGCGACCGATGCGCGGAAATCCAAGGGAATGGGCCAGTGCCATGACAAACAACTCCAGATGCTTATTCGATGGCGGGTATTGTCGGGAACCGGACTTGATGAAACAAACTCAATAAATTCCAGATCATCACAAGTTCTACTCATGCACAGAAGCCCCTGCAGGAGCTGCCGAAGGCTGCGATCTTCAGACCGTAGGGACGCAGAGCGTCCCCGGCTGCAGTCCCACGCGGAGCGTGGGAACGATCAGAAACCTCAGGGCAACATGCCAGTTTTCGTTCTATCGTTAGATCCAAATGGCTGGATTTTCCAAGGATGAGAGGTTGCGAGAGAGGTTGTCAGCGCCTAAGTTGCACGCGAGTCTTTTCCCCGCGATTGGAACGCGATCAACACCATAAAGAGGTGAAGAAATGTCGAAGGAATCACGCCCTGCCGTGCTTGGGCTGATAGGCAATACTCCGCTGGTGCAGGTCACCCGCTTCGATACCGGACCGTGCACGCTGTTTCTCAAACTTGAATCGCAGAACCCCGGCGGCTCGATCAAGGACCGTATCGGTCTGGCGATGATCGACGCTGCGGAACGTGACGGCCGCCTGCAACCGGGCGGGACGATTGTCGAGGCCACTGCCGGCAATACCGGTCTGGGCCTGGCGCTGGTCGGTCGCGCCAAAGGCTATCGCGTAGTGCTGGTGGTACCGGACAAGATGTCCACCGAGAAGGTCCTGCACTTGAAGGCCATGGGCGCCGAAGTGCACATCACTCGTTCTGACGTCGGCAAGGGCCATCCCGAGTATTACCAGGACGTCGCCGCGCGTTTGGCCAAGGACATTCCCGGCGCGTTTTTCGCCGACCAATTCAACAATCCCGCCAACCCGCTGGCCCATGAATGCAGCACCGCGCCGGAAATCTGGGCGCAGACCGAACATGATCTGGACGCCATCGTCGTCGGCGTCGGATCGGCCGGCACGCTGACCGGGCTGAGTCGTTTCTTCAAGCGCGTGCAACCGGATCTGGAAATGGTCCTCGCCGATCCGATCGGCTCGGTGATGGCGCAATACAGCCGCGACGGCACCTTGCCGACTCCCGGTTCGTGGGCGGTCGAGGGTATCGGCGAAGACTTCATTCCGTCGATCACCGACCTGTCCAGCGTGCGTCACGCCTACTCGATCAGCGACGCGGAAAGCTTCGATCATGCGCGCCAGTTGCTCAAGGCCGAGGGCATTCTCGGTGGCTCATCGACCGGCACCCTGTTCGCTGCCGCGCTGCGTTATTGCCGCGAGCAGACCGAGCCGAAACGCGTGGTCAGCTTTGTCTGCGACACCGGCACGCGTTACCTTTCGAAGGTCTACAACGACCAGTGGATGACCGATCAGGGCCTGTTGCAACGCAAGGGCTACGGCGATCTGCGCGACTTGATCGCACGGCGTTTCGAGGACGGCCGGGTGATCAGCGTCGGCCCGGACGACACCCTGCTCACGGCCTTCCAACGCATGCGTCTGGCGGACGTTTCGCAACTGCCGGTGCTGGTCGAAGGCAAGCAACTAGTGGGCGTGATCGACGAGTCCGACATCCTCCTCGGCGTCCACGAAGATGCCGCACGTTTCAGCCAGTCGGTGTCGAGTGTGATGACCGACAAACTGCAAACCCTCGCCCCGGCTGCGAGCCTGGCCGAGCTGGAAGCGGTGCTCAGCCGTGGCCTCGTCGCGATCATCGCCGACGCCTCCGGCTTCCATGGCCTGATCACCCGCACCGACATGCTCAACCAATTACGGAGATCCCTTGCATGAGTCAGCACGACGATAAATCCCAAGGCTTCGCCACCCGGGTGATCCACGCCGGGCAAGAGCCGGACCCGACCACCGGCGCGCTGATGCCGCCGATCTACGCCAACTCCACCTACCTGCAAGACAGCCCCGGCGTGCACAAGGGGTTCGACTACGGCCGCTCGCACAACCCGACGCGTTTTGCTCTGGAGCGCTGCGTCGCGGATCTGGAAGGCGGCACCCGCGCCTTTGCCTTCGCCTCAGGGCTGGCGGCGATTTCCACGGTGCTGGAACTGCTCGACGCCGGCTCGCACATCGTTTCCGGCAATGACTTGTACGGCGGCACGTTCCGCCTGTTCGACAAGGTCCGCCAGCGCAGTGCCGGGCACCGTTTCAGCTTCGTCGACCTGACCGATCTGTCGGCGTTCGAAGCCTCGCTGCAGGACGACACGCGCATGGTCATGGTCGAAACCCCGACCAATCCGCTGCTGAGCCTGTCGGACCTGGCCGCAATCGCGCGCATCTGCCGCGCGCGCGGGATCATCTGCGTGGCCGACAACACGTTCGCCAGCCCGTACATCCAGCGCCCACTGGAGCTGGGTTTCGACATCGTCCTGCACTCGACCACCAAATACCTCAACGGCCACTCCGACGTGATCGGCGGCATTGCCGTGGTCGGGCAGAACGCCGAGTTGGCGGAAAAACTCGGTTTCCTGCAAAACGCCGTCGGCGCGATTTCCGGGCCGTTCGATGCATTCCTCACCCTGCGCGGGGTGAAGACTTTGGCGCTGCGTATGGAGCGCCATTGCAGCAACGCCCTGGACCTGGCGCAGTGGCTCGAAAAGCAACCGCAGGTCAAACGCGTCTACTATCCGGGCCTGACCTCGCACCCACAGCACGAACTGGCCAAGCGGCAGATGCGCGGTTTTGGCGGGATGATTTCTGTTGACCTGAACAGCGACCTGGCCGGTGCGCGGCGCTTTCTCGAGAACGTGCAGATCTTTGCACTGGCGGAAAGTCTGGGTGGCGTGGAGAGCCTGATCGAGCATCCAGCGATAATGACCCACGCGACGATTCCGCCGGAAACCCGCGCCAAGCTTGGTATTGGCGATGGCTTGGTGCGGTTGTCGGTCGGAGTTGAAGACGTTGAAGACCTGCGCGCCGATCTGGCTCAGGCACTGGCAAGAATGTAAACAGCTCCGCACGAAGAAGCCCGCGCAATGCGGGCTTCGTCTTTTTTTGTCCGTCGATCTCCCCGCCGTGGCAGTTCCCGAGGCCGATCCTATACTCAATCGGCTCGATCAGGATTATCTCGACACCCGCACGCCGCTCGGTGTGCCCGTGCCTTTCGCCAACCAGGTAAAACCCAAGCCAATGAGTAACTGCGCCGGGCATACGCAACGGACGACATCTCATCGCATTCTGGCTGCTGGGTCGTGGAGAAAACCATGAAATACAAGTTGTTGTCAGGCGTGCTTCTTGCGGTAGCGGCCAGCGTTGTGGTGCCGAATGTCTTGGCGGCGGAACCGCAGGCGTTGGCTTCGGATGGGGGTGATCGTGTTGGTGCTGGGACAGTGGCTGCCGATGGCGCCGATCGTGTCGGCGCAGGTGCAGTCGCTGCCGATGGTGCTGATCGTGTCGGTGCCGGGGCAGTGGCTGCCGATGGTGCTGATCGTGTCGGTGCCGGCGCGGTGGCTGCCGATGGCGCTGATCGTGTCGGTGCCGGCGCGGTGGCTGCCGATGGTGCTGATCGCGTCGGTGCCGGCGCTGTGGCTGCCGATGGTGCTGATCGCGTCGGTGCAGGCGCTGTGGCTGCCGATGGCGCTGATCGTGTCGGTGCTGGCGCGGTGGCTGCAGATGGCGCTGATCGTGTCGGTGCTGGCGCAGTGGCTGCCGATGGTGCTGATCGCGTCGGTGCCGGCGCTGTGGCTGCCGATGGCGCTGATCGTGTCGGTGCCGGAGCATTGGCAGCGGATGGGGCCGACCGCACCGGCGTCAACCGAGAGGCCTACTCCCGGGTCGGAGTCGGTTCTGATCGCGTGGCATCGGCGCTGATGACCGGCAGCTATTCCGACCAGTTCAACAGCCCACAATAATCGCCGCGAAATAACGGGCGAGCTCCTGAGCCGCCCGTTTACATTGGCCTTTACAGCATCTGTTCAACCGCTGCGCCTTGTCGATCACGCAGGGCGCGCAACGTCGCGCGTAACTCGGCCGGCCGCACAGGCTTCGACAGAATCGCAATCTGTCGATCGTGCAAGGCTGCTTGAATCTTCTCGACGTCGTGCCCGGTGATGATCATTGCCGGCACCGCCCAACCGCGCTGCCTGCGCACTTCATCAATGCATTCGATGCCAGTGGCGTGAGTGCCCAGGTCAAAGTCGGCGACGATGATGTCGCAGTCGGTGACCAGATCTTCAGCCGACCACTCGCCCTGCACCACGCAGCCCCAGCGTTCAAGCAAAGCTGAAGTCGCCAGCAGCACGTTGCGATCATCCTCTACCAGGCAGACCTTCAGCCCCGTCAACAAACCCACCTGCCGCGCTTCACTGCGAACCACCGGTGACTGCGGCGCCGCCACGATCGGCAACCCCGCAAGCGTCACAGCTGTGCCGCGCCCCAACTGTGAACGCAGAGCAACGTGCACATCGATCAGTTCACCAAGACGCTTGATGATCGACAGGCCCAGCCCCACGCCTTCGACGTCTTTGTCGCGCACTTGCCGCACGCGATAAAACTCCTCGAAAACCTTGTGCAAATGCTCTTCGGCAATGCCGTTGCCACGGTCATGGATGACGATGGCCAGCCCTGCCCCACGTTTACGCACGCCGATCAGCACGGGTCGTTGCGCGCCGTATTTGAAGCAGTTGGAGAGCACGTTCTGCACCATGGTCGCCAGCAGTGCCGGATCGGTTCTGACCCAGTAGTTGCACGGTCGCAGCCGCAGTTCGACGCCCGCCCAACGGGCCGCTTCCTGGTGTTGGCGTATCAGATCCGCAAGCCATTCACCAAGATTCAGCGTTTGCATTTTCGCTTCGATCCGACCGTTATCGAGGGTGTAGAGGTCGAGAATCGAGCGGAACAATTGCGAGACGTTGAGCAGTGAGCGGTCGATGTTATCGACCAGCCGCCGCTCGTCGTCGCCCAGGCGCGACTCCCGCAGACACGCGGTAAACAGTCCGATGGAATGAATCGGCTGACGCAAGTCATGACTGGCCTGCGCCAGAAACCGCGACTTTTCCAGATTAGCCGCCAGCGCTTCTTCCGACGCCTTGCGCGTGCGCTCAAGCAGCAAGTGCGCATAAAACGGAATCACCGTGCTGGTGATCAGCAGCATCAGCACCATGAACGGCTGCCCCTGCCAATACGGCGTCAGGCGATAGACCACCAGCAGCGCCACCAGCGCCAGCCCGGTGGCAATCGCCAGATAGCGCGAGCCGTAGCGCATGCCGTTGCCGAGGTTGACCCAGACCATCACCGCATACAGCGGCAGCGCGGCCTCGCCGCCAATCACCAAACCAAAACAGGTACCGGTGTGATCGTGGACCATGGCAAAAATCCGCCGCGCCGGATAATGCCCGGGCCAACGCGCAATGGCTTGCCGAAACACGATCGACGCCAGCAGGAACAGACTGATGTAGGTGATGACCGGCAGGTAGGTCTCGAAGCGATGGCCCGGCAAAAAGACCAGTACGACCATGTAAACCACCGCGATGGCGGCGATGATGATGCGCAGATTGGCTTGGTCGAGTTCGGTGTTTTTCTCGAACTTCATGGGAAACGTCCTTGTGCAGCGATTGCAGTTTCGGAAGCAGCCTACAGGCAACCTTCGCGTCCAGTGCTAAGGTGCAGGCCTTGAATCACGCCTGACCCAGGGAGGGTCGCATCATGACGTGCCGGATCATCATAGCCGACGATCACCCGCTCTTTCGCGAGGCAATGCTGCGCACCGTGCAGCGCTTGCTGCCCGAAGCGAATATCTGCGAGGCCGGCGACTTCAACGCGGTGCTCGAGCTGCTGTCACAGGACAACGAGCCGGACACGCTGATGCTCGATCTGCGCTTTCCCGGACTGACCTGCATCACTCAACTCGCCGACTTGCGCCAACGATTGCCGCGCACCACGCTGATCGTGGTGTCGATGGTTGACGATCAGGCGCTGATCAGTGAAGTCATGGCGGCGGGCATTGACGGTTTTATCGGCAAAAACATTGCGCCGGATGAAATCGGCCAGGCGATTCTGGCCATTCGTGAAGGCGAGGTGTTGGTAAAGTCGGCGCCGTCCGGCTTGTTGCCGCTGGAAACCGCGACGACGCTGACGCCGCGTCAGCAGGACGTGCTGCGTTTGATCGCGCAAGGCAAGACCAACAAGGAAATTGCCCGTGAACTGGATATCTCCCCGTTCACGGTACGCATCCATGTGTCTTCGTTGCTGCGCACGCTGGATGTGCCGACGCGGGCGGCAGCGGCGGTCAAGTATTCGGGGCTGTGAAGCGCTTTTACGGATCAACCTGCGCCATCAGCTCCGGCACCGACTCCGGCCGGCGCGCATAACGCTGGGCCAACACCGCGCAGACCATCAGTTGAATCTGGTGGAACAGCATCAGCGGCAGGATCAGCACGCCGATAGTGCTGCCGGCAAACAGTACCTGCGCCATCGGCACGCCGGTGGCCAGGCTCTTTTTCGAACCGCAGAACAGAATGGTGATGCGGTCTTCCTGATTGAAGCCGAACGCTTTGCTCAACAGAGTTGATGCCACCAGAACCAACGTCAGCAGGATGCAGCAGACCACCACCAGGCCGAGCAACTCGAACAACGGAATCTGCTGCCAGATCCCTTCGTTGACCGCCTCGCTGAATGCGCCGTAGACCACCAGCAGAATCGAACCCTGATCAACGAATTTCAGCCAGTTCTTGTTGCGCCCTACCCACGCGCCGATCCAGCGGCGGGCGATCTGCCCGGCAATGAATGGCAGGAGCAATTGCACACTGATCTTGACGATCGCATCGAGGGTCGAGCCGCCGTCGCCGTGGACGTTGAGCAGCAACGTCACCAGCAGCGGTGTAAGGAAAATCCCGAACAGACTGGACGCCGCCGCACTGCAGATCGCCGCCGGAATATTGCCTCGCGCCAGCGAAGTGAACGCGATGGCCGACTGCACGGTCGCCGGTAATGCGCAGAGGTAGAGCATGCCCATGTACAGCTGATCACCGATCAGCGGTGACAACAGCGGCTTGAGCGCCAGACCGAGAATCGGGAAGAGCACGAAGGTAAGCCCGAACACCAGCAGATGCAGACGCCAGTGGCCAGCGCCGGCGATGATCGATTCGCGCGACAGCTTGGCGCCGTGCAGGAAAAACAGCAGGGCGATGGCGATGTTGGTCAGCCAGCCGAAGCCGACCGCGACTTGGCCGCTGGCCGGCAGGAAGCTCGCCAGCAGCACAACGCCGATCAAGGTCAGCGTGAAGTTATCGGGCAGAAAACGTGGGCGCGTCATGAGATTCATCCGGGGGTTGCCAGTGCGTGCCGACGACTCTAACGTGACTGGCAATTACCGACTAACGCCGAAGAGCCGCAAGATGCCGCCTAAAGGACATAGCAAAAGCGTCCGCCGCAGTGTTCCCGGGTTGCCCAGCCTGCCGCGCCCCGTGTACGGACGCACCGAATCGCTGCCCAATCGCGCCCTCACCCGCCGCCACAGTCATCCGTGGGTGCAGTTGTCCTACGCGATTCAGGGCGTGCTCGAAGTGCAGACCAGCGCCGGCCGATTCGTCGCGCCGCCGGAGCGTGCGGTGTGGATTCCGGCCGGCGTGCCGCACCGGGTTTTCAGCGCACCGCATACGGAAATGCGCAGCCTGTACATCGACAGCAGCGTCACCGGTTGGGCCGCCGAGCATTGCCATGTGCTCGGCGTCAGCGATCTGCTCAGGGAGTTGATTCGCGCCTTCAGTCAGGTGCCAGTGGAATACGACGAAAGCGGCCCTGACGGACGCTTGGCCCAGGTGATCCTTGATCAATTGGCCGACGCGCCGACCATCGACTTGATGCTGCCGCTGCCGCAAGACCCGCGCTTGAAGCAGATCTATCAGAGCCTGGAGCAACACCCGGAGCAGCAGACCACCCTGAGCCACTGGAGCGAAAAATTCGGTGTCACCGAAAAGACTCTGACGCGCCTGTTTTTGCGCGACACCGGCCTGACCTTCCGCGCCTGGCGCCAGCGCCTGCGCTTGCTCGGGGCCCTGACCCCGCTGGAAAAAGGCGAGCGTGTCACCGACGTTGCACTGGCTTGTGGATACGACTCGACCTCGGCGTTTATCGCCGCGTTTCGTCAGCAGTTTGGTGAGACGCCGGGGGAGTTTTTCCGCTAACACTTCGTTTTTGCCGAACTGTCAGTCAGAAATAAACGATTTTTCTTTGCTCCTGATCCGTCGCTAGCATGGCCCCGTCTGACTTTGATCGAGAAGAGAAGATGATCCCTGTGGGAGCGAGCCTGCTCGCGAACGCGGTGGGTCAGCAACCTCAACTTCACTGTTCCACCGCATTCGCGAGCAGGCTCGCTCCCACAGGAGATGTGCTTGCTGCAAATAAAAAGACAGGGGAGCGTGCCATGCCTGCCACGAACATCAATATCGGCGAACCCTGGATGTGGGGCGCCTTCATCGTCTTCGTTCTGGCCATGCTGGCCCTGGACTTGTTTGTCTTCGGTGGGCGCAAGGCGCACCGGGTGTCGGTGCGGGAAGCGTCGGCCTGGGTGATTGCCTGGTGCCTGTTGGCGCTGAGCTTCGCCGGGTTGCTCTGGTGGTATCTGCACGGTGAATTCGGTGGTGAAATCGCCCGACAGAAAACCCTGGAATTTCTCACCGGCTATCTGATCGAGCAGTCGCTGTCGATCGACAACATGTTCGTCTTCGTAATGATCTTCAGCTACTTCGCCGTGCCACCGGAATTGCAGCGACGAGTGCTGCTGTACGGCGTGCTCGGCGCGATCGTCATGCGCGCGATCATGATTTTTGCCGGGGTGTGGCTGGTGTCGCAGTTCGAATGGCTGCTGTATGCCTTCGGTGTATTCCTGATCATCACCGGGATCAAGATGCTGGTGTTCGCTGATCATCAACCGGATCTGGAAAAGAATCCGTTACTGCGCTGGGTGCGCGGGCATATGCGCATCACCAGTGGCTTTCACGGCGAGAAGTTTTTCATCCTGCAAAACGGCGTGCGCTGGGCAACGCCGATGTTCCTGGTGCTGGTGCTGATCGAGGCCAGCGACTTGATGTTCGCCGTCGACAGCATTCCAGCGATCTTCGCCGTCACCACCGACCCGTTCATTGTCTTCACCTCGAACATCTTCGCGATCATGGGCCTGCGTGCGTTGTACTTCCTGCTGGCGGACATGGCTGATCGCTTTCACCTGCTCAAATACGGGCTGGCGATCGTGCTGGTGTTCATCGGCGGCAAGATGGTGCTGATGCCGTGGTTCCACATGCCGGTGGAATGGTCGCTGGCAATCGTCGGGACGGTGATTCTCGGGTCGGTGCTGTTGAGCCTGGTGACCAGCCGCGAGGCAGAACGCCGCACCGAATGACACAACCCAACCCACCTGTGGGAGCGAGCCTGCTCGCGAATACGCCGGATCATTCAACGTAGGAGTTGAATGACACACCGCTTTCGCGAGCAGGCTCGCTCCCACATTTGAAGTGCGGTGCTCTTATTTATCGGACTTGATACTGGTCCACACCCGCGTGCGCACCCGCTCCATTTTCTGCGGCAACGGTTGCACCACGTACAGGGTTTTCAGCGCCTCGCTGGTCGGGGTCAGGTTGGGGTTGTCGGTGATGTCCTTGTTGACCAGCGGCATCGAGTCCTTGTTGGCATTCGGGTAACCGAGGAAATCACTGATCGGTGCGATCACTTTCGGGTCGAGCAAGTGGTTGAGGAATTCGTGGGCCTCGGCGACGTTCTTAGCGCTCTTCGGAATGGCGAAGGTGTCGAACCAGATCGGCGCGCCCTCCTTCGGCAGACGCCAGTCGACCACCACGCCGTTGCCCGCCTCTTTGGCGCGATTGCCGAATTGGTAGAAGCTGCCGGAATAACCGATCGCCACGCAGATGTCGCCGTTGGCGATGTCGGTCATGTATTTGGCCGAGTTGAAATAGGTCACATACGGGCGAATCTTCATCATCAAGGCCTTGGCCTTTTCATAGTCCGCCGGGTTCTGGCTGTTCGGGTCGAGGCCGAGGTAATGCAGGGCCAGTGGCAGAATTTCCGACGGCGAATCGAGCATCGCCACGCCACAGGCCTTGAGCTTTTCCATGTTCTCGGGCTTGAACACCAGATCCCAACTGTCCACCGGCGCATTTTCGCCCAGGGCGGCCTTGACCTTGGCCGGGTTGAAGCCGATCAGCACGGTGCCATACATGTACGGCACGCCGTACTGGTTGCCGGGGTCGTTGGCGTCGAGCAACTTGAGCAACGCCGGATCCTGGTGCTGCCAGTTCGGCAATTTCGACTTGTCGAGTTTCTGGAACACGCCGGCCTTGATCTGGGTTTCGATGAACTGGTTGGACGGCACCACCAGGTCGTAACCGGAGTTGCCGGTGAGCAGTTTGGCTTCCAGGGATTCGTTGGTGTCAAAGGTGTCCCAGGTCACTTTGATCTTGCTTTGCTCGGCGAAGTCCTTGGGCACTGACGGCAGAATGTAATCCGCCCAGTTGTACACCCGCAGTTCGCGCTGCTCGGCCTGGACGGCGCTGGCCAGCAGCGTCAGGCCACACACGGTGGCGCCCAGAATGCGTTTGATCGTGACCATGGTTGTTTCCCCGAATGCGACGTGAGATCGATGGTTTTTATGTTCTGTACACGGCAGTGGCTGTAACGATAGCCAAGGGCAAAAAAGGTCGAGCCTGTTGTTATGGTTTCGATTCTTGCTGACAGCGTAGCGCGATGACAGTAGGCGGCAGGCCAAAAGGGGATCGATATGGCCAATTTGCTTGACCGCTGAAATGCGCAAACAAAAATGCCCGGCGCTGGGCCGGGCATTGCTGTGTTGCCGTTGGGATCAGTCGGTATAGCCGAGTCTGGCCGCCCTGCTCTGCTGCGCCTGACCGCGAGTTGCCAGGCAGTAATACAGCGGCACCGTTACCACCAGGCCAACCAGCCACGACAGGTCAGCACCTTCCACCAGATTGGCGTATGGCCCGACGTACAGCGAGGTGTTGGCAAACGGCAGTTGCACGATGATGCCGATGAAGTAGGCAATGATCGCGTGCAGGTTGAAGCGCCCGTAGATGCCACCGTCGGCGCGGAAGATCGAGGCGATGTCGTAGTTGCCGCGCTTGATCAGGTAGAAGTCGATCAGGTTGATCGACGCCCATGGCACCAGCACCAGCAACAGCGCGAGAATCAGTCCAATGAACTCGGAAATGAAATCCGCCGAAGCACCGAGGGCGACCACGCAGCATCCGGCAAGGATCACGCTCGACAGCACCACGCGCACCTTGATGCTCGGCGTCCACTGGCTGGCGAAGGTCTGAATCGAGGTGATGATCGACAACACCGCGCCATACAGATTGAGCGCGTTGTGGCTGATGATGTTGAGCAGAAACAGCACCATCAGAATCGGCCCCAGCCAGCCGGTGGACTGCTTGACCGCCGCCATCGCTTCAGTGCCTTCCGGCGTCGCCAGCACTGCCACCGCGCCAAAACTGAACGACAGAATCGTGCCCAGCGTCGCGCCCAGATACGTCGCCCAGAAGGGTTTGGCGATACCGATGTCTGCTGGCAGATAACGCGAATAGTCGGAGACGTATGGCGAGAAGCTGGTCTGCCAGATGATCCCCAGCGACACCGTCGCCAGCCAGCCGGAGAGGTTGAAACTGCCGCGCGTCAGGAAGTCCGCCGGCAAGTCATGGGCGAAGATGTAGATGAAGCCTGCGAGCAATGCGCCGCCCATCACCCAGGTGCCGATGCGGTTGAGCGTATGGATGAAGTTGTAGCCGATCACACCGATCGCGGTGGCGGCCAGCGCGCCGATCAGAATGCTCAGCGGCGCTGGCACTGACGGCGCAATGCCGACGATGGATTTGCCGGCTAGCACGATGTTGGAAATGAAGAAACCGATGTAGATGAGAGCCGCGAAGAACACGATCAGCAGTGCGCCATAACGACCGAACTGACCGCGACTCTGGACCATTTGCGGAATGCCCATGCGCGGACCCTGCGCCGAGGCCAGCGCAATCACCACGCCGCCGATCATATGCCCCAGCGCAATCGCCAGCAGCCCCCAGAACAGATTCAGATGGAACACCTGAACCACCATGGCGCCGGTGACGATGGGCAGTGGCGCGATGTTGGTGCTGAACCAAAGAGTGAACAGATCGCGGGCCTTCCCGTGGCGTTCCGCGAGTGGGACGTAATCGACCGTATGATTCTCGATCAACGGATCTTGCCGGGACATCTGGGACATATGCATGAACTCGAGTTTGTCTGTTTTTATCTTTGTATGAAGCCAAACCGGGAGGACTCTTGGGTCGCCCCTCAGATGCAGACCATATTATGGTATTCCAAACTTTGCACAAGCCTGATCCGCTGATTCTGTCGCTGTCTGATCCGCTATCCTCGCTGATCCCACCCCTGACCGGCTAGCTGAACGCCCCGTAAAAACTGAGTTTCCGACGAAAGTGGCACGTTTATCGGTTCACCAGAAAAGCTCTTGCAAGATATGTATTACGGTATACCATCAGACCTACAATCCATAAAAACCGCGTCACACCACCCGAGGACCACCCAATGATCGATGCTGCCATTTACAAACAAGTCATGGGCTCGTTCCCGTCCGGCGTCACCGTCATCACCACGCTGGACGACGACGGTCAGATCGTCGGCCTGACCGCCAGCGCGTTCAGCTCGCTGTCGATGGACCCGGCGCTGGTGCTGTTCTGCCCCAACTACAGCTCCGACTCCTATCCCGTGCTGATCAAGAACAAACACTTTGCGATTCACCTGTTGTCCAGCGTGCAGCAAAGCGAGGCCTATGCCTTCGCGCGCAAAGGCAAGGACAAGGCGCAGGGCATCGAGTGGACGTTGAGCGAACTGGGCAACCCGATCCTCGCCAATGCGACGGCGGTGATCGAGTGCGAGTTGTGGCGTGAATACGAAGGTGGCGACCACGCGATCATGGTCGGTGCGGTGAAGAACCTGATCGTCCCCGAGCAAGTCGCCGGACCGCTGGTGTATTGCCACGGCAAGATGGGCGCGTTGCCGGTTGTGGCGTGATTTCACCAGATCTCGGATATCCCATGTGGGAGCGAGCCAGCTCGCGAAAGCGATGGGTCAGTTGTTACATTTTTGACTGACCCGACGCCTTCGCGAGCAGGCTCGCTCCCGCAGGTCTTGGTGTTGCCTGGGCGACCGTGTCAGGTCCTAAACCGGCTCACCAACTGATTCAACGTCTGCGACAACGCCGTGAGGTTCTGCGCATCCTGCCGAGTCGAATCCGCCAGGCTCGCCACCAACTGCGCATCGCCATGAATCTGGCTGATGTGCCGATTGATGTCTTCCGCCACTTGATGCTGTTCCTCCGCCGCCGTGGCGATCTGCGTGTTCATGTCGCGGATCACGTCAACCGATTCACGGATCAATTCAAAACTCGCCCGCGCCTCGTTGATCGACACCACGGTTTCCTGCGAGACCTCGAGGCTGGCGTGCATCTGCTTGCCCATCTGGTGGGTACGCCGCGCCAGATTGCCGAGCAGTGCGTCAATCTCACCGGTGGAATCCGAGGTGCGTTTGGCCAGCGCCCGGACTTCATCGGCGACCACGGCAAAGCCCCTGCCCTGTTCACCGGCGCGCGCGGCTTCGATGGCGGCGTTCAGCGCGAGCAGATTGGTCTGCTCGGCAATCGAGCGAATCGTGCCGAGGATCGACTGGATGTCGTTGCTGTCCTGCTCCAGTTGCTGCATCGACTCGGCACTGTGGCCGATCTCCTGACTCAAGCGCCCGACGTTGCTCACCGCCGCATCGATCTGCTGCTGCCCGGTGTGTGCCTGACGCTGACCGTTGTCTGCTGAATCAGCCGCTTGACTGCACGAACGCGCGACCTCGTTGGACGTGGCGACCATTTCGTGAAACGCGGTCGACACCATGTCCACCGCCTCGCGCTGACGTGAAGCGACGTCGGCCATTTCCGCCGAGACCTCGGTGGCGCTGCCAGAGCTGCTGTGAATCTGCCCCGCTGCCTGGCCGATGCGCTGAATCAACGTACGAATCGCTTCCAGAAACTGATTGAACCAGCCGGCCAGTTGCGCGGTTTCATCCTGCCCGCGCACTTCCAGTCGCGCAGTCAGATCGCCCTCGCCCTGGGCAATGCCTTCGAGTCCGCTGGCGACACCACGAATCGGCTTGACCATCAACCCGGCAAACCACGCGCCGGCCATTGCAAACAACAGTGCGCAAACCACAGCGATCGCGCCGATCAGCCAGGTCAAATGCGTCGCCCCGGCCATCACTTCGCTCGCCTTGACCAAGCCGACAAACCGCCAGCCCAACGCCTGCGACGGCCAGACCAGCGCCATGTAATCCTCGCCGGCCAGTTGCACCTCGACCAGCCCTTTGCCCGCCTCGGCCAGTTGCTGATAACCGTCGCCGAGATCGCTGAGTTTCTTGAAGTTGTGCGCCGGATCGCTCGGGTCGACCAGCACGGTGTTGTTGGCTTCCATCAGCATCAGATAACCGCTCTCGCCGAGGCGGATCTGCTTGACCAGGTCGGTCAATTGCTTGAGCGACACATCGATGTTGACCACGCCGGCATTGCTGCCCAACTGGTTGTTGAAGCTGCGCACGGTGCTCACCAGCACCACGTCATCCGCCGCCCAGTAATAGGCCTCGGTGCGCAGGGTTTTGCCGGGGTTGGCCATCGCCGTTTTGTACCAGGGCCGGGTGCGCGGATCGTAGTTCGCCAACTTCGCATCGCCCGGCCAGAACAGGTAACCGCCCTGCTCGGTGCCGACAGATAGATAAGTGTAAGCCGGGTGCGCCTTGGCCAGACCGTCGAACAGCTTGAACAGCTGTTGATCCTGCGGCCCCATCGGCACTTGCGCGGCGTCGCTGCTCAGGTAGCGTTTGAGGCTGGTGTCGATGCTCTGCAGTTGCGGATGCTCGGCCAGATAGGCAACGTTTTGGCTGATGCCCTCGAAAAACAGCTGCATCGCGTTTTCCACCTGACGCACCTCGCGCCCGGTGCTGTCGGTAAAGGTGTCGCGCGCGCCCTCGCGGACATTGAGGATGATCAGCGCTGCCACCAGTAACACCGGCAGGCTGGCGATTACCGCAAACGCCAGAGTCAGTTTTTGTTTTATGTTCATTGCTTGCGCCTTCCTTGTTCGAAGTGTCGGTCAGAAATATTTTGCGGATATTCCGTATTATGGTATACCAATATTCAATCAACCGAACAGCCGTCCTCGAAGGCGTGCTTGAATGGTGAGAAGACTCGCGAGCGCAACGCGTTCACGTCAGTTCGACAGGCCCGCACACGACCGGCCAATTACAAAAGACTCGAGGTAGCGTCATGAAATTTTCCCTGTTCGTACACATGGAACGCTGGGACGAAAGCATCAGCCACCGCCAATTGTTCGAAGACCTGACCGAACTGACCCTGATGGCCGAGGCCGGCGGTTTCAGCACCGTGTGGATCGGCGAACACCACGCCATGGAATACACCATTTCCCCAAGCCCGATGCCGCTGCTGGCCTACCTCGCAGCAAAAACCACCACCATCCACCTCGGCGCCGGCACCATCATCGCGCCGTTCTGGCACCCGCTACGCGTCGCCGGCGAATGCGCCCTGCTCGACGTCATCAGCAACGGCCGCATGGAAGTCGGCCTCGCGCGCGGCGCCTATCAGGTTGAATTTGACCGCATGGCCGGCGGCATGCCCGCCTCCAGCGGCGGCCAGGCCCTGCGCGAAATGGTCCCGGTGGTCCGCGCCCTGTGGCAAGGCGACTACGCCCACGACGGCGACATCTGGAAATTCCCCACCTCCACCAGCGTGCCGAAGCCGATCCAGAAGCCCAACCCACCCATGTGGATCGCCGCCCGCGACCCGGATTCGCACAACTTCGCCGTCGCCAACGGCTGCAACGTCATGGTCACGCCATTGATGAAAGGCGACGAAGAAGTCCTCGACCTGAAGAACAAATTCCAGACCGCACTGGACAACAACCCAGACGTACCGCGCCCACAATTGATGGTGCTGCGCC
The DNA here is from genome assembly GCF_004307515.1 of Pseudomonas sp. Sample_14. Lineage (NCBI taxonomy): Bacteria > Pseudomonadati > Pseudomonadota > Gammaproteobacteria > Pseudomonadales > Pseudomonadaceae > Pseudomonas > Pseudomonas sp. Sample_14. The sequence continues at coordinate 5,968 of NZ_RCOC01000070.1, read as the reverse complement.
ACACCCACGTGCACACCGCTGATAACCCGGACGGCTGGAAGGTCGGCGCGAAAGCCATCTCACGTTTCTATCGCACGTTCGATGCCTGGTTCGGCAACAAGCAAACACCAGTCAATGGCTTCCTCGCGCCGAGCCCGGAAGAGAAGTTTGCCGGACGTCCGGAGTTTGAGCTGGAGAGCCTGCACAAGACCGCGATGATCGGCACGCCGGAAGAGATCATTCCGCGGATCAAGTACTACCAGGAACTGGGGGTGGATGAGTTCAGTTTCTGGTGTGACAACAGCTTGCCGCATGAAGAGAAGAAGAAATCGCTGGAGTTGTTTATCAGGGATGTGGTGCCGGCGTTTCGGTAACCCCCTACTGGCTCGGCCCGGTAAATGAAAACGCCCCGGCAGAGTTCGGGGCGTTTTAGTTTTACGTCGGCTCGTCGTCCCAAAAATTGCCAGCGGGTGCGTATTGGCCATCTCGGAAAACGGCGCACCAACCAAAACTTCGGTAGAACATTTCAAGATCAATGATCTGGTACAAGCCTTCGCTAATTTTACCCAAGGTAATCAGACCATTGGCATAGTGGGTGTATTGACCACCCGCCCCGGCGACCGCACGTCGTTCCAGTTCCTCACGACTCAAGCCCGATACGATCCCGGATGATTCAGGGACTGTATCCGAGAAGGAAATTTCGAATTGCGTTGAAACCTTGCAAATACACGGAATCCGTTGCTGTCTGAGCAAGTCATCGGAGATCAGGTTGTCAGGGAAATGAATATTTAATTTCAAATGGCTCAGGTTCCGATGAGGCTACGCTGACCCGGCCGGGTGACATCGTAAACATGCTGCTCGCAAGCCTGCCCAACAAACTGAAACTCCACCAGGTAGACCTTGCTTCGCTCCGGGGTAAAAGTACTGTTCAGCGGCCCGCAGCTATAAGTATTGCCAGTGCCCATGCCGTTGGAACGCCCCGACACCTCGAAAGGTTCGTCGGCATTGGCTTGCGTTTCCAACTGAGGGAAGTGCTTGAACGTGGCGCTATTGGCCGCTTCGCTGACTTTGGCGATCCAGCCGAATACCTCGCCCCGCCCGGAATCCACCACAGTACCCAGCACTTCCATTCGCCGATCGGGATCTGAAGCCTGGCGAACCGAGAACTCGACAGGGTATGTGTAACCTGTCGCTTTCATGATGATTTTGGCGTGTTGTGCATCTGGTGTTACCGTTTTTTGCTGAAGTTGGACACCCTCCTTTAAAAGACTGGGGGAAGAGTCTCTGACGTTGGAATGGCAGCCTGCAATCAGGAAAACAAAAGGCAGCAAAAGTCCGGGTTTAATCAATTTTTATTACCCTTTCAAAGAGTAGCGGCCAGATTTGTCGGGCTCAACAAACCTGCCCCGCTACAACCACCATTAAATAAAGTCAAAAGACAGTAATGGACTTGAACATCAGGACATTCTGCCCATCCATGCCGCTGCGAACTCTAAAATTCATCAATACCTTCAATTACGCCATTCACTGCCCCCCGAGGCAGCGACGCCTCATGGACAAGGTTGCCAAAGTCTTTACTCCAGACCAGCCTGTCCGCATGCTCCGTTTTTTGAAAATAAATAAACAGACCGGCGTCCCCCAAGAAGGTGCACGTCATATCTTGCACGCCTTCTAAAATGGCGGACTCCCCTTTGAAGAAATAACGATGCGCGGAAGCAAATAATTCTTTTGCAGAAATCGCTGAATCGCCCTCCTCTATATTTTCAAATTCCATTTTTGCGTAGAAGTTCACGGCAGTTTTAAGTTCGACGACATCCACGACATCAAGGAGCCTTTCCCCACCAACAAACAACGAAAACAAGCCGTTTACCCAGAAACAACTTGAATCAGTCCAATCCCTCACTACATCAAACTGAATTGAGAATATAAACGGATCGCCGTAAATCATTTCAATGTTACTCCTAGCGCCTTTTGTACCGCCGCCGGTGACAAAAGGGGACGGTCCCCTTTTTTTCGCTTTTTTTACGTTCGACACGAATTGAAAGGTGATTCAAAGGTGGCCTGCGCCAATTTACCCTCCAATATATTAAATATCAGCATTTAGTTTATAAAAAACGGACTTTCCAAAAATCTTTACCTGCATCCACCCAATACTTTTCTCGTGACGGAATCAAGTAGCTGAAATCGCCAGATTCAGCAATCCAACCCGGATGCACATACTCCTCATGAAATCGACCGTCATCCACATGCATGAAAATCTTTCGATCAAAATTCACGTAAAACAGAGGAAGCCGCGAGCGTATGACATTTGCATTTTTGAACAATTCCGAATCCAGACCTTCGCCTGTGAGATAGTAGTTTTCAATTCTTTCGAAAACATCCGACTCAGCCCCAATAAAGCCTTGCAATTCGGAAGACAACAAAATCTTCACACTCGGCCCTTGAAGATACGAAGGAAAGTTCTCAGCTGTCATCTTCAAGATTCCATTCCTGAATTTCAGGCAGGATCGTTCGTATTGCTCTTGCGTCATAGTTCCGTTACTCAATGACGCTCTAAGACTCTTGTCAACGTCAAGCGTAAAATTACGTTTTTCATCAACAACCCAGTAGCACTGAGCTGACTGAACAAAAAAACCGATACTTTTTTTGCCGTCCCACAGGTCATCAAAAACTTCTTGATCAATGGTCATTTCTTAAACTCTAAAAATTCTTCTTGGGAAAAAGGGGGACAGCCCACCTTTTACTAAATGGTAGATTTTTTCGGCCGTCCCGGGCTCCCTCGCTGCACACGACGACCGATCATTGCCTCGACTTCAACAGCAAACTTTGGGCCGCCAAAAACATTACTTCCATTGGTCGCGGCACTAATCTGGTCAACCACTTCTGACTCTAAGTCTTAAAGACACTCATGAAAAATCATCAATCATTTTATCTAACGTAAGTCATCGAGACAAGTAACCAGGGAGCGAGCTAACCAATGCTCGATCAGCCTCGTGTTCCGCCCCTTTACGCCCCTTCAACATAATCTTTGATTTTTGAAAGTTTGCTGGAAGCCCAATATACAGACATGAGAATAGACAACGGCAGGCACAACTATTTAAACACCATTTCAAAATCCGGTTCAAAAAACAAATACATAACAGCCATCAACAAGAAAACCATAACTAAAGTAATCGTCATGAATACAGTCCAAACGAACCCTGCCAGACTTAAGTACATAATCAGCTAAAGCACAATATTTTTTATTTCGCACCACAGTCACACCAAACAAGGAAGTTCACCTGAGGCCATCCGCAGCGATGACTTTCAAAGATACTTTTACAAAACCTGCTCTAACTGAAAACACAAGATCCCCGCCACTATATACTGCAGGGCCATACCCTCCGGGAATGTAGGAAAATGCGTCCTTCACCGGGTTGTAATTAGACGGGCTACCGCCCCAAAAAAATGATTATAAATGTCAGACCCGCCTTCAATAGTGAGAAATGGGGACAGACCAAGTTTTTAGAGTGTTTTCTAAACGTGACCTACCCCCACCTATTCTTTTTCACAGAAAATTTGATTTTTTATTTTTTCACAAAATTTTCCAGAATTTTATTTTTCTCAGACAATAAGGCTCTGACAAAATCAGCGTCAAATTCCATTATCAAACCAATGGCATCCTTGATTTTCCACCGATGAAGTTCCGGATGTTCAACCATTGCGATCAAATGCTGCTTCAGCAGCGGTAGGTACTCTGAATACTTTTCACGATGCACGAAAGAATATATTTCCGATATTTCAAAAGGCCTCTCGTTGGCCAGAGCGATTATTTTTGAAAGCACATCATATACCTGACGCCTCGCTAATTCCTTTCCACTGACCTCAGCGGCATTTGCGAAATACATCGTCACTGCCATCAATATATGCCGATATGTATCATCGTACCCATGGAGTCTATGGGTATAAATACCCTCAATAATCTCTGGGCGACGCATATATTCTTCCAGCACTATCAAGCCGTTATGGACGCCCCAGCTGGTGAGAAGTTTAGAAGCCTGAAAACGCTCCATTTCATTCCCACTGTTGAGCAGTTGCCTCACTGCGGCCATTCTTTCTTCTGAAATGTCTTCTCGGTCAAGGTCACCCGCCTCCACAGCGTAATCGGCGTGTTCCGGAATACCATTGAGCAGTTCGTATGTTTTGGGATCCATCGCCTTCACCTATTTTTTCACCGGTTTAATGTAGTCAGCCGGAACACAACCTTTGATCAAACATTCCCCATCCCTCGCAGCGCTTGCCAAATCTGTCTCTGCTCTGTCTAATGAGGTTTGATTTTTTGGCGTGGGATTGTTCGTAAATTTATCACGCGCCGCATCGACTTTCGTCTGCAACTCCGTTGTCACTTCCTGATTTGTCAAAAATTTAGTGTTTGGCAATACACCGGAATCAATGTCCTGTTGCAATCTTTTTACGTCAATCTCAATTTTGTTCGTACCGTAATCTTTTGGGTTTGACGTTGTGCTCGGGTCGGTAACAGAAATATACGGCGAGTTTTCAGCGTTACCACCGCGTACATGTGATTGAACGCTACCGGTCCCGTCTATATTTGGCGGAACTAAATCGCCATTTTCGTTAAGATGCGCTTTCGGTTTTCCGTTTCCATTCACGGTGGCACTGAAATCGTCATCGCTGCGCACAACAATATCACCCGCGCCCTTTACGCCTCCAGACCCACCAAGATTACCGTCGACATCTGGTGAATGAGAAGCGCTGTTTTTGGTCGTTCCTTTGCTACCGCCCGGTTTACCACCGCCCGCGACATCTGCGGCTACGCCTGCGGCATCTGCCCAAAACGCGGCGCTTTCACCATCACGCTGAACTACAATCTCTCTGATGATCGTGTTTTGCGCAGTTTGGTTATTCTCCGTAATGATCCAGCCTACGTTTGCAGCTGCACATATATCCCCACTGAGCCTCAGCTGCTCTGCCAGTTCGCGAATTTTTGGCTGATCGGCTAGGAGCTGATCCGAAAGCTGCTTGCAGGCACTCAAGTTTTTCTGACAGAGGCTACCCAACTCCGCATTTCGCTGCTCATCCAGATTGGCATAACGCTCTCGCACTTCTGCTTTGCACGTCTCGGATGCGCATTTTGCCTGCTCATCCAGCATTTCCACGATTTCGTGGTGCATAAGGTAGTTGTAGTTAGTAGCGTCCTTCGCAATAGTCGCGCCCTCTTGAAGGTTACCGTCGCTTACGGCTGCCGCAGCGATACCCACTAGTTGGGAGGACATCGACAACAGGTTGCTGTCGTTCTTGACCAGCGTCGCCAACTGTGTAACCAGAGCCTCATTTGCACCCGCCGCCAATGCACCCGTTTTGAAATCGCCACCCGCAGCTTCAGTCAGCAACCCTCCAACAACCGCGTGCAATGCGATTTTTTCGAGACTGCCGTCTTTCCAGCCCTGTTTAGCAGCAAAATCGCCTACAGCATTGAATGCCGCCGCGTTCAGAGTACTCAACAGAGCGCCCGTCAACGCATTACCGAAATCCGCGTACTGACCGAAAGTCGCGCCCAAAACAGTGGAAGTCATGTTCTGCAGCAGCTGGTTACCGGCGAAACGGCCAATGCCTTCCAGACTGCTCAAGTCAGTCATGACTTGGCCGGTTATCGGATTTGTTGTGGTCTTGAGAATGCTGTCGAAGTAGCCCGCCGTCAGGCCAGCAGTTACTCCTGAAATAACATAGCCAGCCAGCGCATCAGAAGACGTTACATCTTTGAATACAGCGCCAAGGTTGCCACCGTTATTGATAAAACTGGTGGCGGCATTTGTCGCTGCTCCGGTAGCTACAGCAGCATAAGATGCCGCCCAGAACGTGCCCATCCCACTCATCGCCGTCAAAGCTGCCGGTCCAACAACCGCAGCCATCACGATCGCAATGATCATTTGGGACGCCGGGCCAAGCCCCGAGTTGCTGTATTTAAACGACTCGTGAATCTCCTTCACGC